>JBDTQD010000035.1:0-16457 GCA_039932375.1 Chloroflexota bacterium | reverse complement strand
CGATCACCCAGTCGGCGCTCTTGATGACGTCCAGGTTGTGCTCGATCACGACCACCGTGTTGCCCGCCTCGACCAGCCGCGCCAGGACCTCCAGGAGCCGCGCCACGTCGTCGAAGTGAAGCCCGGTAGTCGGCTCGTCCAGGATGTAGAGGGTCTGCCCGGTGGCCCGCTTCGACAGCTCCGTCGCCAGCTTGACGCGCTGTGCCTCGCCCCCCGAGAGGGTTGTCGCCGGCTGGCCGAGGTGGATGTACCCCATCCCCACGTCGTGCAGGGTCTGCAGCTTGTTGCGGATCGACGGCACGGCGCTGAAGAAGGCGAGCGCCTCGTCGACCGTCATCTCCAGGATCTCGGCGACGTTCTTCCCCTTGTAGTGGATCTCGAGCGTCTCGCGGTTGTAGCGCTTCCCCTTGCAGACCTCGCACTGGACGTAGACGTCGGGCAGGAAGTGCATCTCGATCTGGACGATCCCGGCCCCTTCGCACGCCTCGCAGCGGCCGCCCTTGACGTTGAAGCTGAAGCGCCCAGGCAGGTATCCCCGCAGGCGTGCCTCGGGGACGGCGGCCAGGAGCTCGCGCAGCGGCGCCCACAGGCCGGTGTAGGTGGCGGGATTCGAGCGTGGCGTCCGTCCGATCGGGCTCTGGTCGATCTCGATCACCTTGTCGACCTGGTCGATGCCGTCGATCCCGTCGTGGGCGCCGGGCCGCTCCCGGGCCCCCCAAATCCTCGCCGCCAGGGCCGGGTACAGGATCTGGGTGACGAGGCTCGACTTGCCCGATCCGCTCACCCCCGTCACCGCCACGAAGCGGCCGAGCGGAAACGCAACGTCCATCCCGCGCAAGTTGTTCTCGCGGGCGCCGCGCACGGTCAGCCAACTCCCGCTCCCTGCTCGCCTCCGACGCGGGACGGCCACCGTTCGGTCCCCACGCAAGTAGGCGCCGGTGATCGAGCGCTCGCTGCGCAGGAGCCCTTCCAGCGAACCGGAGTGGATCAGCTCGCCGCCGTGCTCCCCCGCCCCGGGGCCGATGTCGATCACCCAGTCGGCTGAGCGGATCGTCTCCTCGTCGTGCTCGACCACGATCAGGGTGTTGCCGAGGTCGCGGAGTCGCTCCAGGGTGCCGATTAGCCGGGCGTTGTCCCGCTGGTGCAGCCCGATCGAGGGCTCGTCCAGGATGTAGAGCACCCCCATCAGGCTCGAGCCGATCTGGGTCGCGAGCCGGATCCGCTGCGCCTCCCCGCCCGAGAGGGAGGCACTGGCCCGATCCAGCGTCAGGTAGTCCAGGCCGACGTCGACCAGGAAGCCGAGCCGCGCGCGGATCTCTTTCAGCACCTGCCGCGCGATCTGGTTCTCGCGATCGTTCAGCAGATCGGGGAGGCCGGCGTACCAGGCCAAGGCATCGGTCACCGCCAGCCTGGTCGTCTCGATGATGTTCCGACCACCAACCGTCACCGAGATCGACTCCGGCTTGAGCCGCATCCCGTCGCAGGTCGGGCAGGGACGGGTCGTCATGTAGCGCTCGATCTCGGCCTTCGTCATCTCCGAGGAGGTCTCGCGGTAGCGCCGCTCGAGGTTCGGCAGCACCCCCTCGAAGGTGGTCGAGAACGAGTGCTCCTGCCCCTGGCGAGACCGGTACTTCACCGTAACTCGCTCGCCATGGTTGCCGCGCAGCAGGATCTCCCGCGCCTCCGCGGAGAGCTCGCCGACCGGCACGTCGGTCCGGAAGCCGTACAGTTCGGCCACCGCGTCCAGGATGGTGGCGAACCACGATGCAGTGGCGACCATCCGCCGCCACGGCACGATCGCCCCTTCGGCAAGCGAGAGTGACGGATTCTGCAGGACCAGGTCGGGGTCAATCTCGAGCCGGCTGCCGAGCCCCGTGCAATCCGGGCAGGCCCCATGGGGAGAGTTGAAGCTGAAGTTGCGGGGCGCCGGCTCCTCGAAGCTGCCGCCGTGCTCGGGGCACGAGTAGCGCTCGCTGAAGAGGCGGTCGCTCCCCTTCGGGCCGTCGTCGGGGAGGTGGACCATGAGTGTTCCGTCCGAGAGACGCAGGGCGGTCTCGATCGAGTCGGCCATGCGGGACGCATCGGGCCGGAAGGTGCCGTCGTCATCGGTCCGGCGCACGACAAGTCGATCGACCACCACCTCGATCGAGTGCTTGAACTTCTTGTCGAGGTCGATCTCCTCGTCCAGGTCGCGCAGCTCGCCGTCGATCCGTACCCGAACGAAGCCCGCCTGCTTTGCGCCGGCGAGCAGCTTCTCGTGCTCGCCCTTGCGATCGACCACGAGCGGGGCAAGGAGCATCAGGCGTGTCCCTTCCGGCAGGTCGTAGAGCTGGTCGACGATCTGCTCGATCGTCTGGCGCGCGATCTCGCGCCCGCAGATGGGGCAATGCATGCGCCCGATCCGGGCGAAGAGGAGGCGCAGGTAGTCGTAGACCTCGGTCACTGTGCCGACCGTCGAGCGCGGGTTCCGGCCGGCGCCCTTCTGATCGATGCTGATCGCCGGGCTGAGGCCGTCGATCTGGTCGACGTCGGGCTTCTCCATCTGGCCCAGGAACTGGCGGGCATATGCGCTCAGCGACTCGACGTAGCGCCGCTGTCCTTCCGCGTAGATGGTATCGAAGGCAAGGCTGCTCTTGCCACTGCCGGAGAGCCCGGTGATCACGATCAGCCGGTCACGGGGCATCTCGACGTCCAGGTTCTTGAGGTTGTGCTCGCGCGCGCCACGCACGACGATCCGATCGGAGGGCATCAGGTCGATGATATCAGACCGATGTGAACGCCTGTTCTGTTCCGCGTCAGCGGAGCTGTCCGTCGTAGGTGCTCACCACGAAGGTGGCTCTGCACCGGCTGAGCCGATCCGGGACGCAGCGGTGCGCGGCCGGGTCGTCGAAGTGGCCGGTGAAGATGAGCTGCTCGAGCCGTAGGTTGGCGCCCCCGGGCCGCGCGCGCGAGGGAAATGGCTTGCCATTCGGCGCCGCCAGGCGCAGCCCATCTCGCTCGAGCTCGGCCTGCGTCACCGACTCGCCGGGCTGGGCGGGGAGGAGCACTCGCAATGGGCAGTCGCGCTGCAGCCAGGCCACCGAGGCGTCGACTCCCCCAGCGTCCCCGACGCAGTCTCCGGCCAGCTCCGCGTACCAGCCCACGATCCTTAGCTCGGCGGTGCCGTGCTGCACGGCCGGGTTCTGCTCGGCCAGGATCTCGCCGACGGGAAACTCGGTCAGGTCCAGCCGGACGCCGCCGAGTGACCCGAGCGTCAGCATCAGGAAGACCAGGAGGCCGAGGCCGACGACCAGCCCAATCCCGATCCGCGTCTCTCGGTTCATGGTTGCGCGTCGATCTCCCGCCAGCGCGCCGCAAGAAGCTCCATCCCCCGCCGCCAGAGCTCGGCGCGATCCGGGCCGTTCAGCCAGGTGGACGCGCCCGACGGATGCGGCAGGGCCAGGACCGGTGCGCCAGGGGCTCGATCCCATGCCAGCTCGCGGCCGACCAGGTCATCCAGGCGCGCGTCCGGCCCGAAGGCATGTCGATGCGCGAGCCCGCCGACGAGGACGACCAAGCGTGGCGCGACCAGGCGGACCTCCCCGTCGAGATAGGGAGCCCAGCGCGCGACCTCGGCCCGCGACGGGGGCGAATCGACCGACGATCCCGTCCGGCGCCCGGGGTAGCACTTGCCGACCGAGGTGACGTACCAGCGCCCGCGGAAGTCGTCGATGCCGATCCCGGCCAACTCGAGCCAGCCGACCAGCCGGCGCCCCGCGTCGTGCGCGAACGGGAGGCCCGTCTCGATCTCGCGCCAGCCAGGCGCCTGCCCGATCAGCATCGCTCCTTCGCTGCCGTCCCCCGACAGGACGGGTGGCGTCTCGCCGTCGCAGCGCGGCATCTCGTCCTGCAGGGCGCGGAGCGGCGTTCCGGCCGGCGCACGACGGGGTTCGAGGAGTGGCCATGGTCCGGCATGCCGGACCCGCTTCGGCGCCGCCGCGGCGCGGTCGAGCAGGGTGATCGGGGTCAGCGGCCCGCTCCCCGCAGCCGGTCGGCGAGGCGGAGGTCGTCGGCGATTCCCAGCCGGAGCGCCCGCCGCACGCCGTCACCGGTCGCCCCGGCGCGTTCCAGCGCAGCGGTCAGCGCGTCGCGCGCCTGGTAGAGGCGGTCGATCGGCCCGCCGCCGGCCTCGGCCGGCGCCCCGCCCAGCGCAGTGGTGAGGGAACGGTCCTGTCGCTCGACCGGCTTCAGCGCGTCGACCGGTGGGTCGTCGCCGGCGGCATCCAGGGAATCGGCCAGGAGCTCGCGCGCCAGCTCCAGCCAGTGCAGGTAGCGAACGAACTCGCCCTCGCTCGGCGGCAGGTCATCCAGGCTGAAGGCGGCACGCCGCGCGCCATCCGGCCCGGCGCGCATTGCCGCCCGCTCCACCTCGTACCAGTTGTCGCCGACGAAGCTCGGCGCCTCCTCTCCGGCCTGGCGCAGCCAGTCGACGAACCAGGCGACGCGACGCGGCATCTCGTTGGTGGCCTCGACGTCGCTCGCGGCGAAGACCGCGCAGCCCGGAAGCTCGGCGGCATAGGCCGCGACGGTTGCCCCGTCGTCGAGCCCCGTCTCGACGAAGATGGCATGCGGCATCGTGCCGGCCACGGAACGCGCCTCAGGGCCGGCGGCGGCGCGGTGGGCGGCGGCGCGAACCAGCCGCGATGATGTTCGGCCGCGCCGCGGTGCTGAACACCTCGCGTGGGGCACGCCGAGGCTCGCCGCCGAACTCGCCGTTCTCGGCAGCTGCTGCGTAGACGTCGGCCGGGATCTCTCCCGGCGCGGCCGCCAGCTCTTCCCGCAGGCGGCGCAGCTGGAGGATCTCGTCGCGCAGCGCTGCCGCGCGCTCGAACTCCAGGTTGCGGGCGGCCTCCTTCATCTGCGCCTCGAGCCGGCTCATCATCGACACCAGCTCGCCCGGCTCCTTGCCTGCCACGTCGAGCTCAGCGCGCTCCTCGGCCACGCGGCGGAGGCCGCTGTTGATGTCCCGGATCTCCTTGACAATCGTCTCGGGAACGATCCCGTGCTCTGTGTTGTAGGCGGTCTGGAATTCGCGGCGGCGGCTCGTCTCCTCGATGGCGGCGCGCATCGAATCGGTCTCGCGATCGGCGTACATGATCACCCGGCCGCCGATGTTGCGAGCGGCGCGACCGATCACCTGGATCAGGGAGCCGCCCGAGCGCAGGAAGCCCTCCTTGTCGGCATCCAGGATCGCGACAAGGGTCACCTCCGGCAGGTCGAGCCCCTCGCGCAGAAGGTTGATCCCGACCAGCACGTCGTACACGCCGAGGCGCAGGTCGCGCAGGATCTCGACCCGCTCGATGGTGTCGACCTCGCTGTGCAGCCATTGCACCTTGATCCCCAGCTCGGCCAGGTAGTCGGCCAGGTCCTCGGCCATCTTCTTGGTGAGGGTGGTCACCAGCACCCGTTCACCGCGCGCCACTGTGTCGCGGATCTCTGCCAGGAGGTCATCCACCTGCCCCGCGGTCGGGCGCACCGTGATCTGCGGGTCGACCACCCCGGTCGGCCGGATGAGCTGCTCGGCGACTCGCTGGGCGCGCTCCGTCTCATAGGGACCCGGCGTTGCGCTCATGTAGATCACCTGGTTCAGGTGGTCCTCCCATTCGTCAAAGGTGAGCGGCCGGTTGTCGAGCGCCGATGGCAGGCGGAAGCCGAAGTCGACCAGGATCTCCTTGCGGGTCCGGTCGTTCTTGTACATGCCGTGCACCTGCGGGACGCTGATGTGGCTCTCGTCCACGATCAGCAGGAAGTCGGTCGGGAAGTAGTCGATCAGGGTCCAGGGCCGGCTCCCCGCCTCCCGCCCGGCCAGGTGGCGGCTGTAGTTCTCGATCCCCGAGCAGTAGCCCACCTCGCGCATCATCTCCAGGTCGAAGTCGGTCCGCTGCCTGAGGCGCGCCGCTTCGAGCTCTCGCCCCTCCGACGAGAGCTTGGCAACACTCTCCTCCATCTCCGCCTCGATCTTGGTGATCGCCACGAGCAGCTTGTCGCGCGGCGTCACGTAGTGGGTGGCGGGATAGAAGTTGACCTCCGTGCGCTCGGCGAGCACCTCGCCGGTGAGCGAGTCGACCTCCACGATGCGCTCGACCTCGTCGCCGAACAGGTCGACCCGTACCAGGTACTCGCCGTGCGGTGGCTGGACCTCCAGCACGTCGCCCCGCACCCGGAACCGCGACCGCGCCATGGCGGCGTCGTTGCGCTGGTACTGGAGGTCGACCAGGTGGCGCAGGATCCCGTCGCGACGGTAGTGCCCGCCGACCTTCAGGTTGATCACGGTCGCGCCGTAGTCGACCGGGGCGCCGAGGCCGTAGATGCACGACACCGACGCCACGATGATCACGTCGCGTCGCTCGAACAACGCACGCGTGGCGTTGTGGCGCAGCCGATCGATCTCGTCGTTGCGCGACGAGTCCTTCTCGATGTACGTGTCCGATCGGGGCAGGTAGGCCTCCGGCTGAAAGTAGTCGTAGTAGCTGACGAAGTACTCGACCGCGTTATCAGGGAAGAACTCGCGGAACTCCTGGTAGAGCTGAGCGGCGAGCGTCTTGTTGTGCGCCATCACCAGGGTCGGCTTGCCGACCGCCTCGATCACCTTGGCCGCCGTGAAGGTCTTGCCGGTGCCCGTGGCCCCCAGCAGCACCTGGTGCCGGAGTCCGGACTCGAGCCCATCGACCAGCGAGGCGATCGCCTGTGGCTGATCGCCGGTCGCCTCGAACGGGGCCTGGACTCTGAGATCGGGCATGCGCGCTGACGGCCTCATGGTTGACGAAGGGATGGAGTCGATTCTAGCGAAACCTCCATCGGTACCGATTCGTGGGTACCCGACTGGCCTATATCCGTCAGTACCGCACCTTTCTACGCTCGCCAGTACCGATGTCCGGATCAGGCGCGCGCGTCCTCCAACCAATCACGGCCGCGAATGAGGCCCCCGACAAGGACGCCCGGCATCCGCGTGGGCAGGCGCTCGTCGAGTTCGCCATTGTGCTCATGCCGCTCCTGCTGATCGTGGTCGCGATCGTCCAATTCGGGCTCCTCTTCGGCGCCAACGTGGCGCTCACCAATGCGGCCCGTGAGGGAGCGCGCGCGGCCACGATCTACGTCTACGACAACAACCACACCAAGAGCTGGAACGACGCCCAACGCTGCGGCGCCCTGCTGACCGCGGCCACAGACGCCCTCGGTCTCATGTCCGCGTCAGCCCCACATTTCACCGTGACGACCACCTCGGGCGCCTGCCCGACCACGACGGCTGACACCCTGGTGAACGGCGACCTGACCGTCTCCTATTGCGACAACACGACGACCCCTGACGGCCCCTGTCCCACGGCCGCCAACACAGCCACGGACTGCGTCCCGGATACGCGGAAGGGGTGCTTGGTACGCGTCAGCCTGGTGTACCACTCGGACATCATCGTGCCGTTGGTCGGCGGCTTCCTCGGCACCGATTCGAACGGGCGCTTCGTCCATCAAGCGGTGGCCACCATGGTCGTCAACTGATGCGCCAAACCCCGCGGGGCCAGGTGCTGGTCATCGTCGCGATCCTGATGGTGATCCTGCTCGCCTTCGCCGGAATCACCATCGACCTGGGGCGTCAGAACGCCGAGCAGCGCCACATCCAGACGGCCGCCGATGCCGCCGCCCTGGCCGCATGCGGCGCGTTGATCGACGGAGATTCAGACAGCGTCGCGGCGGATGCGGCTCGGACGATCGCCATGATCAACGTCCAGGGCTCGCCGGCCGGCGCCAACGCCACCATTGCTCCTGACGGTGGACGGGTCTACTCGGACGGCCATGCGGGCGACCCTGCCTACCTGCGCTCCGGGATCCTCGTCTCCGGCACCAGCGTGCGGGTCGCTATCTGGTCGACGCTCGAGACGGGGCTGGCCCGCCTGGTCGGGGTCCAGACCCTCGACACAGGTGCTCGCGCACGTTGCCTCCTCGCGGGCGGCCCCGCGATCCCAATCGTCGCGCGCCGATACGAATCGGCCCCGGGTCCCGGCGGCGGCTTCAGCGATGCGCTCGCCACGCTGGCCACGAGCGGCAACGGGGCCGTCGACGCGGTCAGTGTGTTCGGCTACGGCGGGCGCACGCCGGCCAGCGAGTCCGAACCGGGACCGGACTTCACGCTCTACGGTCCGGGGGCAAAGGCGGCCAACGACAATTCGTTCCGCGGCTTCATCGCCCTGGACGTGCGCAACTTCCAGTCAGTCAGTTCGCGGGTCTACTACAACAACGTGCCGCCCGGCGTCACGACCAACACGCTGAAGAACCTGGAGGGCGCCTACCTCAGGGACGGCTATCCGGGGCCGATGTTCCCGCCCGTGGTGCAGCCCGCCGACCCGAACGACCAGGTTGCAACGCTGTCGGGCAACGACACCTCCATGGTGATGGGCAACGTCAGCCAGGTCTACGCGGTGGGCGATCGGATCGAGCTGGCCGTCTACGACGGCACGGTGATGCAGATCCCCGACTTCACGATCGTGCCGCCCTCTGGCATGACACTCGCATCGACCGGCGGTCCCGTCACCGGTCCGAACTTCAACGTGACCCGGAATGACTCGTTCAGCAGCACGGTGACTCTGCACATGCACGGTGACGAGAACGCGAGTGCGGCTGGCTTTCCGGCCTACAACATCCTGCCCACGCCCCCCGTGTCGCCGCCGGCCGCAGGGAAGATGAACCAGCCGACCTGGTCGGCCGACGTCTTCATCCCGGCCAAGAACGGGACGACGGTCTCGATGAGCGGGATCCAGACCAACACGATCCCGGCCGGGATCTACACCGTCTGGCTTGAGGGCCACTCGGGCAACCCGTACTTCCAGACTCGCCGCTACCCGGTGCCGGTCAAGATCGGTGGTGCGGTCCGTGACTTCAGCCTGGCGAACTCCACGGTCAGCGGCTCGACCGCCAACCTGGGCGGGACTGTGACGATGCCGATCTACGTCTCGACCACGAGTGCCGCGGCCACCAAGTGGAGCACCGGCAGCGCCGTCTCCCTCTCATACGACGCGGCCAGCTTCAGTGACTGCGGCCTCGGAGCCGCATCCATCAGCCCCGGCCAGATCACCTTCAGCACTTCCACGGTCACGCCGTCCGCGAGCGGACTGGGCGCCATCTCGACCCTGAGCGTCAACTCGTTTGGGCTGGCCGCTGGCTGCTACCGCTTCGACGTGCGGGCCACCGGCACCAACGGCGCCGGCCAGCCGGTGACGCACCTGCAGCCGGTCACCTTCACGGTGGCCACCACCAGCAGTAGCGGCAGCTACGTCGACATCATCGGCTTTGCGGTCTTCGAGATCACTGCGCTCGATGCCAATGCGATCACCGGGCATGCGGTCAGCGGGGTCTATGCAGACGCCAATGACCAGGCCCTCAGGCGTGCCCAGGTGGCTCGCCTGTCTCCGTGGAACTAGCACCAAAGGAGCTAGCCTCGTCGTGGAATTCGAGTATTCGGACACCAACAGCAAACGATCAAAGCTCTATATCGGCGTCGGGCTGCTGATGGCCCTGCTGGTGGCGGGGATCGTCTTCGTCGCCCTGCGCGGAACCGGGCTGGGAGGCCCGGCACAGGTGACGATGCGCCAGGTTGTGGTCGCCGCCCGCGAGATCCCCTCCCGCAAGCCGATCGAGGACGGCGACCTGGCGATGCGCTCGGTGCCGGTCGACCCGACCAACGAGACGGCCTTCACCCGCATCGACGAGGTCCTCGGCAGGGTCAGCGCGGTGACGATCACCACCGGGCAGCTAGTGACCCGCAGCATGCTGGCATCTGCCAGCTCGGGCCAGGTCTTCTCGATCCTTGAGCCCGGCGCTAAATTCGACCCGAATGGGCCGGACCTGCGGGCCGTCAGTGTCAGCGTCCCGGACGAGCGCGCCGTCGCCGGAACGTTGGTGCCGGGCCAGCGTGTCGACCTGATCGTGACCGTCGCGATCAACCCGGAGCTGGGACAGACCCCGGCGCCGGCCAGCTCGGTCGCACCAGCCGCTTCCGGCGCGCAGCAGGTGCTCCCCGGCCCCTCGACAAAGGTGACCCTGCAGATGCTCACCATCCTTGCGCGCAACGGGGCGATCTACATCCTGCGGGCCGATCTGGGGACCTCGGAGAAGATCTCCGAGCTTGCCGCCGCAGGTGGCCAGTTCACGATGGTGCTGCGACCGGACGAGGACGCGCGCACCGCCAAGACCGTCGGATCGACCTTCGACGCCCTGCTCAAGGAGTTCGGGTTCCCGGTGCCGCGCCAACCGGTCTTCCCATCGCCCTCTCCCTGATTGAGCCTCCCACGACGAGGACCGATGGCGTCGGCTGCAAGGCCGACGCCATCGGTTTTCAGGCCTCGGCGGCTCCCATCAGCGACCGGTAGGCGGCTTCAATCTGCCGCCGGGTATCGTCGATCGAGGCGGACCCGTCGATCACCCGGTCTGCCGCGGCAACCTTCGCATCCTGCGATGTCTGGCTGGCGAGCCGCGCCTGTGCGGCATCGGGATCCATGCCGCGGGACGCCAGCCGCTCCAGGGCGTGGGATTCATCGCAACGCACCACCCACGTCTCGTCGCAGCGGTCGAGGAGCGGCGATTCGAGGAGCTTGATCGCCTCGACGCAGGCGGCCTCGGCGCCGGCCGCCTGCAGCTCGGCCAGCCGGGCGCGCACCTCATCGCGGACGGGCGGATGGAGGATCGCTTCGAGATCGGCGAGCGCCGCGGGATCGGTGAACACGATCTCGGCCAGGCGCCCGGCGTCGAGCGTGCCGAATCGCTCCTCGATGCGGCCGCGCACCGCTCCATCGTTGTTGCGGATCTGGCGCGCCACCGCATCGGCGTCGATGATCGCGACGCCGAGATCGCGCAGCATGCCCGCAACCGTGCTCTTTCCGCAGCCGATGTTGCCGGTCAGGCCGATGACCTTCATCCCGGCTCCTGGCCACCCGGCAGCGTCTGGCAGTGCGGACAGAAGTGGGTGCTCCGCTGCCCGACCACGATTCGGGAGATCGGCGTCCCGCAGCGCAGGCACGGATGGCCCGTGCGCCGATACACGGCAAGCTGCTCGGCATTCTCGCCGGGCTCGCCATCTGCCCCGACGTAGTCGGCAAAGCTCGCGCCCCGATTGGCGATCCCCTGCCGCAGCACCGCCCGCACCGACCGATGCAGGCGCTTCACCTCGATCTCGGTCAGCGTGTCCGCGGCCCGCAGCGGATGAAGACGCGCGCGCCACAGCGCCTCATCGGCATAGATGTTGCCGACTCCGGCGATGAAGGACTGGTCCAGGAGCAGGGTCTTGAGGCGCGCGGAGCGACCCCGCAGTCGAGCCGCGAACCGCGCGGCGCCGAACGAGCGTGCCAGCGGCTCGGGGCCGTGACGCGCAAAGACGTCCCCGACCCGATACGGCTCGCGCCATTCGGCGACACGGCGCCTGCCGGAGCGAGAACGTCCCGCTCGCGAAACGCCGCCGGGTTCCCAGAGCCCGATCCGCCCGAACTTTCGGACGTCGCGATAGCGCAGCTCCCGCCCGTCGGCGAAGCGGAAGACGACGCGTGCGTACTTGTCGTCCGCCGTCCCCGGCGGGGCCACGATCAGGGCTCCTGTCATCCGCAGTGCGACCGTGATCACCCGGCCATCGACGAGGTGGAGCAGCACGCTTTTGGCCCGGCGCCCGACGCGCTGGATGGTGGCGCCGCGCAGCTCGGCCACGAATCGCTCGGGCGGCTGCGGATGGCGGATCGTGCGGTCCCAGCGCACCTCGGTGTCTGCGATCGTGGCGCCCGCAACCAAGCGCTCGAGATCGCGCGCCACGGTCTCGACCTCGGGGAGCTCCGGCATCGGTCAGCCGCCGACCTCTGCCAGCACCGGCTCGTCGATCGCCGCCTCCTCGACGGGCGCGGAGATCCGACGCCAACTCCCGTCCGGGAGCTGCTCGAGGCGGTCCATCCCATCCCACTCGGCGCCGACCTTGAGGTCGACGGTGAGCGGCACGTCGAGCGGCAGGGCGCTCTCCATCACCTCGCGAGCGAGCGACGCGAGGGCGGGCAGCTCGGCCTCATCGGTCTCGAAGACGAGCTCGTCGTGAACCTGGAGCAGCATCCTGGACCGGAGGCCGCGCGCCCGCATGGCCGCCGCGAGCTTGACCATGGCGATCTTGATCCCGTCCGCGGCGGTCCCCTGGATCGGCATGTTGATCGCCATCCGCTCTCCCGCCTGGCGCAGCGAGGGGTTGCGCGCCGACAGCTCGGGAATGTAGCGCCGCCGTCCCAGCAGGGTCGACACGAAGCCCTGGTCGCGCGCCAGGATCTTCATCTCCACGATGTAGCGCCGGATCCCCTCATAGGCCGCGAAGTAGTTCGCGATGAACTCGTGCGCCTCCTCGCGCGGGATCCGCAGCCGATCGGCGAGGCCGAAGTCGCTCATGCCGTAGGCGACCCCGAAGTTCACCATCTTGGCCATGCTGCGCTGTTCGAAGGTCACCTCCTCGGGCTTGAGCTTCAGCACTCGCGCAGCGGTCGAGCGATGGATATCCTCGTGCGCCGCGAAGGCAGCCTTCAGGCCGGGGTCACCCGAAACGTGGGCCAGGATGCGGAGCTCCACCTGCGAGTAGTCGGCTGCCAGCAGCAGCTTTCCCGCCGGCGCCACGAAGGCGCGCCTGATGCGCCGCCCGAGGGCGGTCCGGATCGGGATGTTCTGCAGGTTCGGATCGGTGCTCGACAGCCGTCCCGTGGCCGCCACCGCCTGTGAGTAGGTGGTATGCACCCGGCCGTCGCCGTCCATCAGGATCGGCAGCGCGTCGACGTAGGTCGACTTGAGCTTCGCCACCTGGCGGTGCTCCAGGATCAGGGCCACCGCTTCGTGCTTGTCCTTCAGCTCCTCCAGGACCGATGCATCGGTCGAGTAGCCGGTCCGAGTGCGCTTGCTCCCCGTCAGGCCCAGCTCGTGGAAGAGGATCTGCTCCAACTGTTTTGGCGAGCCGATGTTGAAGGGGTGCCCGACCAGCGCATAGATGCGCTCCTCGAGCGAGGCGAGCTGCTCGCCGAACTCGGTGGCCATGGCGGCCAGCACGGCGCCGTCGATCTGCACCCCGGCCAGCTCCATGCCGGCCAGGACCGGCAGGAGCGGCATCTCGACCTCGTTGAACAGGTTCGACAGCCCCGCCTCCGCCAGCTCGGCCTCGAGCGCGGGCTTGAGCAGCAGCGCGATCAACGCCTCCCCCGCGGCGCGGCAGGCGACGACCCCCTCCTCGGCTCCGGACTCGCCGTTGACCGGTCGTGGCGGCAGCTCGGCGGCGAAGCGGTTCGCGACCAGGTCGTCAAGGGTCTGGGCGCGCAGCGCCGGGTTGAGCATGTAGGACGCGACGAGCGTGTCGAAGGCAGGGCCGCCGAGCGTGGTACCGGACCCGTCGAACAGGATCAGCAGCTGTTTCAGGTCATGCCCGATCAGCGGCCGATCGACCCGGCTCAGCCAGCGCGGCAGCCAGGCGCTCCTGTCGCGGGGATCGGCGTCGAGCGGCAGGTACCACGATGACCCGTCCTCGCCGGCGAATGCGATGCCGAGCAGTTGACGCTCAAGCGGGCGTCCCGGTCCGGAGGCCCAGCCGAGGCCGACCGCCTCGCAGTGCGTCGCCAGCCAGGCCTCGAGCTCGATGCGGTCCGCCTCGCCGCGCGGAATGCGCGGATCGACATGTTCGATCGCCCCGCCAGGATCGACGAGCGGATCGGGAGCGATGCGGGGAGCCGCCGCCTCGGATCCATCCGTGGGCGCGGAGGCGGAGGCAGCTCCGCCGCCGAGCAGGTCGAGGGAGAGCTGCAGGCCGCCCTTCGTGTCGCGCTCCGGCGCGTCGTGCCCGGTCGGCGCAATGCTCGACGCCGGCAGTCGGTCGATCAGGGAGCGAAACTCCAGCTCGCGGAAGCGCTGCGCCACGGCGCGGCGGTCATAGCGGCCGGTCCGCGCGGCCTGCAGGTCAAGGGTCACCGGCAGGTTCGTGACGATCCGTCCCACGTGGCGCGACAGGAAGGCGGACTCGCGGTGCTCGGCGAGCCGGTCGCGGAGCTTGCCCTTCACCTCGTCGAGGTGCTCGTACAGGGCGTCGAGCGAGCCGAACTGTTGAAGCAGGGTGATCGCCGTCTTCTCCCCGACTCCCGGCACGCCGGGGATGTTGTCGGAGGTGTCCCCTTTCAGCGCCTTGTAGTCGAGCATCTGGTCGGGCCGCAGCCCATACCGCTCGGCGACCCTGGCGTCGTCATAGATGACGGTGGCGGCGACCCCCATCCGGGTGGTCAGCAGCCGGATCCGATCGTTGACGAGCTGCAGGCCGTCCAGGTCGCCGGAGACGATGTAGGTGTCGACCCCCTCCTCGGCGGCGAGCAGCGCCAGGGTGCCGATCACGTCATCGGCCTCGTAGCCGGCCAGCTCGATGATCGGCATCCCCATCATCGTCACCACCTCCCGCACGATCGGGAACTGCGATCGCAGATCGTCGGGCATCGACGGACGACCGGCCTTGTACTCGGGGTAGGCGTCGAATCGGAACTGCGGCTTCCCCAGGTCGAAGCTGACGATCGCGTAGTCGGGCTTGAGGTCCTGCATGCCGCGCAGCACGATCTGCAGGAAGCCGAAGACGGCGTTCACCAGCGCGCCGTCAGAGGTGGTGAGGGGCGGAAGCGCGAAGTAGCCGCGATAGACGAGGCTCGGCCCGTCGATGAGCATCAGGATCGGTCGGCGGTCGGCCATGAGCCAGTCTAGCCCGATGGCGAATCCCGCCAGCTCGTTGAATGCCCGCCAAATTCACGCCCGATAATTGGCAACGGCCGAGCGCCCGTCGGGCACCCACGCCTAGAATCCGCGCAGTGCCGAGCCTTCCGCCATTCGACCCCTACGCGGTCCTGGGGATCGCCCGCGACGCCAGCCCGCAGCAGGTGGCGCTCGCCCATCGGCGCCTCGCGAAGCGCTTCCATCCCGACCTCCACCCCGACGAAGAGGTGGCCAACCGGATGCGGCTCGTCAACGATGCGTGGTCGATCCTGTCATCGTCCTCGCGCCGCGCCGAGTACGACGGCACGCATCCGGCGGCCGGGACTCCTGGGAGTGGACATTGGGCCGCCTCGCGCCGCCCAATCCGTCCGGCGCAGCCGACGACGACCCGGACATGGGCGACCTGGCGCGCGACCGCTGCCGAAACAGAGGCAGCCCCCAGAACAGCTCGTCAGCCGGGCGAGGTGCCCGTGCCTCCGACGCGCCGGCCGCAACCCATGGAGATGGGTCCGCGCACGTTCCGCGACTCGGGCTGGGCAGCCTTGATCGTCGCGATCTTCATCCTGACGCTGATCGCCACAGCAGTGGTGGTGGGAAAGCTCGCCTAGCCGGCTCGCGGCGCCAGGGAGAACCGAAGGACGGTCGAGGTCGCGAAGAGGGCGACGCCGGCGAGCAGCAGGGTGAGCCACGGCTGCTGGCTGGCCGAGCGTTGCTCCGGCAGGTAGTCATTCTCGCGAGCCGATGACGAAGGACGGGGGGAGGCCACGGCCTTGTCCGTCGCGCTGGCCGGGCTGTTCGAGCGGCTGCCAAAGGAGGTTCCGTCGTCGACGCTGCCGGGCGCGACGACCGGCGTCTGCCCGGCTCCCCGCGGCCGTGGCGCCCCAGCGGAGTCGGATCCGACCGCCTCAGTCGAGGTGCGGCCGCCCGTTGCGGACATGAGGTTCGTTGCGATCCCGGAAGCGCCAACGGCGCCGATCAGCACCAGCCCGGCGCCGGCGGCCATTGCCGGCGCGGCGAGCCGTCGCAGCCATTCGAGCGGCCCGACCCGCGGTGCGGCGGGGGCTGGAACAGGGGGAATGAGGCGGAGGGGGCGGGAAGGAGCGACATCAGGGAGGGCGGCAAGTGCGCCGCGCAGGAGGGTCAGCTCGTCGACGATCGGGCGGCAGCGGTCACATGCGGCCACGTGCTCAGCGAGCGTGCGGTCGGAGGCGGCATCGCGGTCGCCGCCGGCATAGGCGGCAAGACGCTCGTCATCGGGATGAGAGGCGTTCGGCATGGTCATCGGTCCAGACGCACCTCGCTGATGAACAGTTCCCGGTGCTCAGCCATCAGTTCGCGGAGGCGCAGCCTGCCGCGGTGGATCCGCGACTTCACGGTGCCGAGCGCCGACTCGGTGGTCGCGGCCACCTCGCCGTAGTCCATGCCGTACACGTCGCACAGCACGACCGCCGTGCGCTGATCCTCCGGCAGGAGTCGCAAAGCCGCATCGAGGTAGCGGTACAGCTCGGAACGGCCTGCCTCTGCCTCGGGGTCGGCGGCACCGGTGTCGGGCAGCTCGGCCTCTCCCTCCTCTGCATCCGGGAGGGTGGTGGTCGGCCGCCGCTGCGCCCGACGCAGGATGTCGTAGCTGGCATTGGCGGTGATCCGCAGCAGCCACGAGCGGAAGAGCCCGCCGCGGTACTTCGCGA
>JBDTQD010000034.1:0-16668 GCA_039932375.1 Chloroflexota bacterium | reverse complement strand
TGCGCCTCGGCTGCGACGTGATCGGTGGCATCCCGCACTACGAATGGACCCGCGATGACGGCGTCGAGGAGGTGCACTTCATCTTCGACCTGGCGAAGGAGACAGGGGCTCCCATCGACCTGCACTGCGACGAGACCGATGACGAGCAGAGCCGCTTCCTGGAGGTCGTGGCCGCTCGCGCGATCCGCGATGGCATGCAGGGGCGGGTGGTTGCCGGCCACACCACCGCGATGGCCTCCTACAACGACAACTATGCCTTCAAGCTGATCCAGATCCTGAAGCGCGCGGGGGTCACCATCGTCGCCAACCCGCTCGACAATATCGTGCTCCAGGGCCGATTCGACACCTATCCCAAGCGGCGCGGGATGACCCGCGTCAAGGAGCTGGACGCGGCGGGCATCAACGTGGCCTGCGGCCACGACTCGATCATGGACCCGTGGTACCCCCTCGGCCGCGGGTCGATGCTCGACGCCCTGTCGATGCTCGTCCACGTCGGCCAGATGACCGGCCGCGCCGAGCTCTTCCGTGCCTACGAGATGGTCACCACCAACCCGGCCAGGGCCGCGGACGTCGAATGGGCGGTGAAGGAGGGTCAGTCCGCCAACTTCGTGATCCTGGATTGCCGCGACGAGGCCGAGGCGATTCGCCTGCGACCGGCCGCGCGATGGGTGGTTCGAGCCGGACGAGTGGTCGCGGAGACCCAGCCCGCGCGCAGCATCGTTCATCACAAGGGTTCGAGCGAGGCGGTGACATTCGTGAAGCCGCCGGCGGAAGGAGGTCGCGCCTAGGCACACGCCCACACCGGTTGTTGCCGGGGGGCCATTTTTCGAGTTGCGACCGCGACTGGTTGCGGCGCCCCGTGAGGGAAGGAGCTACTTGACTATGGCGATAACGGATGCGATGCCCCGAGAAGGGATGCCCACGCGCGAGGGCGACCTCTCGGTCGAGAGCCACGGGATGGAACCGATCCCCGAGGACATGCGCTACGGATCGGTCGGCCGGATCTTTACCGTCTGGTTCACACCGAACCTCGTGCCCGCCGCGTTCTTCATCGGGACGCTCGTGACCCTCGACTTCCTGAAGCTGGGCTTCACGACCTCGATCGCAGCGATCCTGGTCGGCAACCTCGTCGGCGCATTCTTCGTGTCGCTGCTCAGCACCATGGGCCCCAAGCTCGGACTAGCGCAACTGCCGGCAGCGCGCCTGCCGTTCGGCAAGTCGATCGTTGTGCCCGGCCTCCTGAACTGGTTGAGCACGATTGGCTGGGACGCGGTCAACAACGTGTTCGGCGCTGTCGCCCTCAACATCCTGTTTGGGCTTCCGTTCTGGGCAGGCCTGCTGATCATCGTCGCCTGCCAGGGCGCGCTCGGCATCCTCGGCTACGAGGCGATCCACACCTTCGAGAAATGGGCCGCGCTGGTGCTCGGCGCCATGTTCATCGTGCTCACCATCTCGATCCTCGGGCAGGCAGACACGAGCCTGAAGGATGGCTTCAGCGGGGCAGACCAGATCGGCGCCTTCGTGGCGATGGTGGCGATCGTCGCCAGCTTCGTGCTGGCCTGGGCCCTCTATGCATCGGACTATTCGCGCTACCTGCCATCCGACACTCCGACCCGCAAGGTCTTCTGGTACACCCTGCTCGGGATGGGAATCGCGTCGGCGTGGCTCGAGATCCTGGGCCTGCTAGTCGCTACCAAGGCGATCGGCGGCGAGTCGAGTGACACCATCTACGCGGTGCTGGGAGGCAAGGGCGCAATCATCGCCAGCCTGGCCATGGTCGCCATCTTCATCGGGACCATCGCCGTCAACGCCATGAACGACTACACCGGCTCGCTCTCACTGCAGGCGGCTGGCGTCGGGGTCAAGCGCATCGTGTCGGCCGCGGCCGTGGCGGTGCTCGGCTACATCTTCACGCTGGTCCTGCAGTACAACGGTGATTTCGCCGGCAACATGGTGAACTTCCTGTTGTTCATCAGCTACTGGATCTCGCCGTTCGTGGGCGTGGTCCTGGCCGACTGGTGGCTGCGTGGCCGCAAGGCCGATGCCACATCGGTCGTGCACTTCGCGAAGTTGCCGAGCGGGACGGTTGGCCTAGCGGCGCTGGTGCTTGGGTTCGCAGCGGGGATTCCGTTCCAAAACTCGTCGCTCGGCTACAGCTGGGGCGATCCCTTCAACTGGGCAACCGTCAACTGGTTCCACGGCGCCGACCTGGCCTACTACGTTGGTGGCGGGGTCGCGTTCCTCGTCTATTGGATCGGCACCCGGACAATGAAGTCGAGCACAGCCATGTAGGCCGGCCGACGGTCATGTATTGCGGAGTGGCGGGGGCGCATGCCCCGCCACTCGCCGTTGGACCAAGCGGTTCAGGCCGGGGTGGGCGGGACCTGCACGACCGGCGTCAGGGCCAGGGTCTCGACGTGCGCCGCGATCTCTTCCGCTGAGGCGATCCACAACCCGTCGATCGCCTGAGCTCGCTCGATCAGCGTCTCGAGGGCCACGGCACGTGAGGCGCGGCCCGAGATGAACGGGTGGTTGGTCAGCATGAAGAGGCCGCCCTCCGCGACCAGCGCCTCGAGCTCAAGGGTCCAGCGGGCCAGCAGCTCGGCCGGGCTGGCGATCACGCCTGAGCCGGTGATCCCCGGCAGGTAGTTGTACGGCTCCCAGTCGTCCATGCTCCAGTGTGCCGGCAGCTCGATGATCGAGGGCGCATCGCGCTCCGGGCCGGTCGCAAGCCGATACGGGTGATCGGCATCCATCAGGCCGCTGTCGTAGCGGAAGCCGTGCCTTGCCAAGAGCGCAGGAAGCCCAAAGGACGCCTCCCACATCGGCCCGCGGTAGCCAACCGGGCGAATGCCGGCGACCGTGTCGAGGGCTTCGAGCCCGCGCAGCAGTCGACTCTCCTCCGTCTCGAGATCCGGCGCGGAATGCGCGCCCTCGTGCAGGTAGCCGTGATGCCCGATCTCGTGGCCCGCATCGCGAACCGCGCGCACAACCTCGGGCCAGCGCTCGGCGGTGTAGCCCGGGACGAAGAAGGTGGCCCGGATCCGCTGTCGGTCGAGGATGCGCAGCAGGCGTGGCACGCCGGTGCGCGGCCCGTAGGCTTGATGCGACATGACGTCGAGCCAGCTCGCCGACTCGGGATGGTCGAACAGGATGGGGCTTTCCGCATCGACGTCGAAGGTGAAGCAGGCCGCAGCGCGCACGCCATCGGGCCAGCTGAAGCCTGGTCGCATTGGGCTCCGCCAGTCGAGATGGGATTCGTCGGGCATGACGCGGCCTCAGGCCGAGGCGCGCCGCAGCGCGACCAGGGAGAGCATCTCGTACGCCAGGTTGGCGGCCAAGGTGGCGGTCTGGCCGGCAGGATCATAGGCGGGGATCACCTCGACCACGTCGAAGCCGACGAAGTCGATCCCGGTCAGCCCGCGCAGGACGACGAGCAGATCGTGGGCCGATGGCCCGCCCGCCTCCGGCGTCCCGGTGCCGGGCGCGTAGGCCGGATCGACGACGTCGATGTCGAAGCTGATGAACGCCGGCCGATCCCCGACCCTGGCCCGAATCCTGGCCGCGACCTCCTCGGGACCCAGGGCGAAGACCTGCTCGGTGGTGAGGTACTCGAGGCCGAGCTCGGTGCGCAGGCCGGTCCAGTCCTCGGCGCCATAGATCGACCCGCGGAGCCCGACCTCGATGGAGTGGGCAACATCGACGAGCCCCTCCTCGATGGCTCGACGCATCCAGGTGCCGTGGTTGTACTTCTCGCCGAAGTAGCTATCCCAGGCGTCCGTGTGCGAGTCGAAGTCGATCACCGCCACAGGGCCACGCGACCGGGTGGCGCGCAGATGCGGCAGGGTGCAGGCGTGGTCGCCGCCGATCAGGAGCGGGACGACGCCCGCCTCGACGATCGGGGCGACCGCCTCCTCGATCGCCTGGAAGCTGCGCTCGGTGTAGCCGGGCACGATCGCCACGTCGCCGTAGTCGACGCATGACAGAACGTCGAACGGCTTGACGTCGAGGTTGGAGTTGTAGGGACGCAACATCACGCTGGCGGCGCGCACGGCGTTCGGGCCGAAGCGGCCGCCAACGCGGTACGTGACGCCTGTGTCGAACGGGACGCCGACGACCGCCACGTCCACCTCCTCGAGCGTGCGGACGAACGGAAGTCGGGCGAAGGTCGACGGACCGGTGAAGCGAGGGCTCTGCATCGAGTCCTCGGGGGTGTAGCGCGGCATCTCCTAGACCCGCAGCCCCGTCAGCTCGTCCCTCTGGACGCGCGACATCAGCTCCGCGACCGCCTCCATGGGAGGGCGGCCCCCATGGACGACCGCGTCGACCTGTTTGGCGATCGGCATCTCGACGCCGAGCTGCGTTGCCAGCTCGAGCGCGCCCCGCACCGTGAAGACGCCCTCGGCGACGCCGTTCAATTGCGCGGCGGCATCGGCCCACGACATGCCCGAGGCCATCAGCTCGCCCGCGCGCCGATTGCGCGAGAGGGGGCTCATGCATGTCGCGATCAGGTCGCCGACCCCAGCCAAGCCCGCGAATGTCATCGGCTGGCCGCCCGCGGCGACCCCCAGGCGCGTCATCTCGGCCAGCCCACGGGTGATGATCCCCGCCTTAGCGCTGTCACCGAAGGCAAGGCCGTCCACGAAGCCGGATGCCAGCGCGACCACGTTCTTGAATGCACCGCACAGCTCGACTCCGACCACGTCCGGGTTGGTGTAGATCCGAAATCGATCGCTGCCAAGCACCGATCCGAGCTCCGCCGCCAGGTCCGCGTCCTCTGATGCCACCACGCTCACGGCAGGCAGCCCGGCCGCGATCTCGCGCGCCAGGTTCGGGCCTGACAGCACTGCCACACGTCGCCCGGGGAGCACGTCCGCGACCACCTCGCTCATGCGCGCGTGGGTCCCCTCCTCGATCCCCTTCACCACACTCAGCATCGAGGCGTCGGGGTAGAGCCGCTCCCGCAGGCGCTCCAAGGTCGCGCGCAGGTAGGCCGATGGAACGGCCAGCACGAAGAGCCGATGCGGCTCGGAGAGGTAGGACTCATCGGTCGCAACGCGCAGGTTCGGCGGAAAGACGATGCCGCGCAGGTAGCGCTGGTTCTCACGCTGGGCGGCGAGCTCCTCGCCGGCCTCGACTGTGTGCGCCCACAGCGTGACCGGCCGCTCCGCCGCGGCGAGCTTCACGGCCAGCGTCGTGCCCCATGCTCCGGCGCCAATGACGCCGATCTGGTCGGTCATCCCCTACTCGACCTCGATCGTCTCCCGGGTGGACGCTTCGGCGGCCGGCGTGCCGTCCAGCTTCGAGATCCAGTGATCGAGGTAGCTGCGGGCTGCCAGCAACTGCTCGCGGCCGGCGGCCTTCATGTGGTGGCGCGTCTCCGACGGAAAGAGATTGCGCATCAGCGACCACATGACGGTTTCCACGCTGCTGCGTGGATCCAAGCGGCCCTGCTGGCGCTCGAGCTGTTCGATGCGCGCTGCCAGATCGGCGGTTTTCTGATCAACCACGAGGCGTACCTCCATTGTTGCCGCGCGGCGGCGCCGCGAAGCGGATCTTCAAGATGTGGTCCTCGAACTTTGCACCCAGCGTTGGCGCTTCGACAAGTAGCCGCGGCAGGACGTAGTTGCGGCGCCAGGTGCCGACCTCGATGACGATCTCGTCCGCGTGGCGACTGAGCCCGATCTCGTCCTTCATCGCAAATGGCAGCTCAACCGACATGACGAACTGTCCGTCCTCGCGGGCCACTGAGTATGGGCGCCCGCTGTAGAAGTGAGTGGTCGGATCGGTCTCTCCGTAGAGGCGTTCACCGAGCTCGGTGAGCAGCTCGACTCCGACCACCTCGCGGTCGAAGAACGGCGCCTTCAGCACAGGGATCGGGCTGAATGCCTCCTCCACCAGCGGCGCGTTGCGCTGCTGCGCTTCGTACCAGCCCCTGAAATACAGCCACTTCACGTCATCGGGCAAGACCCGGTTGACGATCACCAGGTCGGTCGGATAGCCGTACAGGTGGAAGTAGGTGAAAGAGCGCTGCGCCTCCTTGATGACCATCTGCTCGAGGGTCAGCACCACGCGCACCGATGTCCGGGTCGGGTCGATCAGCAGGTCGTGCATGTGGTCGAGGCGCCGGAAGAGCTCCTCCCCTGCATCGAACACGTCGCCGCCGGGCATCGGCATGCCGACGAAGCGATGGATGAGCGGTCCGGTCAGCTTGGTGATGCGGCGCCCGATCGGCTCGATCTTCTCCATCCACCACTTGCCGGCCTCGGGCAGCGACAGGAGGCGGAGCGTCTCGCCGGTGGGGGCGGCATCGACCACCACCACGTCGTAGTCGCCGGAATCGTGGTGCTCGGCGATCCAGAGCAGGCTGCCGACCTCGTCCATGCCGGGCAGCACGGTCATCTCTTCGGCCAGCACGTCGTCCAGGCCGCGCCAGCGCAGGACGCTGGCGGCGTATTCCTGGATCCGGCCCCAGTAACGCGCCACATTGAAGTAGGCGTCCGACTCCTGCCCCCACAGGTTCGGAACGATCTGCACGGGCTCCGGGCCAAGCTCGATTCCCAACGCGTCGCCGAGGCTGTGGGCGATGTCGGTCGACATGACGATGGTGCGGTAGCCGCGTGCCGCGCAGGCCAGTGCGGTCGCCGCCGCCACGCTGGTCTTGCCGACTCCGCCCTTCCCGGTGTACAGCAGGATGCGGGGCGGCCGGACTGCCTGCGCCGGCGAGTTGGGCGGGGCGGTATCGCTCATCTCAGCGGCGCCTGCCACGGGCGGCAACGCGACGTGGCCGGGAGCTGCGCCGCGCCGACTCCTCCGAGACCCGCTGCCGGAAGATGAGCTTGATCGGCGTGCCCAGGAAGCCATAGTCGGCCCGGATCTTGTTCTCCAGATAGCGCCGATAGCTGAAGTGGATCAGTTCGGGATCGTTGACGAAGATGACGAAGGTCGGCGGCCCGATCGCCACCTGGGTGGCGTACAGGATCTTCGGCTGCCGATTGCGGACGTGCGCCGGGGGGTGGGCGCGCACGGCATCGGTGACGACGCGATTCAGCTCTGCTGTCGGCACCCGCCGGAAGCGCTCCTCCGCCACGCGCCGCGCCTCGCGCAGGATCCGCTCCACGCGCTGGCCGGTCTCGGCCGAGGCGAAGACGATGTCCGCCCAGGCCAGGTACGGCGCCTCGCGGCGAAGTGTCTTCAGCCAGTCGTCGGCGGTGTGGCCATCCTTCTCCAGGGCGTCCCACTTGTTGATCACCAGCACGATCCCCTTGCCCGCCTCGAGGACATGCCCAACCACGTGCGCATCTTGCGCCGTATACCCCTCGATGGCATCGGTCATTACGATGGCCACGTCGGCGCGCTCGATCGCCTTCATGGCGCGCAGCACCGAATAGTGCTCGATCCCCCGGTCGATAGATCCGCGGCGTCGGATGCCGGCGGTGTCGACCAGGATCATCGGCTCCCCGTCCACCATCACGGTCGAATCGACCGGGTCACGCGTTGTGCCGGGGATGTCGCTCACGATCATCCGCTCCTCGCCAAGCACCCGGTTGATGAAGGTCGACTTCCCCGTGTTCGGGCGGCCGACGATCGCGACGCGAGGTGCCCCCATCTCGGTCTCGGCCAGCTCGGCCAGATCGCCCTCGCCGAGATCGTGGTCGTCGTAGACCGATGCATCCAGCAGCATCTCGTCCGGGTGCGCCGGAGGGAGGGCGTTCACCAGGAGGTCGGCGAGGTCGCCCGTGCTGCGGCCATGCTGGGCGCTGACGTTGATCGTCGGATCGAAGCCGAGCGCGTAGAACTCGGCCCCCTCGAGCTCGCGACGGGGGTTATCGGCCTTGTTGACGACCAGGATCGTCGGCTTGCTTGCGCGTCTGAGGCGGTCTGCCACCTCGTGGTCGAGCGGTGCAATGCCGGCGGAGGCATCAACCACGAACAGGACCAGGTCGGCCTCCTCGATCGCCACGCGGGCCTGATCCTGAACCCGCTCCTCGATGTGGGTGCCCGGCTCCAGCTCCAGGCCACCTGTGTCGACGAGCGTGAAGCGGCGCCCGTTCCATTCGCCGATGCCGTAGACGCGGTCGCGGGTCGTGCCGGGGATATCTTCGACGATCGCCACCCGCTCGCCGACGAGGCGGTTGAAGAGGGTCGACTTGCCAACGTTGGGGCGGCCGACGATGGCGACCACGGGAAGGGACATGGCCCGAGTGTACGGGTAGGATGGCCCGGATGCGGATCGGGATCGTGGGCACTCGGCTGGCCGGGGTCGACGGCGTCACCTTCGAGGCGGCCAAGTGGGAGTCGGTCCTGCAGGGCCTCGGCCACGAGGTCCGTCTCTGCGCCGGGGAGCTCGATGCACTCCGCTCGAATGCTCGCCTCATCCCGGCCATGCACTTCGCCTATCCACCCGCCGCACGGGTCACGGCGGCTGCATTCGACCTCGAGAGCAACCCGGGGTCGGTGCGTGGGGAGATCGAGCGGCTGGCCGGGCAATTGCTGCCGCCCCTGCGGGACTGGGTCCAGGGCTATCGGCTCAATGTCCTGGTGGTGGAAAACGCCTGGGCCATTCCCATGCACCTACCGCTCGGCCTGGCCCTGCGTCGCCTGGTCGAGGAGACCGGGATCCTGGCCATCGGCCACCACCACGACTACTGGTGGGAGCGCGAGCGATTCAGCCGCACGGTGGTCCCGGACATCCTGGCGAATGCCTTCCCGCCCGATCTGCCGAATATTCGGCACGTCAGCATCAATAGCCTCGCCGCCGCCGAGCTGCGCGAGCGACGCGGCCTCGACTCGGTGGTCATCCCGAACGTATTCGACTTCGACCAGCCGCTGCCCCTGCATCCCCGCCAGATGCGCAATCGGATGCGCCGCGAACTGGGGATGGGTGCCACGGGCGCCCTGGTGGTGCAGCCGACCCGGGTGGTTCCCCGCAAGGGGATCGAGCTGGCGATCGAGCTTGTCGGGCGGCTGGAGGACCCTGACGCCCTGCTCCTGATCACCAGCCCCGCCGGGGATGAGGGGCTCGCCTACCTGGTCGAGCTGGAGCGTCTCGCCGCGCGGTCCGGCGTCAAGCTGCGGTACGAGGCTGATCGATTCGAGCCCGACCACGAGGGCCTTCCTGTTCCGCCGGCGCACACCCTCGGCGACGCGTACACCGCGGCCGACCTGATCACCTACCCGAGCCTGTACGAGGGATTCGGCAACGCACTGATCGAGGCCATCTATCACGGCAGCCCGCTGGTGGTGAACCGATACCCCGTTTACGTGGCTGACATCGCGCCACTGGGCATGCAGCTGATCGAGATCGACGGCGCCATCACCGATGAGACCGTCCGGCAGGTCCAGGAGGCGCTCGACAACCCGGCCAAGCACCGACGAATCGCCCGCCGCAACTTCGAGATCGCGGAGCAGCACCTCTCCTACAAGCTGCTGCGACGACGCCTGCGGCGCCTCCTCAAGCCGGGGGCTCAGGCGGTCAGAGCGTAGATCCGGTCGCGGACAGCCTCCAGATCGACCTCGGGGGTGGAGGTGCCGCCGGTGATCCCGATCCGGGCCTTGCCCCGGACCCACTCGCCCTGCTCGGCCTCGAGCTCATCGGCGTCGGCGACGTGCACGGTCTCGGGGCAGACCTCGGCGACCTTGACCGCCAGCTCCTTGGTGTTGCTGCTGTTCTTGCCGCCGACCACGATCATGGCGTCGACCTCGGCGGCCAGCACGACCGAATCGGCCTGGCGGGTGAGGGTGACCGGGCAGACGGTGTTGACCACCCGCAGGTCGTGGCAGCGCCGCAGGCAGAAGGCGGCGAACTCCTCGAGCTTGAAGGGCAGGATGGTCGATTGCGACAGGACGCCGATCTTCTTGGTGTGCGGTACGCGCTCCCAGGTGGATCGGTCCATGTCGTCCACGACGACATGGTTCGCGCCGGCGTACGAGCGCACTCCCTTCACCTCGGGATGATCCTCGTGGCCGATGATGCAGACCGTGTAGCCGGCCGCCGCCAGCTCGCGCGCGGCCTTCTGGGACTGCAGGACCCAGGTGCAGGTGGCGTCGATCACCTCCAGGTCGGATTTGCCACGCACCTGCTCCAGCTCGTTGGCGGGCACGCCGTGGGCACGGATGACGAGCGTGCCGCCCTCGACCTGATCAGCCAGGTCGGCGGTCTTGATGCCGCGATCAGAGAGATCGGCCTTGATGCCGGGGTTGTGCACCAGCTGCCCGAGGGTGGTGACCTCCTTCCCCTCGTCGCGGGCGTGCTTGGCCTTGTCGATCGCCAGACGCACGCCATAGCAGAAGCCAGCGCGCTCGGCGATGCGAACCTCGGGTCGAACGGCTGTGCTCATCCCCCCGATTCTATCGGTCCGGGCCGGTAGCGGCCCTGCTGCCACTCGGGCAGCAGCGCTCCGATCTTACGCATGATGCGCTCGGAGCCCTCCGTCATGGCCTCCCGATCGAGGCGCCCCTCGGGCTGATGCGACAGGAGGAAGGGCTCCCCGATGCGGATATCGACGCGGGTCCGATGCGGAAATCGGCTGCGCCCCGGGAAGATCTTGCCGCTGCCGCTGATCCCGACAGGCAGCACGGGAGCCCCGCTGCGCATGGCCAGCAGCGAGACGCCGACTTTGGGCTCGCCCATGACCCCGTTGCGCGACCGAGTCCCCTCCGGGAAGACGCCGATCGGTCTCCCGGCCGCCAGGTGCTCGAGCGCGATCCGTTGCGCAGCTCGGTCGCCCTCCCCGCGGCGCACGAAGAAGACGCCCGCGCCCCGCGCCAGCCAACCGATCAGCGGCCAATGGCTGATCTCCTCCTTGGCCATGAAATGGATAGGCCGCCCGATGTGACGACCGATGGCGCCGCCGATGAAGGGCGGATCCAGGTTCGAGGTGTGGTTGCTGACCATGATGTAGGCGCCCGAGCGAGGCACGTTCTCGAGGCCCTCAACCTTTCCGCCCCCGAGCAGCCACTTCAGCCAGCCGGTCATCACGGCGCCGGGAAAGTAGAACCACGTGCTCATGGCGAGGGCGGGCGAGTCGGCAGGTGCGCAGCGATGGCCTCGACGCAGGCCGCGACGTCCATCTGGCCGGTGTCGAGCACCAGCGCCCCGGCCGGCTTGCGCAAGGGTGCCACCTCGCGGCCGATGTCCGCGGCATCGCGCTGCTCGATCTCGGCCAGGTACCGATCGCCGCGGTCCGGCCGCCCCATCTCGGCTGCCCGGCGCGCGGCGCGCACTGCCGCGGATGCGGTCAGGAACACTTTGAGGGTGGCGTCTGGCAGGACGACGGTGCCGATGTCGCGGCCAACCATCACCGTATCGCGGCGTCGCGCAGCCGCGCGTTGGACGTGCAGCATGGCCTCCCGCACCGTGGCGTGGCGACTGACCGCCGAGACGGCGCGGTCGACCCGCGGCGAACGCGCCTCCCTTGTCACGTCGCGGCGGTCGAGCAGGACCGTCTCCCGCCGATCTGTCTGCTCGCGGCGAGGTCGGCGGACCTCGATCCGGACCTGCCGCGCCAGGCGACCAAGCGCCTCCCCTTCGTCCGGATCCACGCCACGCTC
Source organism: Chloroflexota bacterium (assembly GCA_039932375.1). Lineage (GTDB taxonomy): Bacteria > Chloroflexota > Limnocylindria > QHBO01 > QHBO01 > CF-167. Next base: position 5,115 of record JBDTQD010000034.1, on the reverse strand, counting down.
CAGGGCCGCCAGCGTCAGGGCGCGGTACATCAGGCCAGTGTCGACGAAATTCGCACCGATCCGCTGCGCCAGGGAGTGGCCGATCGTGCTCTTGCCGGAGCCGGATGGCCCGTCGATGGCGACGGTGAGCGGGCTGCGAGGCGTTATCTCCTTGACCCTGGGGCGAGCACCGGCCAGCGCCTGGACTTCGGCCGGCTTCAGTGCCCGCCACTCGCCGTCGCGTAGGCCGTCGATCGCCAGCGAGCCGAGGCGGGTGCGCACCAGGCGCCCGATCCGGTAGCCGCCCGCAGCGAAGAGGCGGCGGATCTCGTGCTTGCGACCCTCCCCGACCCGCACCCGCAGCCAGTGGCCGCGTTCATCGCTCCATCGGGCAACCTCCTGCGGAGGCGGCGCAGACTGGATCGCCAGCAGGCGAGCCGGTCCATCGTCCAGCTCGACGCCGGCCAGGAGGGCATCCATGTCGGCCCGCGGCGGCGCGTAGTCGACCAGCACGGCGTACTCGCGCTCGACCCCGTAGCGAGGGTGGAGGACGCGGTTCGCCCACGCGCCGTCGTTAGTGACCACCATCAGCCCCTCGCTGTCGACGTCCAGGCGGCCCGCCGGCCAGAGCCGCTCGCCCCCGACAGCGGGAACCAGGCTCACGACCGAGCGGCGACCGCGCTCATCGTGGGCGGAGGAGAGGATCCCGATCGGCTTGTGAACCGCGTAATGGACGGTGGCCAGAGGAGCGGCGAGCGAGGCGCCGTCGAGGGCAACCTGGTCGGTCTGCGGGTCGGCTACGTCACCGAGGCGCGCTGCCCGACCGTTGACCGTGACCCGCCCCGCCGAGATGAGGGCCTCCGCTCCCCGCCGGGAGGCGACCCCGCTCCGCGCCAGGATCTTCTGGATTCGCTCAGCCGGCATCGACCGGCTCAGCCTCGGCCTCGGCCGCCAGCGTCGGAGCCTCGACCGACGCGATCGGCGGCAGGTCCTCGAGCGACGCGAGGCCGAAGCGCTCCAGGAAGGCGAAGGTGGTCCCGTACAGGATCGGCCGCCCCGGCGTGTCACGTCGTCCCACCTCGACCACCAGGCGCCGATGCAGGAGCGAGCGCAGCACGTAGTCCGAGTCGACGCCGCGCACCCGGTCCACCTCGCCGCGCGTGCACGGCTGGCGATAGGCGACCACGGCCAGCGCCTCGAGCGCGGCGGGGGTCAGGCGTGCCTCCTCACGGGCGGCGTAGGCGGCCAGGCGCTCCCCCACCTCGGGTGCGGTGGCCAGCTGCCAGGCATCGTCCATCTGCTGCAGCCGCAGGCCGCGCCGGCCCTCGGCCAGCTCGGCAGCCAGGGTCTTCAGGGCGGCCTCGGCGTCGGATCGCGGCACGCCTGCCAGCTCGGCCAGCTCGGCGCTGCTGAGCGGCCGCTCGGCGACGAAGAGGAGGGCCTCGTAGAAGGCGGGCAGCAGGTCGACGGCGGTCACGCGATCGTCTCCACCACGATCGGGCCGAACAGGTCGCGCTGCCGCGCCGTCACCTGGCGGCGGCGAATGAGCTCCAGCGTCGCCAGCAGCGTGACGGTCGCCTCGGTCCGGGAACGGCAGGTGGCCAGCAGCTGCTGGAGCACCACCCGGCCGCCGGTCGCCAATGCTGCGCGCAGCACGGTGATCTGCATCGCGATCGTGATCTCGCGCGCCACAATCTCGGGAGGCGGCGGCTCGGGCTCGGGAATCGCGGCCATGGCATGCAGCGCATCGGCCAGCAGTGAGGCGGGGAGCGGAATGACCGCGGCACCCGGGAGGTCCGACTCGCGCGGCTCACGTCGCTGCATCGGGGCGACCAGGTCTCGCTCGCCAAGCGCACGGGCGACGTCCCGCAGCGCTCGGTATTCGAGGAGCCGTCGGCGCAGCTCGTCCTCATCGGCCTCGTCGTCCGGCTCGGATATCGCCACTGGGATCTCGCCGGGCAGCATCGAGCGCGACTTGATCAGGATCAGCTGCGCTGCCATGGCCACGAACTCGGCGAGCTGGCCCGAATCGACCGGATGGGTAGCGAGGTGCATGACGTACGCATCAGCCAGCTCCGCCAGCGGCACGGTCAGGACGTCGAGCTGGCGCGACTCGATCAGGTGCAGCAGGACCTCCAGCGGCCCGGAGAAGATCGGGAGCTGCACCTCGAACTCCGGAGGCGATGCGATGTCGCTGACAGCCAGCGCCACGGCCGGCGCATCGATGATGGCGATCGGGTCGAGCGGCATGGTCATCAGCTTGCCTCGTCGGCGCGCAAGAGGGCGGCGGCGAGCAGCGCATCGGCCGGGTCGGTCGAGCCGCGGATGAACGCCGCCGTGCGTGGGGAGCAGCCTGCACCCACCGCTGCGTCCGCCGACAGGGCGGCATGGTGCAGGTAGAGGTGGAAGGGATATCGCCACGATCGCTCGTCGGGCGAGGCCAGGCGCGCCAACGATCGCGGAGCGACGGCCCCGAGCAGGACCCCCGCGACCCGGTGCCCGAGGCGCATGCGGCGGCCCTTGGCGGCATCGTGGAGCATCGCCGCGGCCAGCAGGTCGGGATCGGTGTGCCCGCTCGCCAGCAGGTGCGCGACCGCATCGAGGGCATGTCGCTGGTCGGCGATCGGCATCGCCGCGAAGAGCGGCCAGGCCGCGTCCGGCAGCAACCTGCGAGCGACGGCCTCCTCGTCCGGGCCAACGCGCGCCGTCAGGTGGCCGATGAACTGTCCGACCCTACGCACCGAGCAGCAACCTCTGGATATCGCCTGCGAAGCCGAACAACCATCCCAGCGGGCCATTGCCCGGTCCATACGAGAGGACGAGCAGCAGGAGCAGCACGACGTATCCGTACTGCGCGTAGCGCTGCACGAGGAACGCCTGGCGCGGCGGCAGGAGCGGCAGGACCACGTTGTAGCCGTCGAGCGGCGGGATCGGGATCAGGTTGAAGAGGCCCAACGCGACGTTGAAGTAGACGATCAGCTGCAGCACCTGGTTCGGGAACTCGGCGTCGAGCAGGCCTGTCAATAGCAGGACCCGGAACGCGACCGCAACGACAGCGGCCACCACGAAGTTCGCCACGGGGCCGGCCAGCGCGACCATCGTCAGGCCGGTCCGCCCCGGGCGCAGGGCATAGGCGTTGACCGGAACCGGCTTCCCCCAGCCGAAGCCGGCGATCAGGAAGAAGAGCGCGCCGAACGGATCGAGGTGGTGGAGTGGGTTCAGGCTGACCCGCCCCAACGCCCTTGGCCGGTGATCCCCGAGCTGGTCCGCGACCAGCGCGTGGCTGAACTCGTGGAACGTGATCCCGACCACGAGGGCGACCAGGATCCCGACGAAGACCGGTAGGGAGGGCGACCCGAAGAGCACTAGCCCAGCTCCGGCAGGAGCTCGCGCAGGACGGAGATAACGCGTACCGCACCGATCGGGCCTATCGCCAGCACCTCCTCGTGGGTCACCTCGCCCTCCATCTCCGGGGTCGCCTTGTTGGTGACCAGGCTGAAGCCGAGGACGCGAACACCCTGGTGCCGGGCCACCAGCACCTCGGGCACGGTCGACATCCCGACCGCATCGGCTCCCAGGGTCCGCAGCATGCGCAGCTCAGCTCGCGTCTCGTAGGACGGCCCGGCCAGCATCAGGTAGACACCCTCGCGCAGATTCACCCCCGCCCGGCCCGCCGCCGCGCGTGCGCGCTCGCGCAGGCTGGCGTCAAGGGCGTCGGTCATTGACACGAAGCGCGGCCCGAGCCTGTCGAGGTTCGGCCCGATGAGGGGGTTGTCGCCGGAGAGGTTGATCAAGTCCGTGATCAGCATCACGTCGCCCGGGTCGAAGTCGGGATTAATGCCGCCCGATGCGTTCGTCACCACCAGCGTCTCGATCCCGAGGGTCAGGCAGGCTCGCAACAGGAGCGTCGACTGCCGATGCGACCAGCCCTCGTAGGCGTGCGCACGGCCGGAGAGTAAGAGGATCGGGATGCCGGCCGCGGTGCCGGCAACCAGGTCGCCTGCGTGTCCCGGCACGGTCGCGTCTGGGACGTGCGGGATGTCGCCGTACGGGATGACCAGCCGGGGAGCCGCGTCGAGGAGATCCACCACGCCGCCCAGGCCGGAGCCGAGGATGATCGCCAGGCGCGGAGCCGCCAGTTGGGGGGTGCTGGTCAGGCGGGCACGGATCGCCGCTGCCGCCTCGTCGATGCGCCGCTCCAGCTCCGCCCCGTAGAGCCCGTCGGCGAACGAGCGCCGGGGTTCCTCCACCTACATCCGCTCCAGCAGGTCGCGTTTCTTGTTCTCGTACTCCTCTGGCGTGATCAGGCCGCGATCGCGCAGGGCGGCCAGACTCTCGAGGGTTGCGGTCAGCTGGTCGGCCGGCGAAGTCGGCGCAGGCGGCGGTGATGGGGGCGAGGCCGGGGCGGCAGACGAATGAGCGGGCGTTGCCGGAGCGGGCTGTGAACCGCCCATCGGCACCTCGGCGACACGGTCTGACCCCGCGCGCGGGGCCATCGGCTCGGCGCGCTGCATGGCAGGGGCCTGGCTCGAGGCCTGCATACGCGGAGGCGGCGCCAGGTCGGGGCGCTCGAGCTTCTCCTTCTGGTTGAGCATCGCGATCTTGAAGCGGACCGGGTCGGCGAGCATGTAATAGTCCTGGATTCCGGCCGACTCCTCGGCGGCGGTCAGGATGTCGAGCGTGCCAAAGTCGAAGATGCGCGCGATCCAGCTCTGGGTCAGGTGCGCGTCGTTGATCTTCTCCAAGCTCGAATCGGCCATATCCTTGTTGAAGATGCCTTCCGCCTTGATCAGGCGGCGGGTGGTGACCAGGTACTCCTGGTTGCGCCACGACCAGATCTTGAGCCCGATCCGCCCCAGCGAGACGAGCAATGCAACCAGGGCGATGATCTGCAGGATCTCGGTGAAGTCCCCGTGGGCCGAGGTGGTCTGCCAGATCAGCACCGCCAGGGCCAGGATCGCGAGGATCACGAAGGGCCAGGTCTCGCCGAGCACCGCGAACCAGTGCTGGCGGCTCTCGAAGACAACCTCCTCGCCCCGGCTGAGAAGGTTTCGCGCATAACTCATCGGAGTGCTCCGCTTCTGCTCAGGCTCGTGGATGCGCCCGCGCGTAGACCTCGCGGAGGCGCTCTCCGGT
>JBDTQD010000033.1:0-17716 GCA_039932375.1 Chloroflexota bacterium | reverse complement strand
CGATCCCGCCCTCGACCGTGCCGTGGCCTGCGACGCTGTGCCCACCACCGCGGACCGCGATGGCAAGGCCCTCGGCGCGGGCGAAGCGAACAGCGGCCACGACGTCGGCGGTGCCGGTGCAGCGGGCGATGATCGTCGGGCGGCGATCGAAAGTGCCATTCCAGACCTGTCGCGCGGCTTCGTACCCCGGGTCAACGCTCCGCAGCAGCTCGCCGCGGAACGATTCACGCAGCGAGCCGACGGATGCGTCACTGATCGGGCTGGCGGGCTCGACCGCCACATGCGTCACGCGCGACTCCATGGACCGATTGTCCACGCCCCGCGGCCGCAGGTCCAGCCCAAAGTGCGATCCGTTCCTGAAGGGGACCGCTACCATCGGGCCATGGCAAGCGCTCCCGACCTGATCATCACCGGGGCCGCAGTTGAGACGCTGGCCGATCCCGGAGCCGCTGCCCGAGCCGCAGCAGCGGGAGTTGCCGTGCGAGGCGGCATCCTGGAGGCCGTCGCCCGCGACGACGAGCTCCGCGCGATGGTCGGGCCTGGCACCCGGCTGATTGAGCTCCGCGGCCAGACGCTCCTCCCCGGGTTCGTGGACGCGCACATCCACGCGGTCCAGGGTGGGCTCCTGTACGCCCACTGCGATCTCAATGCGTTGCCCGATGCCGCGGCCTACCTCGCCGAGGTGACTCGCTTCGCCGCCGCTCACCCCGAGCGCAGCTGGATCGAGGGCGCCGGCTGGGCGATGCCTGCTTTCACCGGGGGGAATCCACACCGCGAGGAGCTCGACCGCGCCATCCCGGATCGACCGGTCTTCCTGGAGTCGCGCGATGGCCACTCGGCCTGGGTCAACGCCCGCGCCCTCGAAGCGGCCGGTATCGGACCTGGAACACCCGATCCGCCGGACGGCCGCATCGAGCGCGACGCCGATGGCTCACCAACCGGAACGCTCCACGAGGGTGCCGTGGAGCTCCTGCGTCGCCTCCTTCCCAGCCCAGGCCCAGACGAGCTGCGCGAGGCGCTTCTGGCGGCACAGCGATACCTCCACGCGCTGGGGCTGACCGCCTGGCAGGACGCCTACGTGCCGCCAGCCGAGCTCGCCGCCTACCGGGCGGCAGCAGAGGCTGGCACCCTCACGGCGCGGGTCGTAGCCGCGCAGGCCTGGGACACCGCCCGTGGCCTGGAGCAGATCGACGAGCTGGCCGCGCGACGGGAAGCGTCGCGCACGCAGCCGAACCGCTTGCGCGCGGACAGCGTCAAATTCTTCGTCGACGGCATCATCGAGAACGGCACCGCGCTCATGACCGAGCCGTACCTCGACCTGGACGGACGCCTGACCGCAAACCGTGGCCTGCCGATGGTTGATCCGGAGCTGCTGCGCGCGGCGGTGCAGGAGCTCGACCGGATCGGCTTCCAGTGCCACTTCCACGCCATCGGCGACGGCGCCATTCGCCTCGCCCTCGACTGCGTGGCCGCCGCGCGGATGGCCAACGGCCGGAGCGACCGACGGCATCACATCGCGCACCTCGAGCTGATCAACCCCGCCGACATCGCCCGCTTCGCGGGCCTCGAAGTGGTGGCCAACATCCAGCCGATCTGGGCCACCTACGACCGACAGATGCTCGACCTGCGGATCCCGGTGCTCGGCCCGGGGAGGGTCGGCTGGCAGTACGCATTCGCCAGCCTCGAGCGCTCCGGCGCGCGACTGGCCGGTGGGAGCGACTGGACCGTCTCGACCCCCAACCCGCTCCTCGAGGTCGAGGCGGCGATGAGCCGGGTCGACGTGGACACCCGCGACGCCGAGCCGTTCCTTCCCGACCAGCGCCTCTCGCTCGATACGGCGCTGCGTGCCTACACCATCGGCTCGGCATTCGTGAACCATCGGGACGAGACGACCGGCACGATCGAGGTCGGGAAGCAGGCCGACCTCGTCATCCTTGACCGCGACCTCCGAGCTGACGCACGCAAGCCGGTCGGGGATGCGCGTGTACTGGCCACCTTTGTGGCGGGCGTGGAGGTGTACCGGGCCGAGGAGGACTGGTAGGCTCACGGCGTGAAGGGTGATCGGGTCGAGGCCGTCGTCGATACCGGACAGGGCACGCAGACGTTCGTGATCGAGGCGACCCGCGCTGGCCGGCGCATCGAGGTCACCACAAGCCGGGGTGTGGTCGAGGTGAGCGAGGTGACCCGGGGCGGGACGCCGGTGCGCACCGGACGATTCATGTCGACCAGGCTGATCGCGTTGGTGGAGCATCCCGCTCACGAGGGCCGCGAATCGAAGGTCAACGCGAGCGACTAGTCGTTCTCAGGACCTTCCCAGAGTCGGGCGGCAGGATGTGGCACATGGCTGCCATCGCGACCTCGGCGCGTCGCGTCCCACTGCCCCGGACATGGGCCCTGCGACCCTTCGATATCGGGGCGCTGCTCGTCGGTAACGGGCTCTTCATCGTCGCGATGTGGTGGCGGCACGGTGGCCTCGACCAGCTGAGCACGCCCGGCGGCGGGCTCACCGCAGCCGGACAGCTGACCGCCCTGCTGGGAACGTATCTGGCGCTGGTGCAAGTCGTGCTCATGTCGCGCAGCCCGTGGCTCGACCAGCTCTTTGGGATGCATCGGCTGGCGGCGTGGCACCGCTGGATCGGCTTCTCGGTGGTATGGCTGCTGTTGGGGCATGGCGTCCTGACCACGGTTGGCTACGCGACCTTCGACAAGATCTCGGCGATCGGCGAGCTGTGGACGATGCTGACCACCTATCCGTACGTGCTGATGGGGACGGCCGGCTTCGCCATGCTGCTGGCGGTCGCCATCACCTCGGTGCGCCTGGCACGCCGCAGGCTCGCCTACGAGACCTGGCATGGAATTCACCTGTACGCATACCTGGCGATCGCTCTCGCCACGGCACACCAACTGGTGGTCGGGAGCGACTTCATGCACGACCCCGTGGCGCGTATTTACTGGATCGGGCTCTACGTGCTGGTGGCGGCACTGGTGCTCGTCTTCCGCATCGGACAGCCGATTGCCCTCTCGATGCGTCATCGCTTCCGCGTTGCGAACGTCGTTTCGGAAGGCCCCGGGGTGGTATCGGTCTACCTGGTCGGACGCCAGCTGGACCGGCTGGCGGTTCGCGCCGGTCAGTACTTCATCTGGCGCTTCCTGACCGCCGACGGCTGGTGGCGAGGCCATCCCTTCTCGCTCTCCGCGGCGCCAAACGGCGAATACCTGCGCATGACGATCAAGGACTCCGGGGACTACACGCGCCTCCTACAGCACCTGCGGCCGGGCGTCGGCGTCCTTGCAGAAGGGCCGTACGGCGTATTAACCGAGGCCCGGCGCACGCGACCGCAGCTGCTGCTGATCGCCGGGGGGATCGGCATCACGCCGCTGCGGGCGCTGCTCGAGGAGCTTCCCGTGGGTCGCGGCAACCTGACCCTGCTGTATCGGGCCAGCGACTGGGACGACGTCCTCTTCCGCGACGAGATCGACGAGCTCGTCCGGCAACGCGGCGGTCAGGTTCGTTACCTGATCGGCCGGCGCGGGACGGAGAGGATGCCGACCGATCCGCTGCAGCCGCGCGAGCTGCGCCGCATGGTGCCCGACATCCAGCGGCGAGACATCTATCTGTGCGGCTCGGACCGGATGATGGACGCCGTCCAGGCGAGCCTGCATGCGCTGCGCGTGCCTCCAGCCCACATCCACGCCGAACGATTCACCTACTGACCGGGGACCATTCCATGCCAAAGCGCGGCGTCATCACAGCCTTCCTGACCGCGGTCGGTGTCTTCCTGCTGATCAATTTCAAGACCCCATCCCAGCAGGGGCTGGCTGTGTTCAACCGGCAGACGGTGACCGGAGGCCAGGCGAGCGACGGAAACGCATCGCCGAGCCCGGCGCCGCCGACGAGCACGGCGCCGGAGGCGACCGCAACAACCACTCCGACCACGGTGACCCTGACCGGCTCCGCCATTTCGTACTTCTTCGGGACGGCGCAGGTGCAGGTCACCCTGCAGAACGGCCAGATCACCGACGTGACGGCCCTGCAGCTCCCGAGCGAGGGACGATCCGGCCGGATCTCCCAGCAGGTGGAGCCGATGCTGCGCGAGGAGGTACTCGCAGCTCAGAACGCTCAGATCAACCTCATCTCGGGCGCCACCTACACCAGCGAGGCATACGCGGCGTCCCTGCAGGCCGCGCTCGACCAGGCGCGCCAATGACGATCGCTCGCGGACGGCTGGAGGTCGAGCAGATCATGGGCACGGCGATCGGGATCGACCTGCGAGACGACTTCGTTGGCGCCGATGCGATGGCGGCCGCCTTCGCCTCCTTGCGAGCGGCTGACGCGCAGTTCAGCACCTACCGCCCCGACAGCGAGGTGAGCCGCCTCGGCCGGAGCGAGCTGGCGCTTGCAGAGTGCCGCCTCGAGCTGCGACGCGTGCTGTCGCTGGCGGAGCAGCTGCGGGCCGACAGCGGCGGGCACTTCGACATCTACCACCATCGCAGCGATGGCGGCCTGGATCCGTCCGGCGTGGTGAAGGGCTGGGCGGTCGAGGAGGCTGCCTGGATCCTGGATGCGGCCGGGGCACGGAATTACGCAATCAATGCCGGAGGCGACATCCTGGTTCGCGGCGAACCCGAGCCCGGCGAGCCCTGGAGAATCGGCGTTCGCCACCCGCGCGACGCCGATGCCGTGGCGCACGTCCTGGAGCTCCGCGGCGGCGCGATCGCAACGTCCGGGGCCTACGAGCGTGGCGACCACATCCGGAGCCCGATGGCCGGCACAGTGGCGCAGGAGCTGCTCAGCCTGACGGTGGTGGGTCCGAGCCTGACGCTGGCCGATGCATACGCCACAGCCGGATTCGCAATGGGCACCGATGGGCTTACGTGGGTCGATCGTCACGATGGCTACCGGGGGTACGGCATGGTGGCCGACAACGCCAACGCGGTGCACTGGATCGAGATGGAGCCGGCGCGACAATCCCTCTGACCTGTGCCGGGAACCGCCGCTACCGTGGCGGTGTACAAGTGGCAGAGGTGGAGGGCCGTCCACTGCTCGAGAGCGAATGGATCGAAGCGGCCCGACGCGGCGACGCGTCGGCCTTCGAGGAGCTTGTGCGCCGTTACCAGGAGGTTGCCTATCGCACCGCGTACCTGGTGGTCGGCGATGCCGACGAGGCGCGCGACGCGGCGCAGGACGGCTTCCTGCGCGCGCATGCCGCGTTGGGCCGTTTCCGCGCCGGCGCGGAGTTTCGTCCGTGGCTGCTCCGGATCGTGGCCAACGCCGCGCGCAATCGCAGGCGAAGCGCCTCCCGTCGCGCCGAGCTGGCGCTGCGAGTGTTTCGCGACGCAGCCTCGGGCGGTGCGGCCCCATCGCCCGAGGTGCTGCTCATCGCCGACGAGCGGCGCCGGGAGCTCCTGGCAGCCATCAACGGCCTCCGACCGGACGACCGGCGGGTGATCGCGCTGCGCTGGTTCGTGGAGCTCAACGAGGAGGAGATGGCCGGCGTCCTTGACTGTCCGCGCGGCACCGTAAAGTCCAGGCTGTCGCGGGCCACCGCTCGCCTGCGAGACATCCTGGGGGAGCCGGCCGATGTCTGAGCAGCGACACGCCTCCCTGGACGCCCGCCTCGCGGAACTGGCGACGGAGATCGCCTTCCCAGCGACGCCACCGCTCGCATTCCTCGTAGCCGAGCGACTGGCGAACCCGCCCCGCCGATTCGGCCTGCGCCGCCCGATCAGTCGTGGCGTCGCGCTCGCGATTGCAGCCACGCTCCTGGTGGTGGGAATCGCCGCGGCGGTCGGCATCGCTCTCGGTGGGCTGCGGCTGACCTTCGGCCCTGCCTCCTTCTCGCCGCTCCCTTCGATCCTGGCCGGGCCCGAACTCGGCGAGTCGACCTCGCTCTCCGAGGCCCGCGGTCGGGTTGGCTTCTCGCTTCGCGTGCCGTCGCTGCCGGATCTGGGCAAGCCTGACCTGGTGTACGTTGCGGTGCCGCCCGCCGGCGGCGCAGTGACCCTCCTGTACGGCGAACGCGCTGGCTTCCCCGCGGACCCGACGACCCGGATCGGCCTGATCATCACGCAGTTCCGAGCCGACATAGGTCCGGAGGTCTTCGAGAAGCTGATCAATAGCGGCGCGGTCGTGAGTGCCGCGCGCATCCACGGCCTCGACGCCTGGTGGGTGTCAGGTGGCGAGCACTTCTTCTTCTACCGCGATGCGAATGGTCGAGTCGTCGATACCACGTTGCGGCTCGCCGGGGACACGCTCATCTGGGAGGAGGGCGGCGTCACGCATCGAGTCGAGGGCGCGCCATCGCTGGCGGCTGCCATCCGCGTCGCCGAATCGCTCAGGTAGGCGAGGGCGCCGCGGTTCATCTGGGGATCAAAAGCCGAAGCTCGGCTTGACCACCATCAGGAAGGCGATGACGACCACCATGGAGGCCATGAACGTGCCGCCGCGCTGCACCCGCCGCACCGCTTCCCGCAAGCCGGGCGGAGGTCCGCTCGGCGGCGGGGCCGGGGCAGCGCCTTGCGGCGGTCCGGCAGTGAGGTCGATGACCCGTTGCACGGCCGGCAGCTGCACGACGATGGCAAAGGTCAGCACCACGACGTAGAGCACGATGCCGACCAGCAGCCAGCGGGTGCCGCGGTTGAACGGGTCGATGCCAGCCGCCCAGATGAGGCCGATCCCCGTGATCGGCATCGTCACGGCCACCGGGATCACGCGCTTGGTCGAGATGGCACGCGAGACCCGCGTGGCGAAGTTTCCGTGCATCGGCTCGGCACCGCCCAGGCCCCCGATGACAGGGAACGAGAAGGCCGGACCGAAGGCGATGATCGCTCCAAGGACGTGGAGGAAGAGGAACCAGGGCACCAGCTCGGGCATTGCTCGAGTCTATCCGCGTCTGACAAGCATCCGCCGCACGCGCCGACATGGATCGGCCGCTGTGTGCGTCTTTGCCGCCAGCCCCACTCCCGCCGCAAGCTCGAGCCCAGCGGCCTCGAGCGGCAACGGCTCGACGAGCACCACCGGGCACACCTGCCCCAAGGACGCGACCTCGTCGACCACTCCCACGAGCAGCTCCTCCAGCTGATCGTCTGGCCGAACCGCAGACGGCGCGACCGCGATGGTCGCGCCGTTTTGCTGCCCGCCTCAGTTTCGCCTCATGGACGCGGGAGCTGCACCTCGAAGCGAGCCCCACCGCCGGGACGGTTGGAAGCGCTGATCCTGCCGCCGTGATGCTCCGCGATCCAGGCCGCGATCGATAGCCCCAGGCCCGTCCCACCCGGAGGCGAATCGGTGGCGCGCCAGAAGCGATCGAATACGTGTGGCAGGTCCTCCGACCGGATGCCCGGACCCTGGTCCTCCACCGAGATGCCGGGATGGGAATCTGCCCGGATGCCGACCTGGACCGCCGCGCCCGCGGGCGAATGACGGATGGCGTTGTCGATCAGGATGGCGACCAGCTGGCGCAGCCGGTCCGGGTCGCCGGCAACTGCAACGGGTGCTGCGTCGAGCCGCAGCGAAACGCCCCGCGCCTCTGCCTGCGCTCGAAGGCGCTGCAGTGCGTCGCCTGCCACCTCCGCCAGGTCGACCGACTCCCGCCGCATCTCGATGACGCCCGAATCGCTTCGCGCCAGGAGCAGGAGATCGTCCACCAGGCTGGTCAGCCGGTCGACCTCCGTTTCGATGTCGCTCAGTGCCTCTCCTACCTCAGCCACCGGCCGGGCCCGGTGGCGGCGCAAGTGCTCCACGCTGCCACGGACGATCGTCAACGGCGTGCGCAGCTCGTGGCTCGCATCGGCGGCGAACTCTCGCTGGCGCCGCAGGGAGTCGCGAATTGGGACCAGGGCTCGGCCGGCGTAGACGAACCCGACCGCCGCGGCCAGCGCCAGCACGGCCAGCCCGCCCCCGAGGAGGACGACCAGGAGCGTGGTGAGCGTCCGCTCCTCGGTCGTTCGATCCTGGACGACCTGCACCACGTGGGTCACGCCGTTTACGTTCACAGCCTCGCTTAACACCCGGACCGGGCCGCCCTTGACCGTGGCCAGGCGCACGTCGGTGGCGCCGGCAACCGCGGCCGCCACGCCGGCGGCCACTGGCAGGTCGGTCGGATCGGCTGGCGCGGTGCCGAGGAAGGCGCCGTGCGTGTCGACGACAACCGAGATGGTCCCGGAGCCTTGCCCGCCGAACTCGGCACGCCCAATGTGGGGCGTGGTGTGGTCATCTCCATCGGGCTGGATGACCCCCCCGGGCGGCAAGCGCTCGAGAAACCCGCGGAGGCTGTCGGCCTGGGCTTTCAGCTGCGCCACTCCGGCGGCAGCAAGCGAGGCATGCACGCTCAGGTAGAGCGCACCCCCCAGGACTACGAGGAGAACAAGCGTCGAGCCTGCGCTCCAGGCGACCAGGCGCCTCCGGACGCGGATCAGGAGACGCGCATCACCCGGCTGTCGCAGCGCCGACGAATCGCTCACGCTTCCGCCATTCGGTAGCCGATACCGCGCACCGTTGAGATGCGATCGGCGCCGGTTGTGAGCTTCGAGCGCAGGTAGTGCACGTAGGTGTCGACCGTGTTGTGGGTGAGCACGTCCCCGTACGGCCAGGCGTGATCGAGAAGCTGGTCACGCGTCAGGACCTGGCCTGGATGACGGAGCAGGCATTCGAGAAGGCTGAACTCCCGTGGGCTCAGCTCGACCGCGGCGCCCTCAACGGTCACGAGGCGCCGCACCTCGTCGAGCGAGATCGGACCGTTCTGCAGCACCACGCCGTCGCGTGGCTCGACCGACACGCGACGCCCGAGCGCGCGCAGACGAGCGGAGAGCTCCTGGAATGCGAACGGCTTGACGAGGTAGTCATCGGCCCCGGCGTCGAGGCCCTTGACCCGATCTTCGATGGCGTCTCTGGCAGTGAGCATCAGGATCGGGAGGCGCGAGCCCCTCGCCCGCAGGCGGCGAGCGACGTCCGTTCCCGGGATGTCAGGCAGGCCGATGTCGAGCACGATTGCGTCGATCCCGCCGTTGGCTTCGGCGATCTCCAGCGCCTCCTCTCCGGAGGCTGTCAGCTCGACGAGGTGCCGCTCTTCCTGGAGCATACGCGCCAGGAGGCGGCCGAGCCTGGCATCGTCTTCAACCAGGAGCAGGTGCATCTCGAGCATTCTGGGGCCGGATCGTGGGAATCACATGAGAGGCCCCTTTGTCACTGGCCCGTGGACATGTCCCCGGCTCACGGACGCTCGACAACACGGACGGCGGTCACCACGAACTGTTCGCGGCACGAGTCGATGATGCCGTGCTGTCCGGAGAAAGAGGAATAGGCATTGATCCCAGGGGTCCAGTGGCATGATGCCGCGGCTGGATCATCGAAGTGCCCTGTCAGTTCGAGAAGCCTTGGCGTCCAGGATGGGTCGGGCAGGACTCCCAGCGCGGGATCCAGCACGACCGATGTCGTCGAGATTCCTGCCTCCGACGTTGTGTTGCTCGGCGCCAGGAAGAGCTGATTGGTCCCTGCCGAGGCCAGCCAGCTCGGCCGGTACGTTTCGTCGGACTCGGTGGAGCAGTCACACGCCACCGACCACGCTCGGAAGGTGATCTGTGTATCACCGAAGCAGACGACCGCCAGGGCCCGATCGACCGTTACAAAGTCCAGCCATGTCTGAGGCGGGGGGCCGCAAAAGTCACGCGATGGGTCGGCAACATGGGCGATCAACGGTGATCGTTCCGGCTCCCACGATCCAGCATCGGTCTGATGCCAGAAGATGGGGTTATCGCCGCGCAGCGTGTGCCGTGAGCCGAGCACCACAAAGCCGCGCGGTCCACCAGCCACGACGTGTGGAATGCCGCCGAAGGCATTGTCGGGGAGGCCCACCTTCGCCCAATTCACGCCATCCAGCGAGCCCCAGGCCACGACGGTGTCGCTTGCCGTCTGCCAGCCGATGGCGAGAGCGCGCGTGCCATCGCTGACCATCGTCGCGATGGCAACATTCCCAGGCTCCTCGCTCAACCTGAGCACCTCCGGCCGGTCCCAGACGACGGTGCTCCCGGTGATCTGCCCGAGATATCTGCGCACGCCGCCGGAGAACCGATCGGTCGACAATGCCACGATCCGACCGTCAACCTGGCCGAGCTGAAGGTTGTCACCCGTCGGACCGCCGTCGACCTTTGACCAATTGGCACCATCTTCCGAAAACGCTGCCACGCCGATATCGCTTGTCGTGTTCCACAGGTAGAAGCCGCCGTCCAGGGCCACGACACCCGCCGAGTCGAAATCGGACAGCCCTGGAGGAATGGCACTCTCGCGCCACGCAAGCCCATCCCGCGACGACCAGAGCCTCGGGGACCTAGATCGCCGCCCACCGTAGCTCTCGATCACGTAGCCATCACGAGACGCGACCAGCTGTACTCCGACATCCCCTTCAAGGCCACTCGGAGCATACCCGAGCGCCTGCCAATGAAGCCCATCCCGCGACCGCCAGAACTCGAGCACTGGCGAGCCACCACCGCCGAGATACGGGCTCGCGTCGTCGTGCGTGACTGCGGCCAGCCACCCAGCTGGCCCCCATGCCACGCCCTGCACGTTCCCAGAGGGCAGGTCGGTGGCCACCCAGCCGGAGCCATCCGCCGAGTAGGCGAGCATCGGTTTTCGGGATGTATCGAGTCCTGCCGCGACGATGTTGGCCACGAACCCGTCTGCTCCGGCGGTCAGCCCCCGTACGTAGCCGCTCGTAACGGATGGCTGTTGCTGAACTCGCTCGACCCGCGACGATAGGGCGATATCCGGCTCGATCCAGAAGGTGCCCGACGATGTGAAGGCCTGGAACCAACCGGAATAGTCCGTCCACTCTTCCGCCCATGCGACATCGCCTGCGGCGAGAACCATCCCGACCTCGGCGCTGAGTGAGGGCGCGGAGCGGGTCGCGACGGCCGACGTGGCCCGAATCCAACCGCTGTATGGGTACGTCACCGGCTGTGGCACGACTGAAGGCGGACTCCCCGGCTGCAGGATCACCTGAGACAGGGGCGGCGGCGTGGCCTGCGGCGTCCCACTGGGCGTCGCATCAGCCACGGGGTTGACGGAGGGGCTGGGCCGAACGATCGAGAGGAGGTTGCCGCCCGCGATCAAGAGGCCAGCTCCGAGGGCGAGCAGCGCCAAACCGACGACCGCGCGCTCAGCGACGGAGCTACGTGGCGGCGGGCCGCCGGTGGTCTCGATTGGATCGTACGGGTCTTCGATCATCGGGCTCGGTGATGGGGAGTGGAGGCGACGCGTGCGTGGCGCCATCCTACGCCCGGATCCAACGACCTTATCCCAGGGCCCCCCGCACTGATAGGCTGGCTGCATGACCTTCGAGAGCCTGGATTTCGTGTACATGCCAAGCGCGAACGTGGCGGCCGACATGGAGTACTTCACGACTGTTCTGGGCGGGCGGCAGGTCTTCGCGGTCGAGGGGATGGAGACTCGGGTGGCAATGGTGGAGATGACGGAAGGCCCGCCACGCCTCCTCCTGGCCGGCCACCTCGAGGGCGACCAGCCGATCCTCGTCTACCGCGTCCCCGACTTCGCGGTCGCCTTGCGTGAGCTCGAGGCACGCGGCTGGAAGCGTGGCGCAACCCTCGAGATTCCGCAGGGTCCGGTCTGCTCGTTCGTGACGCCGGGCGGCCATCGAATCGCCGTCTACGAGCTCACCCGACCCGAGGCCGAGGAGCATTTCGCGGGGCGGCGCGACTTCTGACGGGCGGTCCAAGGCAACCGCCGAAGCAACCGAAGTCGTCGTCGTCGCGTCCCTACGAACATGAATGGACCGATTCGAACGTTGGTTGTTGGCGCGGCGATCCTCCTGTCGGGCTGCTCGCTTCTCCCCGGCGGCGCGGGCGCTGCGCTCGACGGCGAGTGGCAGCTTCAGGCGGGCACCAACCAGGGCCAGCCGATCCCGATCGTGAACCAGGGCAAGATCACACTCAGCATCAATGGCGCTCGAGTCGGTGGCAACGCGGCCTGCAACCAGTACGGCGGCAAGCTTCTCGCGGACGGCGCCGTCATCACGATCACCGAGCTGATCCAGACCGAGATGGCCTGCCTGGACAACCGCCTGATGGCATCCGAGGCGGCCTACCTCGCCGCCCTGCCAAGGGTCACATCTGCCGCGCACAACGGGAACACCCTCGTCCTGTCCGGCCCGCAGGTCGAGCTGCGGTACGCCTTCGTGCCTGCGGTGTCGGCGGCCGACCTGGTCGGCACCGTGTGGGTCCTCGATTCGTTGATCAGCGGCGACGCCGTATCCTCGACCGTGGGTAACGAGGCGACGCTTACGCTGGGGGCAGACGGGACCCTCTCCGGCTCGACCGGATGCCGCACCTTCAGCGGCCGCTACACGATCTCGGGGAACCAGGTGCAGGTCACCCTTGATCCGTATGACACGATCGGGTGCCCCAACGGACTCGGCGATCAGGACGCGCACGTGCTTGCCGTGATCGCGAAGGAGTTCGGCGTCGCGGTCGTCGGGAATTCGCTGACGCTGACGGCCGGGAGCAAGGGCCTCGGCTACCGGGCACGCCTCTAGCGGCGGCTACGCCCCATCCTGGATCAGCCCGTCCCGCATGTGGATGACGCGGTCGCAGAACGCACCCACCTCCGCGTCGTGGGTCACCAACAGCAGGGTCTGACCGCGCTCCTTGTTGAAGCGACGGAGCAGCTCCAGGACCTCGTGGCTGTGGCCACTATCCAGGTTGCCGGTCGGCTCGTCGGCGAGTAGGAGCTTCGGCTTGTTGACCAGGGAGCGAGCGACCGCGACGCGCTGCTGCTCGCCGCCGGAGAGCTCCATCGGCCGGTGATGAGCCCGCTCGGCCAGCCCCACCCAGCCGAGCGCCTCGGTCGCGGCGGCCATCGCGGAGCCACGGGAGGAGCCGGCGTACTCGCCGGCGAGCGCCACGTTCTCGGCCGCGGTCAGGGTCGGGACCAGGTTGTACGACTGGAAGACGAAGCCCATCGTGTCGGCGCGCATGCGCGTGCGGGTGCCTTCCGACATCGACGTGACATCGGTCCCGTTGATGCGCAGCTCGGCGGGCGGGCCGTTATCGGCATCAGGCGCATGGAGCAGCCCCAGGATGTGCATCAGCGTGCTCTTGCCGGAGCCGGACGGACCCATCAGTGCCACCATCTCGCCCGGCTGGATCTCGATCTGCACGCCGCGCAGGGCCTCCACCTGGTTGCGGCGGCTGAGCCGATAGGTCTTGCGCAGGTTGCGCCCCTCGAGGAGCGCGGTCTTGGCCTCCATCACTCGTACCGCAGCGCTGCGACCGGGTCGAGGCGTGCCGCGCTCCAGGCCGGGATGACGCCGGCGACCATGCCCAGGATCGTCGAGAAGGCGACGGCAAAGATGGCGGTGCCCGGGGTCAGGTCGAAGAGGATCGTCCCCGACGAGCGGCCGGCCTCGTTGGCCAGCACCACCACGATCGCGCCGAGCAGGAGGCCGATCATGCCGCCGATGAAGCCGATCACCGCTGCCTCGGTCACCAGCTCGCGAATGATCCGCCGTCGCGAGCCGCCGATCGCACGCTTGATCCCGATCTCGCGGGTCCGCTCCGCGACCGACATGGCCATGGTGTTGATCACCGACAGGCCGCCGACCACCAGGCTGATGATGGCGACCCCGATGATGATCGCGTTGAAGATGGCGGTCGCCGATCCGACCTGTTTGTCGAACTCGGCGCCGGTCAGCGTCTTCGTGTTGTCGACGCGCTGCTTGATCAGGGTGGCCAGGGCAGCCTCATCGGTCCCAGGCTTGGGAAAGACCACCACCTGGCTGATCAGCTGGTCAGCCGGGATCGCGTCCTTCACGGCAGCCGGCAGCGTCTCGTGAAAGAGCTGCTGCGCCGCGCTGAGCGGCACGAAGACCGACGTGTCGGGAGCGGTGAGCGTCGGCTCCAGGACGCCGACCACCTTGAACTGCTCGCCGCGCAACTTCATCGTGTCGCCGACGGTCGCCTTCTGCTGGCGTGCCATGTCGCTGCCGAGGACGATCGTGAAGGAACCCTCGTCGGCAGATGTCAGAAGGCGGCCCTGGGCTGCCCGGAGCTTGAAGGTCTCATGACCCTTGTCGGAGCCGGCCACCAGGCCGACGATCGTCTGTGCGCCGCCGAACGCGTTGGCCTGGGGGTCGAAGATCATCTGGACCTCGGGAGCAGCTGCGGCCACACCGGGCAACCCTCGGATCTGGTCGGCGACACTGATGTTCATCGGGTTCAGGCCGATGCCGAGCGCCAGGTTGGAGGCGTCGGTGACCAGCACCTTGCCCGCGAAGTACTCGCTGCCGCCGGCGACCAACGAGTTGATCTTGTTGGCCATGGAGCTGAAGACGACCAGCGCCCAGATCCCGATGGTGATGCCCAGGATCGTGAGCGTGGTGCGCAGCTTGCGGCGCGAGAGTTGGCGCAGCAGGCGCATCGGTTACCTCTGTGGGGATGCGGGGAGGATACCCGAGGACCATCGGCGCCGTGGGTGACTACGCCTGGAAACAGACAGCGGCGTTATCAATGGGAGCGCTCGTCGTAACCAGGACGGGCTCCTCCCGAGCCACCTGAGTGGCGCGGTTGCTCAGGCGTCACCGTGGGCGGGCAATGTGGGCGCGAAGAGTAGTCCGGCGAATCAGTGGGGCGTCGCGGTGCTCAGCCGCCGGCGCCGCGCTTCGGCACGCAGTGCGGCGATGATCGACGCGGCCGACAGGGCCAGCGCGTTCGGAGTCTTGGGCCGGTAGGGCCATGCCCGGTGGATCGCCGCAGCCAAGGACTCCTCAGTCACCAATACCGCGCCTTCTGGGATGGTGGCGAGCGAAGCCATGATCCGGCGACCCTGCGCAACGGTCGGGTGCGTCTCCCCAAGGCTAGATGCGAGCTTCTCGACCACGGACGCAATGAACTCGTGCGCCCCATCCAGCACAGCCTTGATCTCGATTTCGGTCATCCCCTCCCCTTCCGTGGTTGCCCGTCCGCGCCCGATGCCGATCCTGGACGATCTACAAGATCGAGACGCCAGTCGTTGCAGCGAATCAGGTGGCCGGGCGGATACTCGAACTCGCACTCCTCCACGAGGTCGAAGCCGAGCGCCCGGCACACGCCGTTCGACGCACCATTTTCGACCGCTGGGAAAGCATGCAGGAATCTGTGCCGCTTCTCCAATCGTGCCCTGCCAACCAGCGCTGAGGTCGCCGCCTTCGCGATGCCGCGGCCCTGATACTCCGTCAGGACGCTCCAGCCCGCTTCCCAGATGAGCTCGTCACGCCAGCTCTTCTCCCAGTAGCCGACGATCCCCGCAGGCTCCGACCCCGATTCGGCGATGATCTTGAACATCCGCGCCTTGCCGGTCCTGTGGCCAGCCAGGTAGCGACGGTGGCGCTGGCCGAGCTTTGCGGCGTTCTCAGGACCGCCGAGGTGCTCCGTCATCTCGGTCGTATTTGCGCGCCTGAGGAGTGGAAGATCGCCTTTGGCCCAAGCGATCAGCTTCACCATGGCGAGACGATAGCGGGCGCCGCTGCACGATGGAGCTAGGGTCGGGAGACGCTCGCCGGCTGGGACGAGCCGTGCGGCTCGGCACGGGTGATCTTCTGCTGGCTGAACGGAAGGAGCGTCGAGCCGATCAGGGTCGTCAGGACCAGCGCCACACGGGTGAGGAGGAGGGCGGCCAGCGCAGTCTGCGGCGCCGGGCCGAGCGTGGCGCCTGTGCAGCGACGCAACGCGGGCCCTCCCGAGCGTGCTGCCCACGCCATCATGCCAGGCATGCACGAGGTCGAGATTCGGCGCATCGCCGCCGACGAGTGGCAGTCGCTCCGCGCCCTCCGCCTTGAGGCGCTGCAGGACTCCCCGCGCTCCTACGGCTCGACGCATGCGGGGGAGGTGAGGCACCCGGATTCGGTCTGGCAGGAGCGGGCATCGTCAGGGGCAGCCGGCATCGACGAGGTGGCGGTCGTCGCCGTGGCTGAAGGTCAGTGGGTCGGGATGGCGCGCGGCTACCTCGAATTGCCGGTCGCGCACCTGATCGCGGTCTATGTGACCCCGGCCTGGCGGGGGCGCGGGATCGGCCAGGCCGCCAGCCGCGCAGTGGTGGCGTGGGCGCGCGAGCGCGGCGCCACCGAGATCCTGCTCTCGGTATCGGACTGGAACGAGGGAGCGCGGCGCGTGTACCAGGGAATCGGCTTTACGCCGAACGGGGTCCGGAGCTCCCTCCCCTGGGACCCATCGGTCACCGAGTCGGAGATGCGCCTGGAGCTTGGCTGACTAGCGCCGCTTGCTCAGCTCGTCGACCCACTTCTCGAGGCGTGGCAGGTGCTCCGCCATGTGCTCCGGGCCGGCCTTGCGGACCCAGAACCCGGCGGCCTTCGTGACCTTTGGCAGCTCGGACCAGGCGCGCAGGAGCTCTGCGTGGGCGGACGCGGCCTGGAGGTGGACGGTCTCGAGCGGGATGTCGTGCATTGCCGCCAGGAATCGCTTGTTCTCGGCGTCGACATCGATCTCGCCCGCGCGGTACGTGCCGGCCGCGATCCGACGGAGCATCTGCGCCCCCTCTGCCATCCAGGTACCGATGTGGGCGATCGCGTCCTTGGCGGTCCAGCCCTCCTCAAAGTAGCCCGGCACGTCGGCCATGTCGGGCGTGATCCGGTACATCACGGCGTGTAGCCGGTGCCAGGATTCCGCCTCGCGAGGGATCTCTCGCTCGACAGCTGCTGCGTTGCCCACGGACGAATGATAGTCCCACCCAATCTCGCCTACGGCAACGGCGACCGGCGGACTAGCATGACACCGATGAGCCAGCCGACCGCTTCCATTCATGTCGCGCGAGAGCAGTTCCACCTGGCCTGGGACCGCTCCATCGAGCCGATCGCGACTGTCCCCAGCGGAGCGGTCGTTGAGATCGACGCACTCGACGCCTCATGCGGGCAGATCACCGCCGACGCGACGCTCAGGGACCTCGAGGCGCTTGACTTCTCGCGGGTCGACCAGGTGAACGGACCGATCGCGGTCGAGGGTGCCGAGCCGGGCGACACCCTCGAGATCGAGCTGCTCGAGTTCCAACCCGCCGACTGGGGCTGGACGGCCTCGATCCCCGGCTTCGGGCTATTGGCCGATGACTTCACCGATCCGGTGCTCCGCATCACGAAGCTGGCGGCGCATCACGCCGACTTCCTTCCCGGCGTGCGCATCCCCCTGGCCCCGTTCTGCGGCGAGCTGGGCGTGGCTCCCCCGACCGAGGGAGCCCATTCCACGATCCCGCCGGACCTGTTCGGCGGGAACATGGACACCCGCCACCTGACTGCCGGCGCGAGGCTGTTCCTGCCCGTCTTTGCGCCGGGCGCCCGCTTCTCGCTGGGCGACGGCCACGCTGCCCAGGGCGACGGCGAGGTGTGCGGCACTGCCATCGAGACACCGATGCGCGTGCAGGTCCGGCTCACGGTTCGCAAGGACCTGCACCTCACGGGTCCGGAGTTCCAGACCCCCGGGCCGTTGGCAGCAGGCACCAACATCGGCCCGTACTATGCAACCGATGGGGTCGGACCGGACCTCATGACTGCGGCACGCGACGCGACGCGACGCATGATCGAGTACCTCGGCCGGGAGCACTCCATCACCCCGGTCGATGCCTACCTGCTGTGCAGCGTTGCCTGCGACCTCAAGATCAGCGAGATCGTCGACGCTCCGAATTGGATCGTGACCGCCTACTGCCCGCTCTCAATCTTCGGCT
>JBDTQD010000032.1:0-17896 GCA_039932375.1 Chloroflexota bacterium | reverse complement strand
CTCCGATCGATTGACCCTCCCCATGCTCGCTGATAGACTCCGCAGGCTTGAGCGCCGTGACGGCGCGAGTTCATGAGCAGGAGGAGGCGAGACGTTTGGCAGAGGTCCGCGTGGGCGAGAACGAGTCGTTCGAGAGTGCGCTGCGCCGCTTCAACAAGAAGATCCAGCAGTCGGGGATCCTGGCCGAGGCGCGACGCCGCGAGCACTACGAGAAGCCCAGCGTGAAGCGGAAGCGCAAGGAAGCCAAGAAGCGCAAGGTAACCCGCGAATAACCGCCAGACGCTCCCCATACTCCAGCGGGCACCGGTCGACCTGACCAAGGCGCCGATGACGCCCGCCACCATTCACCGATGACACTGCAGGAACGGATCGAGTCCGGCATGCGCGACGCCATGCGCGCCCGCGATGAGCGCCGCACGCAGACGCTGCGCATGGCCATGTCGGCTGCGCACAACCGCGAGATCGAGCTCGGCCGCCCCCTCGCCGATGAGGATTACGTTGAGATCCTGGGGCGCCAGGTCAAACAGCGTCGCGAGAGCATCGAGGCGTTCCGGAGCGGTGGTCGGGACGCGATGGCCGCCGACGAGGAGGCCGAGGCCGCGATCCTGGCCGAGTTCCTGCCCGAGCCGCTCCCACCTGAGGAGCTCGAACGGATGGTGCGCGCGGCGATCGCCGAGACCGGCGCCGCATCGCCCACCGATTTGGGCAAGGTGATGGGGCGGGTCGTGCCCCAGACCAGGGGGCGCGCCGACGGGAAAGCGCTCTCAGACCTCGTTCGCCGCTTGCTCCAGGCCTGACCGATGTTCATTCCACGCACGCTGGCGAACACCGAGGGGCCGGGACGGGGTGCCTGGGCGCGGGCGGCGATCGTGGGCGGCTTCATCGCCGTGTCGCTCTTCACGGTGCTGAGCGTCAACTTCAGCAGCGGCCAGATCAACCTCGCGGTCGGGGACGTGGCCCAAGCCGACATTAACTCGCCCTTTGCGGTCACCTTCACCAGCGCCTCTCAAACCGAGGCAGCGCGCCAGGCGGCGGCCGATGCCGTCCCACCCCAGGTCGAACAGATTGCGCCCCCCGCCGATATCCGGAATCGGCAGCTCGCCTCGTACGACACCATCACGCGATCGGTGCGGGAGGTGCTGGTCGAACGCGATGCGGGCACGATCCCAGCGGACCAGGTTCCGATTCGCCTCGCCACGGCGGTGCTTGGCTTCACCGATCAGCAGATCGCCGCGCTGGCGGCCATGACCGTCTCCCAATGGAATGCGATCGCCGATGGGGGTCGGGCAGTGCTCGACACGACGATGTCCGGCGACGTGCGTGACGACATGCTGGCCGACGTCCGCCAGCAGCTGCGCACCAACATCACCAACGACCTGTCCCAGCCGAAGCGCGAGATGGCCGGCGACCTGGCAGCGGCACAGGTGGCGCCGAACCTCCAGCAATCCGCCGCCAAGACGGCGGCCGCCCGCGCCACGGCGCGCAACAACGTCGCCCCCAGGGTCGTCGACGTCGGGCAGGGCGAGACGGTCGTGCGCAAGGGTGAACGGATCACGCAGCTGACTGTCGAGAAGCTCGACCGGCTGGGCCTGACCCGTCCGCGGCTCGAGGCAACGGCGCTTGCCGGTCACGCTCTGATGGCAATCCTCGTGGCCGGACTGCTCGTCGGCTTCCTGTGGCGATTCGAGCCGACCGTCTGGTTCCGAAATCGGTCGCTGCTGCTCTTTGTGCTCGCCCTGGTTGGAACCGCGGTAGCCCTTCGGATCGCCTCCGACCGGACGCTGTGGGCCTTCGTCGTCCCGAGCGCGGCAACGGTGCTGCTGATCGCCATTCTGCTCGACGGCGGCGCTGCGGCGGCGATGACCCTGGCCCTGGCCACGCTGGCCGGGGTGATGAACCAGGACGCCTTCCAGCCAGCCCTCTACACCATGGCCGGCGGCGTGGCCGCGCTGATCACCATCGTGCGAGCCGAGCGGCTGAACGTCTTCGTTCGGGCAGGAGTGGCGCTCGGCGTGACCAACATCGCCGTGCTGACGGCCTTCAACCTGATTGAGCAGCGCGACCTGGCCGCGATCCTGCAGGGCGCTGCGGCGGGCACCGTCAACGCCACCCTGTCGGTCTTCCTGGCGGTCGGCTCATTCGCGATGCTCGGCCACCTGTTCGGGATCATGACCGTCTTCCAGCTGCTCGAGCTGGCGAATCCGTCCTCCCGCCTTCTGCGACGGCTGCTGATGGAGACGCCGGGGACCTACCACCACAGCGTCATGGTCGGCAACCTGGCCGAGCGGGCGGCCGAGACGATCGGCGCGGACCCCCTCGTGGCCCGCGTGGCGGCCTACTACCACGACATCGGCAAGATGAAGAATCCGCTCGCCTTTATCGAGAACCAGGCGGGCGCGCACAACATCCACGACGACCTGACCCCCGAGTCGAGCGCGCGCATCATCGCCGGGCACGTCAAGGACGGGATCGACCTCGGCTACGAGTACGGGCTGCCGGTGCAGATCATCGGCTTCATCCCGCAGCACCACGGGACAAGCGTCATGAGCTACTTCTACGGCAAGGCCGTGCGCGAGCTCGCCGGCGACGAGGAGGCAGCGGCGCGCGACCGGTACCGATACCCGGGCCCCAAGCCCCAGAGCCGCGAAGCGGCGATCCTGATGCTGGCCGATGGCGTCGAGGCATCGGTCCGATCGCTGGAGGAGAAGGACGAGGTCTCGATCCGGGCCATGGTCAACCGGATCGTGGACGCCCGAGTCGAGGACGGTCAACTCGACGACGCGGAGCTGACACTGCGCAACATCACCCAGGTGAAGGAGGCCTTCGTCGAGCAGCTGCTGGGGATGTACCACACCCGGATCCAGTACCCCGACAACGTTGTGCCGATCGAGCCGCAGAGGCGCGAGCAGGCCTGACCTTCTCAGGGCTTGAGCCGGCCGCCGACGGCGCCTAGGATGGTGCCATGGCATGCGCCGTGACCTTCCATCATCGGATCGGGCAGGAGCGGCTGGCCGCGGCGATCGCACCGCAGTCGTCAGAGTCTTTCCAGGCCCTCCTCGAATCCGCTCTGGGCGGGGTTGCGGAGGCCGCCCTTGGCGCGCGCGACGTCGAGGTCGAGCTGACCCTGTGCGGTGACGAGGAGATGACGCACCTGAACTTCGACCACATGGGCGAGCGCGGCCCAACCGACGTCCTTGCCTTCCCCCTGCACGAGTGGTCGATCGACGTGGGCCAGTCGCACCTGGCCGATGACGAGGCCTTCGCTCCGCCCGGCGGCCTGCTGCTCGGAGACGTGGTGATCGACGTCGACCAGGCGGTACGGCAGGCCGCGGAGGGCGGTTGGGGCGCGGAACAGGAGATCGCCCTGCTCGCCGTGCACGGCGCGCTGCATCTGGTCGGGCACGATCACGCCGAGCCCGATGACGAGATCGCCATGCGCTTGATCGAAGCACGAGTGCTGGCGGCCCTCCAGAAGAGCCATCCGGAGGTCGGTTGGCGGTCCGGGTCGCTCTTCGACCGATCGGCGCCAACCGCCTCGGCGAGCGCCTAGACCGGCCTGGCGGCGGCCAGCTCCGCGGGAACCGGCGTTTGGTCGAGGATTGCCTGCACCGCCAGCGCGGCAGAGCCGGGGCCAGTGGAGATCCCCCATGGCCCGTGGCCGGCGCAGATGTACAGGTCCGCGACGTGCCCCACCGGACCGATGAATGGGCGGCTGTCGTCTGACTGCGGCCGGGCGCAGACCCGCACCTCCAGCACAGCCGCACTGCCGATGGCAGGCAGGTAGGCCGCCCCCCGCTCGATCAGGAGCCTCGCAATCGGCGCCGGGTCGGGCTCGGCCGGGAGGAACGTCGAGCCAAGCGTCGAGACACCGGCCGCGCTGGCCACGCTGAAGAGGGATGATGGATCCCCCTCCGGCTTGTCGGCTGCGGCTCGTGCGGCCGCCACGACCGGTCGATTCACGGCATCGACCTCATCCTCCTCGACGACATGCCGTGGCGCGGACCTTCCAAGGTCGAGCTGAACCGTCACGCCCCATGTGCTGCGGATCGGCTCCCAGGCGCCGGTCGGGTCGACAAGCGGGGGCGACCACGGGCCGGCAGCGACCAGGACGGCCCCGGCAGCCAGCCGCGTTCCGTCGGCGAGCTGCACGCCGCGAGCGCGCCCCTCCGCGATCCACGGGACCGCCGCTATCCCGATTCGGACCGTGGTGCCGCTCCGTACCGCCTGACGGGCAAACGCCGCGGTCGCGGAGGCCGGCGGGATTGGGAATCCGGTCGCGAGCCGGCACGCCGCGAGGCCGGTGACCAGCGACGGCTCGGTGTCGGCCACCTGATCGGCATCCATGAACTCTGGCTCGAGGTCCGGGACGGCGGCGGTCAGCCGCTCGACCTGGCGTCGCGCAGCGTCGGGGTCGCGGTTCAGGAGCAGAATGCCAACCGGCTGCGACGGCATTGCGAATCCGTGGTCGCCGGCGGCGAGGTCGTGGTAGCGCTGCAGGCTGGCGTGATAGAGGGGGGCCAGGACCGCGTCGAACGGGTGCTGGATCGCGCCCATGTTGCGACCGGATGCCCCGGCGCCGATGGCGGTCGCCTCGAACAGGGACACCGTGGCACCCCGCTCCGCCAGGATGGCGGCGGCGGAGCAGCCGATGATCCCGCCACCGATGATGGCGACGTCCGGGGAGCGCGACATTCCGGCGGATTGTGCCACCATCGGCCGCGCATGAAGGTGATCTGCGGCCTGGGCAATCCGGGCGAGCGCTACCGGCTCACGCGGCACAACATCGGCTTCCGGGTGGTCGACCTGCTCGCCGATCGGTGGGCGCTGACCGGAGCGGGCCGCGTTCGCGAAGGCGCCGCGCGCCTGGAGGCGGCACGTCCGGAGCCGATCGGCAAGGTCCTGCTGGTCAAGCCGCTGCGCTTCATGAACCAGTCGGGTGCCGCGTTGAATGCCGCCATGCGCCAGACCGATGCCGACCCCACGGCTGACCTGCTGGTGATCTGTGACGATATCGATTTGCCGCTCGGCAAGGTGCGGCTGCGCCGATCGGGCTCGGCCGGTGGCCACAACGGGCTGCGCGACATCATCGCGGCGCTGGGTAGCGACGACTTCAACCGCCTGCGCGTTGGGATCGGGCGGTCCGGGGAGCCGGTCGACCACGTGCTGGCGGTCTTCAAGCCGGGCGAGCGCGAGCTGGCCGCCGAGGCGGTCGCCACTGCCGCAGATGCCGCGGAGCGCTGGCTGGACGACGGGATCGACGCCGCGATGAGCGAGTTCAACGGCCTCGACCTGGCCGAAGCCCCGGAGTGACCTCCCCAACCCGGAGCGGGGCTGATCGCCGCGTCGCGGTCCTGTCCGGCGAGCTGGCGGCGCACCTGCCGGCCCCGACGCAGGCGCCGTTGAGGGTCCCCGCTGCTGCGCGGGCCGCGCATCTTGCCGCTCGACGTGGCGGAGTTGCGGAGACGGCTCCGCTGGTGGTCGTGGTGCGCACCGACGAAGAGGCGCATCGCCTCGCCGATGACCTCGCCGCCTGGCTGCCGGCAGGGCAGGTGCGGGTATTGCCGGAGCGCGCCGCGCTCCCGCTCGAGCGGGCTCTACCCGAGCACGATGAATCGGCCGAGCGGCTCGAGGTGCTCGACCTGCTGGCGGGGCGCCATCACCACCTGGTCGTCGTGGCGCCGCTGTTGGCGCTCGTGCAGCGGACCCTCTCTCCCGGGCAGCTGGCTGCTGGGCGGGTGTCGCTGCATGTCGGCGAGCGGATCGAGCGACGAGCTCTGCTGACCGCCCTGGTCGGCGGCGGCTACGAGGCCACGGTCGAGGTGAGCGGCGTCGGCGAGTTCGCCAACCGCGGCGGGATCGTCGACATCTGGCCACCCGGGGCGAGCGAGCCGCTGCGGCTGGAGCTGTTCGGCGATGACGTCGAGTCGATGCGCGCCTTCGATCCGATGACCCAGGGTAGCCGGCGCCGCCTTGAGCGTGCCACCCTCCTGCCGGCGAGCGAGTTCCTGCCCGTCGACGGGTGGCAGGCCTTGCCTTCAAGCGCCCCGCGCCTCCCCTCCGACGCGCTGCAGGCCGATCTCGCGCACCTGGAGCAGGGCGACGTCGGCGAGGCGGCCGAGACCTGGGCCGCATTCCTGACCGCTGGCGCCACGCTGGACCACCTCCCGGAAGGAGCGCACCTCGTGCTGACCGACACCGCCGAGCTGCGGGCCATCGCCGCAGACCTGGACCGGCAGGCCGCGGAACGCCTTGCAGGGCTGGTCGCCAGCGGCGAGCTCCCTGACGAATGGCCGCTGCCATACGACGCAACCGGAGCGATGGAGCGGCTGGAGGCACGCGCCGCCGAGCTCCTGGACGAGGGCGCCGAGGCCGATGCCGGCTATGCCAACGCCCCGCTTCTCCCCGGGCGCGCCGACCGGCTCGGCGCATGGCTCGCCGAGCTGGCGGGACCGCCTCGCCGGCTGGTGGTGACCACCGATCAGGCGAGCCGCGTCGGCGAGCTACTGGAGGAGGACGGCCGCTCGGCCGCTCCAATGGCAGAGCTGCACGAGCCGCCGCCACCGGGCGGCATGGGGCTGGTGCATGGCTCGCTCTCCGCGGGCTTCATGCACGGGCCATCCAACCTGGTTGTGCTCAGCGACCGGGAGCTCTTCGGCGCAACCCGGGTGCGTCGCCTCACCCCGTCGAAGCGCGCCGTGACGCGTGACCTGATCGGGAAGCTGGCGGTCGGGGATGCGGTGGTGCATATCGACCACGGCATCGCGCGCTACGCGGGGATGACCCAGCGCGAGTACGGCGGCGCGACCAAGGAGTACCTGCAACTCGACTTCGCCGGCGACGACAAGATCTTCCTGCCCGCCGACCAGATTGGGCGCATCACCCGCTACAGCGGCGGTCCGGCACCGACCCTCTCGCGCCTGGGCGGTACCGATTGGGAGCGCACCAAGGGCCGCGTGCGGCGCGCCGTCGCCGAGCTGGCCGAGGACCTGCTCGCCATCTACGCCGCCCGGGCATCGGCGCCGGGGTTCAGCTTCTCGCCCGACACGACCTGGCAGCGCGAGCTGGAGGAGGCGTTCCCGTACACCGAGACGAAGGATCAGCAGCGGACCATAGAGGAGGTGAAGGCCGACATGCTTCGTCGCCGCCCGATGGATCGGCTGGTCTGCGGCGACGTCGGCTACGGCAAGACCGAGGTCGCGCTGCGCGCCGCCTTCAAGGCGGTCCAGGACGGCAAGCAGGTCGCGGTGCTGGTACCGACCACCGTCCTGGCGCAGCAGCACCTTGGCACCTTCCGTCGTCGCCTGGCGCCGTTCCCTGTGCGGGTCGAGATGCTGAGCCGCTTCGTCGGCAAGCGCGAGCAGGACCGGATCGTCGAGGCGAACGCCGACGGGCTGGTTGACATCCTGATCGGGACACATCGGATCCTGAGCAAGGACATCGCCTTCGCCGACCTTGGGCTGCTGGTGGTCGACGAGGAGCAGCGCTTCGGCGTCGGCCACAAGGAGCGGATCAAGTCGATGCGGCGCGAGGTCGACGTGCTGACCCTGTCGGCGACGCCGATCCCACGGACCCTGCATCTCTCCCTGGTCGGCATTCGCGACCTGAGCGTCATCGAGACGCCACCTGAGGCGCGCCTGCCGATCCTGACGCGCATCGCCGAGGACGACGACGGCCTGGTGCGCGACGCCATCAACCGCGAGCTCGACCGCGGCGGGCAGGTCTTCTACGTGCACAACCGGGTCGAGACGATCGAGGCCGCCGCCGAGCGGGTGCGCCGCCTGGTGCCACGGGCGAAGGTCGCCATCGGCCATGGACAGATGGCCGAGGGGATGCTCGAGCGGGTGATGCTCGACTACGACGCCGGCCGCTTCGACGTGCTGGTCTGCACCACCATCATCGAGTCGGGGCTGGACATCCCGAATGCCAACACGATCGTGATCGCGCGAGCCGATACCCTCGGCCTGGCCCAGCTCTACCAGCTGCGAGGTCGCGTGGGGCGTTCAGATCGGCGTGCATACGCCTACCTTTTGCATCGCCGCGGGCAGCCGCTCTCATCGGTCGCACGCAAGCGGTTGCACGCCATCTTCTCGGCCTCCGACCTGGGAGCGGGCTACCAGATCGCCCTCTCCGACCTCGAGATCCGTGGCGCTGGCAACATCCTGGGTCCGGAGCAGCACGGCTTCATGGCGGCGGTCGGCTTCGAGCTGTACACCCGCATGCTGGCCGAGGCGGTCGAGGCCGGCCGCGGGCGAGCCATCGAGCCGGAGCCGGCTGGCGTGCGGCTGGATCTGCCGGGATCAGCGTTCCTGCCGAACGACTACATCGCCGATGCCGGCGCCAAGCTGGAGGCATACCGGCGTTTCGCCTCGATCCACTCAGAGGCAGATGTCGGGGCGTTGCGCGCCGAGCTGCGAGACCGATTCGGGCCTGTGCCGGAGCCAGTAGAGGGGCTCTTTCGGGCGGTCGCGGTCCGCGGGGCGGCCGAGGCAGCCGGGGTGCCGGAGGTACGGGCCGAAGCGGGGCGCGTCACCTTCAAGTGGTCGCGCTTCGACCGCGCCGCGGTGGTGCGCGCGCTGACCCTCGCGGGCTTCCGACCGGTGGCGGCGTCGAACCAGGTCCGGATCCCGGTCGGGGCGGGGCGCGACCCGGTCGACACCGCCCTGCGCGCCCTGACGGCCCTGGCCCGCGCCGACCCGGTCGAGCCGGGTGCGGCATTACTCGGTGACCGATGACGAACGCTTGGCGCGTCCGGCTCCGGCCGGGGACGCTCGACGACGCTGACCTGCTCGACTCGTGGGCCGCGTCGCTCGAGGCGCGCGGCCCGTTCAACGACTTCGGCGAGCCGCGTGGCCGCTCGTATCGCGACATGCTGGCCGGCGGGCCGCTTTTGGACGAGAACCACGGCGAGCTGGTGATCGAGCGGATCAGGGACAGGGAGCCGATCGGCACCATCGGCTGGCACGCGGTCTGGAACGGGCCGAACCACGAGTCCCGCGCCTGGAACTTCGGCATCTCGCTGATCCCCGAAGCACGGGGCCACGGCTACGGCGTGGAGGCGCAACGGCTCATCGCCTTGCACCTGTTCGCGACGACCGATGTGAATCGCGTCGAAGCCTCGACCGATGTCGACAATTTCGCCGAGCAGCGCGCCTTGGAGAAGGCCGGCTTCGCCCGAGAAGGCGTGCAGCGTGGCGCCCAGTTCCGCGCCGGCACGTACCACGACCTGCTCGTCTACAGCCGCCTGCGCGACGACTCGGAGTGAGTGGGGCGTATACTCGAACGTGATCTTTCGACCCGGGACGGGCGCACCCGTCCGGCGCCGACCACTGTGATGCCGCCCTCATGCGAGCGCGGCAGACGAAGGAGGCGCGTCCCGTGTCCAGTTCACCCCCATTGATCGATCCGGCCGATGCCCGTTCCGTGCTGCGCGTCGGCGAGCGAAGCTATGTCTACCATCGGCTCGAGGCAGCCGGCGCTTCTGACCTGGCGCTGCTGCCCTACACCGTCAAGGTCCTGCTCGAGAACGCATTGCGCCACGCCGCCAGCGGCAGTGGCCTGGTCAGTCCGGCCGATGTGCGAGCGCTCGCCGCCTGGGATCCGATGCAGCCGGCGGAGGTGGAGCTCCCCTTCATGCCGGCACGGGTGATCCTGCAGGACTTCACCGGCGTTCCGTGCGTCGTCGACCTGGCGGCCATGCGCGACGCGGTCGCGGCTATGGGCGGCGATCCATCGCGCATCAACCCCCTCGTTCCCGCCGACCTTGTGATCGATCACAGCGTGCAGGTCGACCTGTTCGGCTCCGAGTTCGCCTTTGCGGCCAACGTGGAGCGGGAGTACGAGCGCAACGGCGAGCGATACGCGCTCCTTCGCTGGGCACAGCAGGCCTTCGACAATTTCCGCGTCGTGCCGCCGGGAACCGGGATCGTGCACCAGGTCAACCTCGAGTTCCTGGCCGACGTGGTGACCGCTCGACCTGGCGCCGACGGTGAGATGGTCGCCTTCCCGGACACGCTGGTCGGCACCGACTCGCACACGACCATGATCAACGGGCTGGGCGTCGTCGGTTGGGGGGTCGGCGGGATCGAGGCCGAGGCCGCCCTGCTCGGCCAACCGCTCTACCAGCCGATGCCTGTGGTGGTCGGCTTCCGCCTGGACGGCGAGCTGCGCGCGGGGGCCACGGCAACCGACCTGGTGCTCTACGTGACCGAGATCCTGCGCAGCCACGGCGTGGTCGGCAAGTTCGTCGAGTTCCACGGGCCAGGGCTGTCGAAGCTCGGCCTCGCAGACCGGGCCACCATCAGCAACATGTCGCCGGAGTTCGGTGCCACGGCGACCCTCTTCCCGATCGACGACGAGACGCTCCGATACCTGCGCATGACCGGGCGACCGGCCGAGACGGTGGATCGGGTCGAGGCCTATGCCAAGGCGCAGGGCCTCTTCCGGACCGATGCCTCCGTCGAGCCGCAGTTCAACGAGTCGCTGAGCCTGGACCTGGGCGGGGTCGAGCCATCGGTCGCCGGACCCCGGCGCCCGCAGGACCGTGTGCCGCTGACCGACCTTCGTGCCTCATTTCGAACCGCCTTCGCCGATGGACTGCGTCCCCACGGCCTGGTCGACGAGGCAAGCGAGGAGTCGTTCCCCGCCAGCGACCCGCCCGGCTACACCGGCGCGCCGGAGACCGTCGAGCGGGCAATCGAGCCGGCGCCGGTGCCGGCATCGGCGGCGCCGGACATGGACTACGCCGCGTGCGTGGTGGTCAAGGACGGCGAGAAGTTCGAGCTGCGCTCCGGCTCGGTCGTGATCGCCGCCATCACGTCGTGCACGAATACCAGCAACCCGAGCGTGATGGTGGCGGCAGGCCTGGTTGCGCGCAACGCGGTCGCGCGCGGCCTGCGCACGCCGCCATGGGTCAAGACCTCCCTCGCCCCAGGTTCCCGGACCGTCACCGACTACCTCGCCGGCGCTGGACTGATGGAGCCGCTCGAGACGCTCGGCTTTGACCTCGTCGGCTATGGCTGCACCACCTGTATCGGCAACTCCGGCCCGCTGGCCGAGGAGATCGCGGCCGCCATCGAGGCGAACGAGCTGGTCGGCGTGGCCGTGCTGTCGGGGAACCGGAACTTTGAGGGGCGAATCCACCCTCTGGCCAGGGCCAGCTACCTGGCCTCGCCGCCGCTGGTGGTCGCCTTTGCGCTGGCCGGACGGATCGACATCGACCTGACCAGCCAGCCGCTCGGCACCGATGGCGAGGGCAAGCCGGTCTTCCTCGCCGAGCTCTGGCCATCGGCCGCGGAGATCGCCGAGGTGGTGGCCGAGCAGGTCCGATCCGAGATCTTCACCCGCAACTACGCATCGGTTTTCGATGGTGACGACCGGTGGCGTTCGCTGCCGGTGCCCGCCGGGGATCGCTACGCCTGGGATCCGGCGAGCACGTACGTCGCCCTGCCGCCCTTCTTCGATGGGATCGCGCCGGAGCCATCGGCGGTGGCGGACGTGGTGGACGCTCGCGTTCTGGCGATGCTTGGCGACAGCGTCACAACCGACCACATCTCGCCGGCGGGGAGCATCGCCCGCAGCTCACCAGCCGGCGAGTGGCTGGTCGAGCACGCTGTCGAGCCGCGCGAGTTCAACTCGTATGGCGCGCGCCGCGGACATCACGAGGTGATGATGCGCGGCACCTTTGCCAACATCCGTCTGCGCAACCTGCTGACGCCGGATGCGGAGGGGAACGTGACCGAGCACATTCCTTCGGGGGAGCGGATGAGCATCTTCGACGCGGCGCAGCGCTACGCCGCCCAAGGGACCCAGCTGGTCATCCTGGCCGGCAAGGAGTACGGCTCGGGCTCGTCGCGCGACTGGGCGGCCAAGGGGCCGCAGCTGCTCGGCGTGCGCGCGGTGATCGCGGAGTCATACGAGCGGATCCATCGGTCGAACCTGGTGGGGATGGGGATCCTGCCGTTGCAGTACCTCCCCGGCGAGAGCGCCGCCAGCCTCGGACTGACCGGGCGCGAGCGGTTTACCGTGAACGGCATCGCCGATGGCCTGCATCCGCATCACGAGTTCGGCGTGACGGCCACTGCCGATGACGGGCACGAGACCCGATTCCGCGCGATCGCCCGCCTCGACGGCGAGATAGACGTCACCTACTACCGCAACGGAGGGGTGCTGCAGACCGTGCTGCGGCGGCTGGCGGCCGACTAGGACGCGGTCAGGCGGTCTGCGGTCAGGCGGTCAGGGGCAACGGCCAGCCGCGGGCGAGCAGCTTGATCACCTCGTCGGCCGGCACGGCCGGCGAGAAGTGGTACCCCTGCCCGAGCCGGCAGTCGATGGCGCGCAGGCGGGCGAGCTGCTCGGCGGTCTCGATCCCCTCGGCCAGCACCTCCATGTGCAGCGTCTTCCCCAGCTTGACGATGGAGCGCACGAGGATTGGCACGTCCTGCCCCCGGCCGATGGCGGCGGTGAACGAGCGATCGATCTTCAGCACGCCGACCGGCAGGCGCTCGAGGTAGCTGAGCGACGAATAGCCGGTCCCGAAGTCGTCGATCGCCAGTCGCAGACCCAGCCCGCGAAGCCGATGCAGCGTTGCGGCGCTCTCGTCGACGTCCGCCATCACCGCGCTCTCGGTGATCTCCAGCGTCAGGCGCTCCGCCGCGGCGCCGCTCACGCGCAGTGCTTCGGCGACCGTCTCGACGAAGTCGGGCTCCTGCAGCTGCCTCGCCGACAGGTTGACCCACACCGATACGCGCTCGAGATTCGGTCCTGCCAGCTGGCCGGCGGCGGTCCAGTCGGCCAGTTGCCGGCATGCTTCACCGAGCACCCAGGTGCCGAGCGTCACGATCAACCCGGTCTCCTCGGCGATCGGGATGAACTCGGCGGGGAGCACCAGGCCGCGCTCGGGGTGCTGCCAGCGCACGAGCGCCTCGAGGCCGGCCACCCGGCCAGTGCGCAGGTCGACGATCGGCTGGTAGTGCATCACGAAGTCGTTGTTCGCGATCGCATGCTCGAGGTCGGCTTTCAGCTCCATGCGCGTCACCGCAGCGGTATGCATCTCCGGCTCGTAGAAGGCGATCCGTCCCTTGCCGAAGGTCTTGGCGTTGTACATCGCGAGGTCGGCCTGTCGCAGCAGGTCGTCGGGCTCTGTGCCGCTATCGGACGTGATCGCCGCCCCGATGCTCGCGCGCATCACGACCTGACGGCCGTGGAATTCAAATGGCGAGCGGAGCGCCTCGAGGATACGCTGCGCCGCGCGCCGCGTGCCATCCTCGGTCGTCTCCTCGAGCAGGATTGCGAACTCGTCGCCGCCGAAGCGAGCGGTGGTGTCCGCGGGTCGCATCACGGCGCGCAACCGCTCGGCGACGGCCACCAGGAGCTGGTCGCCGGCATCGTGGCCGAGGCTGTCGTTCACTGTCTTGAAGTCGTCGAGGTCGGAGAAGAGCACGGCCACCGAGCCGTGGCTGCGCACCTGGCGCGCCAGGGCATGGGCCACCCGGTCGCGGAAGAGGGCGCGGTTGGCGAGGCCGGTCAGGGAATCGTGGAAGGCCTGGTGCTGCAGCTGCATCTCGAGCTGCTTGCGGTGTGTGATGTCATGGATCAGCGCGCTGAAGTGAATCGAATCGCCGCTCCCCACCGGCCAGATGGTCAGCTCCGCCAGGAATTCGTGGCCGTCGCGGTGCAGCGCAGTCACCTCGATCCGCTTGCCGACGAGGCGACCCTCCCCGGTCTCAAAGTAGCGCGCGAGGCCGGCGCGATGCGCGGCGCGCTGGCTGATCGGGATGATGCAGTCCTCGAGCTGCTCGCCGAGCGCTTCTTTGCGGGACCAGCCGAAGGTCTCCTCTGCCTGGGCATTCCAGTCGATGATGCGGCCCGCCGCGTCGATGGCGATGTATGCCTGGCTGGCGCTCTCGATGATCAGCCGGGTCTGCTCCTCGCTCTCGCGGAGGGCGAGCTCGGCTTCCTTCTGGGCCGAGATGTCGATCATGAAGCCGCGGTACAGGGTCGGCTCGTTCCGCCTGTTTCCGATCACCACCCCCTCGTCGCGGATCCAGACCTCGCGGCCGTCACGCCGCCGCATCCGGTATTCGCTCACGCTCTGCGCGCCGATCTCCCGACGGCCGTCGAACTCCTCGTCCTCGAGCACCTGCGCGCGATCGTCAGGGTGGATGTGCTCCATCCACAGGCCGGTATCCGCCGCCCACTCCTCGGCCGTGAAGCCGAGCAGGTCGTGGATCCTTGGGCTGACGTAATGCCAGGTCGCCTGCGCCCCGAGGTCGGCCATGTACAGGACCGCGGGGAGCTGCTCGACCATCGCCTGGTACCGCGCCTCCGCATCCTCGAGGTCGCGGGCCAGACCGCGGCGCGATCCGACCCCCGAATACAGGATGAACCCGAGTGCGCCTGAGACGCTCGCGGCCGCCAGGAGCGACGAGATGCGATGTTCGCTCGGCTCGGCCGCGGACATGACCGCTGCGATCCCCGCCAGCGCGACGAGCAACAGGCTGCCGATCAGCGCAACGATCTGCCGGCGGTGCCGCCTCACCTGGGCCAGCGCGTCGGCCGGGTTTGCGGGGGGATGGGTTGCACTCCGCATCACCCTTGGACAGTACGATGCCCGGGCCAGGGCTCGAATAGCCCGTTCGTCCCGGAAGCAGCCGATTCGTGCCCTAGCGCGATCGTCTCGTTGCCGTCGCGAAGCGCATCGGGCTAGACTCAGCGTCGCCCGTACGCCCCACCTGGAGTGCCCTGTGACCGTTCGCTCCGTCGACGACCTGCGCGCCAAGATCCGCGAAGTTCCCGACTTCCCGAAGCCGGGGATTCTCTTCTATGACATCACCACCCTGCTTCGTGACGGGGAGGCGTTCCGCGAGGTGATCGACAGGATGGCCGCGGCGGTGAAGGACGATCAGATCGACCTGGTGGTCGGGATGGAGTCGCGCGGCTTTATCTTCGCCGCTCCCCTGGCGGATCGGCTCGGCGCGGGCTTCGTCCCAGTCCGCAAGCTCGGCAAGCTGCCGGCCGAGACGATCGAGGTCGAGTACGACCTCGAGTACGGCACCGCAACACTCGAGATCCATCGCGATGCGATCAGCCCCGGTCAGCGCGTCCTGGTGGTCGACGATCTGCTGGCGACTGGCGGAACGGTGCTCGGCACCATCGAGCTGGTGCGTCGCCTGGGTGGCGAGATCGCCGGGCTCTCCTTCATGGTCGAGCTGGCGTCGCTCGGCGGGCGGGCGAAGCTC
This sequence comes from Chloroflexota bacterium, assembly GCA_039932375.1. Taxonomy (GTDB): domain Bacteria; phylum Chloroflexota; class Limnocylindria; order QHBO01; family QHBO01; genus CF-167. The sequence goes on along the minus strand of JBDTQD010000032.1, from coordinate 2,660 downwards.
GGCGAGTTCAAGATCCACACCCTGATCGCCTACTAGCGCCGAATCGATCACGGAGGGCAGGAGACGCCGATGGCCGCCGTCCAGGTTGCCCAGCCGAGAGCTCGGTCGGTCCGCGATCGGGATGCCATCGCGAGCTTCCTGCGCACCGATCGTCGCTATGCCGCCTACGCGCTCGGCGACCTCGACTCGACGATGGGCGGCCGATGCTCGTGGGGGATGGCCTATGACGCCGCCGGCGAGCCGACCGCGCTCGGCATGCACCACGACGGCCTGGTCCCGCAGCCGCTCTTCCTGATGGGCGACCCGGTGGGCTGCCGTGCCGTGCTGACGAGCGTCATCAAGCCGCGCGACGCCTTCTTCCAGTCGACCGAGGCGCTGGATGTCGCGGCCGAGGAGCTGTACGAGCTCCAGCCGGCGGCGGTCCTGCTGCGGATGGTGGTGGACAGCAGCTCATTCGTTCCGTACGCCGGGGCCGCCACCCGGCTTTCCGGGGCCGACATCGACGACCTGAACCGCCTCTATCAGCTCGGCTTCCGGGCCGGTTTCGCACAGGCCATCCTGGAGGACGCGATCTACTACGGCGTCCGCATCCGCGGGCGGCTGGTGAGCGCAGCTGGGACGCACGTGATCAACCGCCGCGAGGGGATCGCCGTCGTCGGCAACGTCATGACCCACGCCGATTTTCGAGGGCACGACTTCGCGAAGATGGTGACCGGGGCCGTCACCACCGAGCTCCTCGACCAGGTCCCGGACGTCGCGCTCAACGTCCACGCCGACAACGCGCCGGCCATCGCGGCATACGCGCGACTCGGCTACCGTGAGCACTGCCGGCTGACCGAGCGCCTCGGGCGGCGTCGGTCCGGCGGCTGGGGATTAATGCGACCGATACGAGAGGTAATGAGGATCACGTGGCCACGAGAACAACACTGAAGGGCGACGTCCGCGACATCGGCCTGGCCGATGCGGGAGCGCTGAAGATCGAATGGGCTGACCGCCAGATGCCGGTCCTGGCGGGGATTCGCGAGCGATTCGCTGCCGAGCGACCGCTCGAGGGCTGGAAGATCAGCGCCTGCCTGCATGTCACGGCGGAGACGGCCAACCTGATGCGGACGCTGGCGGCTGGTGGCGCGGACGCGGTCCTGTGCTCATCCAACCCGCTCTCGACCCAGGACGACGTGGCCGCGTCACTCGTGGTCCATCACGGGATCCCCACCTATGCCATCAAGGGCGAGGACCGCGACTCCTACTACTCGCACATCGCAGCGGCGCTCGACCACGTTCCGGAGGTGACCATGGACGACGGGGCCGACCTCGTGAACGAGCTCCATACCAAGCGCACCGAGCTGCTCGACGGTGTCATCGGTGGGACCGAAGAGACCACGACGGGCGTCATCAGGCTCCGCGCGATGGCCAAGGCCGGCAAGCTGCGGTACCCAGTGGTCGCGGTCAACGAGGCGCTCACCAAGCATCTCTTCGACAACCGCTACGGGACCGGCCAGAGCGCCATCGACGGCATCCTGCGCGCCACCAACGTGCTGATCGCCGGCAAGCAGGTGGTGGTGGGTGGCTACGGCTGGGTCGGTCGCGGGATCGCGTCTCGCGCGGCAGGGATGGGCGGCATCGTGACCGTAGTCGAGGTCGACCCGATCCGCGCGCTGGAGGCGGCGATGGACGGCTACCGCGTTACCACCGCGGCGATCGCCGCCGAGGTCGGCGAGATCTTCATTGCCGCCACCGGCAACCTGAACGTGTGGGGCGCCGGCGACTTTCCGAAGATGCACGACGGGGCGATCCTGGCCAACGCCGGCCACTTCAACGACGAGTTCGAGCTTTCTGCCCTCGAGGCACAGGCAACCTCGTCCCGCGAGGTGCGGCCGTTCACGCGCGAATACCTGATGCACGATGGCCGTCGTCTCTATCTGCTCGCCGATGGGCGCCTCGTCAACCTCGGCGCGGCAGAGGGACATCCAGCGCTGGTGATGGACATGAGCTTCGCCAACCAGGCGCTTGGCCTCGAGTGGCTGCGCGGCCACGTCGGCGAGCTGCAGCCCGACGTCTACGGCATCCCCGAAGATATCGACCGCGAGGTGGCGCGGCTCAAGCTGGCCAGCATGGGGATCGACGTCGACCCCATGACCGTGGCTCAGAAGGCGTACAGCGAGTCCTGGGAATCGGGGACGTGACAGATGGCGACCCAGGCGTCGGCGGCGGTTAGCGGCTGGCGCTGAGCGTTCCCTTGAGCTCCACCGTTCCGTTGCCCCCGGTCACGAGGATCACCGGCGAGTTCGGGCAGTCGAAGGTGGCCTGGATGCTGTGGTCGTCAGCCTTCTGATAGCTCACCTGGCAGTTGGTCGTCGTCCCGCCGCCGCCGGCGAAGTCGCTGTTGGTGACCGAGGCCGCGAATGAGTCGGAGTAGATGGCGAAGGTGGCCGACCTCCCGGCATTGACGTCGATGTAGGCGAGCACGGTCTGGCCGCCGGTGGTGAGGCTGCTCGCACCGAAGAGAGCGCTGTCAAAGGAACCGCTCTTGGTGCCGGAGTAGTCGACGTGGACCGTCCCGGAGGTCCAGGCACCGTCCGACAGCGTCGTATTGATGCCGCCGGTCCCGCCTCCGCCTCCGCCTCCGCCGGTGCTCGGTGCCGCGCTCGCCCCACCCCCGG
>JBDTQD010000031.1:0-18568 GCA_039932375.1 Chloroflexota bacterium | reverse complement strand
ACGAACACCTCGCCGTGCTGGTACGGCGACATGGTGCCGGGATCGATGTTGATGTACGGGTCGAGCTTCAGGATCGAGACGGGAATCCCGCGCGACTTGAGGATGCGTCCGATCGACGCGGCGGTGATCCCTTTTCCGAGCGAGCTGGTCACGCCGCCGGTCACGAAGACATACTTCGGCATCGCTCGGTTCCCTCTGCCTCGTGGCTCAAGCGTGCCTTTGAAAGGAACACGCGAGCACCGGACGCCAACGCCGCACTCGGGAGTTCAGTCTAGCGCACCGGGCAACCGGCTGTCTGTGCGGAGGCGCGATGATAGGACCCGATGCCTGCCTTCCTGCGCGTGATCCACCCCGCCCCGGCCGCCGCGGTGGTGGCCCTGTCGGCGGCGCTGGGCGCCATCCTCGCCAACCAGGCCGGCGTCCCGCTCGGCGAACGCTGGGTGCTCACCGTGCTGGCAGTCGCGGGCTCGCAGGTCTTCACCGGCGCCACCAACGACATCGCCGATCGCGTGCGCGACGCGGCTGTCCGCCCCGAGAAGCCGATCCCCGCCGGCGAGCTCGGCCTCAACGCGGCAGCCTGGATCGCGTCGGCCGGGTTGGCGATCCAGCTGGCAGCCTCGTGGCGGACCGACGGGCTGGCGCTTGTGCTCGGGGTGGTCGCCTCCGGCTCGGCGCTCGCCTACAACCTGGCGCTCTCGCGCACACCCTTCTCCCCGCTCCCCTACCTGATCAGCTTCGGGCTCCTCCCCGCCTGGATCGCCGCAGGCGTGGGCGTCCCGCTGGAGCGCGTCCTGCCCGCCATTCCGCTGGTGGCGCCGTTTGCGATCGCTGCCCACCTGGCGAACACGCTCCGGGACTTCGAGGCGGACGCTGTCGGCGGCTCACGCAGCCTGGCGCAGGTGCTCGGCCGTCCGGCGAGCCGACGACTTGCGGCGGGCCTGGCGCTCGGCGTCGGGCTCGGCGTCGGGGGCGCGCTGGTGCTCGGTGGTCGCTCCACGCCCTGGAGCGTCGGCCTCGGGTTGATCGGCCTGGTGGCCGTCGCGCAGGGAACCAGAAGCGAGCGACGGCTGTGGTACGGCGTGCTGGTGGCGGCGATCTGCTGGACCGCCGCCTGGGCCCTCAGTACGGCCTAGACCGCGTCCTCGATCTCGAGGTCGTCTTCGTCGCCCTCTTCGGTCAGCTTCAGCCACACGAAGAGGCCGGCCAGGACGGTGAGCGGGATCACGATCAGCGCGGCAAGAAGTGCCCCGATGGTCAAGAACAGGATCTTGATGAGCTTCATCTCGGCGTCTCCCCAGGTGCGCCCGGACCCCGGGCGGCTGATTCGCGGTGCTGCGGTGCAGCCTCGATCATAGCGGTGATGTCCTCGCGGGTGAATTCCACCAGCTGATGGCCGGCAGCCCCTGCACCCACAGCGGACAGGAGCAGCCGCAGCACGAAGGCGCCGTCCTGCTCGAAGAGGAAGACGTCCCGCGCCCGGTGGCCGTCCACGTACCCGCCAATCACCCGTAGTGCATGCTCGTAGTAGTTGCTGATGCCGGGGTGCGGCACGATCGGTGGCGCATCGGTGCGATTGGCGGCGGCCACCTCCATCAGCTGCGCGATCTCATCGTCGGGCAGCTCATGGGTGACCTTGGTGAGGGACGGCTCGGTCTCCGAGCGTGCGCCTGCCGTCGGGATGGCCAATCCCTGCAGGATGAACCCGGCGTCCAGCTCCAGCAGGAGGAGCTCCTTCATCCGCTCGCGGTCTGCAAATGAGCCGACGCTGCGGAGCACCTCTTCCCAGTCCTGGCGCGGGCTCCCCTCGTAGATCCGCATGCGCCCCACCTCTCCCTTGCGACCCGCTGCGCGGGCTGGTCCGCAGGATACCAGCCGCAGCCAGCCCCGAACTCAGGTCGAGACCTGAATTTCGACGGAGGCGTGAGCGGCGGCAATCTGCGCCGCCGTTCTCGCGTTGGTCAAGATCAGGCCGATGTTCGTGCGCAGGGTGCGACCCCCCGACAGCTCGGCGAGGCGAGCGAGGAGGAACGGCGTCACCTCCCCGCCTTTGATTCCCAGCTTCGACGCATCATCCATGGCGGTCGCCGTCCAGCCGTCGACCTCGTCGTTGGCGATGGCAAGCTCGGGCGGCGGTGGCTGCACGATGAGGATCCCCCCTGAGCCTGGCAGTGCGAAGTGCGTGGTGATCACCTTCGCGAACTCGGGCGGCGCATCGACCCGGTGCGGGAGGCGCAGTCCCGAGCTGGTGCTGTAGAAGGCCGGCAAGTCATCGACCATGAAGCCGATGACCGGCACCCGGCGAGTTTCGAGCAGCTCGAGCGTCGCCGCCAGGTCGAGGATCGACTTCGCGCCGCTGCACACCACGGCCACGCGGGTGACGGCGAGCTCGTCGATATCGCTGCTGACGTCGAAGGTCGTGCCCGCGTTGCGATGCACGCCCCCGATGCCGCCCGTTGCAAAGAGCCGGATGCCGGCCATGGCGGCGATCCGCATCGTGGCGCTGACGGTGGTCGACGCGAGCCGGCCCGAAGCCAGGAGCGGACCGATATCGCGCGACGCGGCCTTGGCCGCGCCGCTGGCCGGGTCGGCCAACCGCTCGAGGACGGCCTGTGAAGCGCCGACGAGGAGTCGCCCGCGGTCAATCGCGACGGTGGCCGGCACCGCTCCCTCATCCCGCACCACCTGCTCGGCGGCGGCGGCCGTCTCCAGGTTGTCGGGGACCGGCAGGCCCTGCGCGATCAGGCTCGACTCGAGCGCCACGACTGCTCGTCCGGCGGCGATCGCCGCCGCCACCTCGTCCGAAGTGCACAGGAACTGCGTGCCGGTCACGTCGCTGCCCTGGGCTCGCCGTCGACGCGAGCCTGCGCGCCCACCACGCGCGAAACGAGACCCCCCAGCCGCGAACCTGCCTCCATCCCCGCCCGGAGTATCGGGACGTCCGGCGGCCAATCGACGGGGAGCAGCGCGGCGATGACGGCGGCGGCGTACGCATCGCCGGCTCCGGTTGCATCGACCATGGGGGTCGCCGATTCATCGGCTGCCACCGATAAGGCAAAGCCCGGCCCCGCTGCGGTCGAGCCGGCGGCTCCGCCGGTGACGATGGCGATGACGCCGGGAAATGCAGAGGCCATCGCGTCGGCGGCGGCTGCCAGCGACGGCAGCGGCGCGTCGAGCAGGGCGGCGGCCTCGTCGCGCCCGAAGATCAGCAGCCGCGCTCCGGCGCTGGCCAAGCGGCCCCTGACGCGCTCGGCGCGTGCCGCATCGGGCGGCAGTGAGCCCCCACCTGCGCTGATCCGGGTACTGGCAGGCAGCGAGCCGATCACCCGCGCCAGCTCGTCGCCGCTGGCGTCATCGGCCAATGGGTAGGCGGAGCAATGGACCCAGTTGGCACCCTCGCAGGCAGCCGCCACCTCGTCCGGCGTGAGAGTGACCCGGTCGGAGAGCATCGCTCGCTCGGCGCCAGCGTCGAGGAGGGCGACCACCACGCCGCTCCGCTCCGCCGGCAGCTGCCGCATGATGACCCCATCACGCTCGAGGGCTGCGGCCAGGATCCGCCCCGCAGCGTCATCGGCAACCGCGGTCGCAAGGGTGACGATCACCCCGGCACGGGCCAGTCGGACCGCCACGTTGGCGCCCTGCCCCCCGGGCGAGAGCCCGATCCGCGCCGGCACATCGCCACCGGGACGGGGCGCATGCGCCGGCCGCACGGTCACGTCCAGCGCGCTGTCACCAACCACGGTGACGCGCATCAGCCCGAGGTCACCAGGGCTTCCGACTGGCATAGCCCTCATCGGGCGGATGCCAGAAGGCGACGCGAGGATCGGCCAGCCGCCAGCAGAGCCAGACGCGAACGCCGTCTCGCTCGCCGGGAAAGTCGATGAGGCCCATCTCGATATCGCGCAGCTCCACCCCCATCTCGCTCAGGAGGACGAGGAGCGTGCGCATCCCCTCGCGGATGTCGGCCACCGCCGCCTCCTGGCGACCCGCCGCGGCGGCGCTGTCGGGATCGCCGTCGGTTTCCAGCTGTCGGTGCATCTCGGCGTGCGACGCATCGAGACGGCGCTGCTCGACCGCAAGCTGCAGGAGGATGGCTCGTACCTGCGGAATGAGGGCGTTCGCCTCGTCAATGGTGTAGATGCGCCGCGCGTCCGACATGGCCGACCGATGGTAGCAGCACCCCTCCCCCTGACCGGCTCTGCTAGCATCGCGCAACTTCAGCTGCGGGCCTGCTCCGCGCCGCGACGGCGCCCGCGATCGTTCGCAGGAGGGCGTCAGCCATCACCGATGGCCAATGAGACGCGCCGCCATCGCGGCCCCAACGACGAGGATCCGCCGACGGGGCTGGATCCCTACACCGAGTGGGATGACTTCGACCTCCCAGCCTACGTCGGGCGGACCTCCTTTCAGAAGCTCCCCGAGATCTCCGATGTCGAGGCGCTCCGCTCCCGCCGGCCAGACGTGGCGATCGTCGGTGCCCCACTGGACGACGGCGTGAGCCATCGCCCGGGCGCACGGTTCGGACCTCGGGCGATTCGGGCCGCCACCTATGTGTCTGGCTCGCCAAACTCGCTCCAGCTCGGGATCGAGCCGTTCGAATGGCTCGACGTGGTCGATGCCGGCGACGCCCCGGTGGTGCCCGCCAACCTCGAGCGTGGGCACGCCGTGATCCGGCGCAAGGTCCTGGAGGTCGCGCAAGCGGGCGCCATCCCGATCGTGCTCGGCGGAGATCACTCGATCACCTTCCCCTCCGCATCGGCGGTGGCTGAGGCGGTCGCCCCGCGACGCCTGGGGATGGTGCATTTCGACGCGCACGCCGACGCCGCGAACAGCACGTGGGGCGTGCTCGCCTCGCACGGCACGCCGATGCGCCGTTTGATCGAATCGGGGGCGATCGATGGTCGCAACTTCGTGCAGGTCGGCCTGCGGGGGTATTGGCCGCCTCCCGCCACGCTGGAATGGATGGAGCGCAACGGCCTGCGCGTCCACTTCATGAGCGAGATCGAGGAGCGTGGAGCCGAGGCCGTGGTCGCCGACGCGATCGCCGAGGCGCTCGATGGGCCGGAGCTGATCTACCTCTCGGTCGACATCGACGTGATCGACCCGGGGATGGCCCCCGGGACCGGCACGCCGGAGCCGGGCGGCATGCTCTCGCGGGAGCTGTTGCGCGCCATTCGGCAGATCGTCGGGGCGGTGGAGCTGGCCGGCATGGACGTGGTCGAAGTGGCTCCGGCGTATGACGTCAGCGAGATCACGGCGGCGGCCGCGCATCGCTGCGTGATGGAGGCGATCAGCGCCTTGGCCGCCAGGCGAAGGGATGCTGGCGGCGCGCCTCGTCCGAGCGGACGGAGCCGCGACGGCTAGCTGGTGACCGTGAACGTCGCCTGCGCGGCGAATTGATCGTTCCGGTTCACGCGGATCGTGTAGTTCCCCACCGCCAGGCCTGGGAACCGGAAGTACCCCCACCCGCTGCAGGAGTTGCCGCACTTGATGGAGCCCAACGCCAGGCTGCCGTCGCCGGCCGACGTCCCCGCCGCGTCCAGGACCGTCACACTCAGGACATCGGCATCGTTGCCCTTGCGCCACCCGACCCAGACCCAGACCGAACCTCCCGTCACGGTGGCGCCGCTCGAGTCGCAGCCGTCCTGGCTGCTCGGCTGTTCGGCGCAGGGTTGGGTGCGAGCCGTGAAGCCATCGGGGAACGCGACCGGCGAGCCGTTGCTGGTCGCGCCCGGCGACCCGGCGGCGGAGGCGCCGGCGCTCGGCCCTTGGGTCGGTTGGAGCGTGGCGGAGGGGGCAACGCTCTGCGTCGGCGTGGGAGTCGGCGTCGCTTGGGCGACCCCTCCTGAGAAGATCCCGGAGATGAACGCCCCGACGGCGATGGCGAGCACGCCGAGGAGCACGAACCCGCCGATCGCCAGCGGGCTCATGCCGGAGCCTCGCCGACCCCAGTCGTCGTTGGGCGGGCGGGAACCGTAGTCGTACTCCTCCGGGGGCTCATATGGCTGATCGGGAGCCGTCCACTGCGGTGGAGGCGCTTCTGCCTTCACGATCCGCCGGGGACGCGCGCCCGGCGCGCGCTGCTCGGCGGCCATTGCCGGAAATGGCGCGACGGCCGGCGGTTGCACCACAGCCAGCGGTGGCACGGGGATCGCCGCCGGCAGGCCCGCGACCGCTGCGGGCGGCGGCGTGAAGGTCGGAGCGGGCCTGGCCGGAAGATGTGGGGGCGGCTCAATTACGGGCGGGGGGACGACGATCGGCGGCGTTCGGTCATCGAACCCTGGCGGCGTGTTGTCGACGTGAACCGCGCCATCCTCCCCCGCCTCGGCGGCGGGGATGACCAGCCCGTCCTCCGGCTCGGGCCGAAACGGCTGGTACGGCGATGGCGCCTGCGCATGCCCCTCGCCGACCGTCGACCCACGGCGGAAGGCGGCGTCGCCGGGGCGGTGGACGCGGATCCGATCCTGCAGCTCGGCGCGGTCGAGGCCGCGGGGGCGGGCTCGGGCGGACGCCGGGATCGCCGTCCCACATTGCGTGCAGAACCCTGCAGGGGGGGTCGACCGATGGCAGGTCGGGCAGCGAATCTGTCCTGGCAGCGGGGTTGACATGTGGCCGCAGGGTACATGAGGCTGGCCCATATCCGCCACCGACCTAACCTCCGGTGCCGTGCCTTCGGTCGGCGCTGGCCAGAATGGCGCGCCGAGCCGCGGGGCGTGCTGAGGAGCCTCAATGTCCGACCAGGAGCCTGCGCAGCGGTCGACGCCGAACGCCGGTTGGCAACGCCGCGGCGCGAGCTGCACTAGGCGCCGGGGCGCTTCCATTCGCTGCCATCCTCGAAGCGCTCCCGCTTCCAGATCGGGAGCCGCTCCTTGATCGCCTCGATCACGAACCGATTGGCCTCGTAGGCATCCAGGCGGTGGGCAGCCGCGGTGACGATCGCGACCGCCGCCTCGCCGATGGGCACAACGCCGACTCGGTGCACCGCCGCGGCACGGCTCCCAGCCCAGCGCGCCTCGGCCTCGGCGACGATCTCCGCCAGGACCGCCGCCGCCATCTCGGGGTAGGCCTCGTACTCGAGCTCGAGCACCGTGCGCCCGTCATCGGCTCGATCACGCGCCCGCCCAATGAAGGTCACGAGCGCGCCATGCCCGCTTCCCGCGAGGCCGGCCTCGAGGGCAGCGAGATCGATGGCGCGGTCGGTCAGGCCGCTCGCACCGCCGCTCACCGGGGGCAGGAAGGCAACCTGGTCGCCATCGGCCAGCGGCGCTTCCCAGGCCGCATAGGCGCCGTTGAGCGCAGGCCGCACGAACGGCCGATGCGGCTGCAGGCTGGGGTGCGTCGCCGCGAGCGAGGCCCACGCATCGGCCAGGACCGACGGATCCGGCAGCGTGACGATGGTGCGGTCCGCCGCCAGCTCTCGGAGGGTGGCGAAGCAGCGGATCGTGATATGCATCGGCGCGTTCAGACCGGCACGCCGGTCAGGTAGGCGAGGCTGGCCCCGGCGATCGAGCCCGCCATCACAAGCGCGAGGCCGATGTAGAGCAGGCCGGTGCTCGCCTGTAGCGACGCGGCACGACTCGCGAGAAGGGCGAGAACCGTGATGCCGATCGGCAGCAGGATGCCAGCCACCAGTCGCAACCAGGTGAGCCAGCCAATCGGGCCTCCGAGGGGGCCGCTGCTGATGGCGGTGATGGCGACCAGGAAGAGGAGGGCCTGCAGGCCCAGCGCGGCGAGGAGGAGCCACATCATGCGGCGCAGCGGCGTCGGAGAGAGCTTCGGCGTGACCAGGTACCAGTGCCCGAGCAGCATCGCCGCGGTGACGGCGCCGAGCGCCAGGGCCACGACGATCAACTGCGCCGCGAAGAGCGGAGCGCTCAGCGTATTGCCGGCGGCGGCGAGCGCCGCAAGGGAGAAGATCCCCGCCGACCCGCCGGCGATCGCCAGCCCGCTGCGCGGCAGCCGGGCGATCGAGGCGAGCAGGTACGCCGCCGTCAGGCCGGCGACGACGATGGCCAGTCCGCGCCGCATGCCGGCGGTTTCGTCTGCCCAGGTACCCGGGGCGAGGTTGAGCTCCGACAGGAGCAGGATCCCGGCGCAGACGGTGAGGAATCCCGCCATGAAGAGCCGATAGCCGCGCGTCGTGCCGCCCAGCAGCTCGGTGCCGCCGACGACCAGGAGCGATCCGGAGGTGAGCGCCACCCAGAAGATCCAGTTGACGAACGGGAGCGCCTCGAGCTGCATCGGTCGTGCAGTCAGGCAGAGAGGCTGCCGGAGAGGCCGATCTCGACCCAGCCGTCGGGGCTGATCCGCACCGGGAAGGTCTCGACCGGCTCGGTGGCTGGCGGCACCACCGCCGCGCCCGTGTGGATGTCGAAACAGCCGCCGTGCCAGGCGCACACCAGCACCTCGTCCCGCGGGTCGAAGCCCGCCTCCGAGAGCGGGAAATCCTTGTGCGAGCAGTTGTTCTGCACGGCATAGAACGAACCCGCATGGCGGACCAGGACCACGGGCGTGCCGTCGATCTCGACCGGGATCAGCTCACCGTCGCGAAGGTCCTCTGCGGGCAGGACGCGCGCGTAGCGGATGGCGCGGTTTGCCGACACCGCGGCGAGATCGGTCACCGACGACCTACAGCGGGCGAGCGAACGCCAGCAGGCGCGGCTCGGTCATGTCGTCGATCGACCAACGCAGGCCTTCGCGACCCAGCCCCGAGTCCTTCACGCCGCCGTACGGCATCGAGTCTGTGCGCCAGGTCGGGACGTCGTTGACGATCACGCCGCCCACCTCCAGCTCGTCATGGGCGACAAGGGCTCGCTCGAGATCGTTGGTGAAGACCCCGCACTGCAGGCCAAACTGGCTGTCGTTGAGCTCGGCCACAGCCTCTGCGAAGTCGCGAACCGGGAACAGGTTCACGACCGGCGCGAAGACCTCCTCGCCGCACACGCGCGCGTCCTTCGGCACGTCGACCAGAACGGTCGGCGGGTAGAAGAGCCCGTCCGGCTCGCCGCCGACCAGCGACCTCGCCCCACCGGCAAGCGCCTCGCCGACCCACTCGTGGGTGCGTGCGACGGCCTTGGCGTCAACCATCGGCCCCAGGTCCGTGGCCGGATCGAGCGGGCTCCCCACCCGGAGCTGCCGAACGCTCTCGACGAATCGACGCTCGAACTCCTCGAAGATCTCCTGGACCACGTAGATGCGCTGCACGCTGATGCAGACCTGCCCAGAGTAGGCGAAGGCGCCATACGCCAGGCGGGCAACTGCCCAGTCGAGGTCGGCCGTCTCGTCGACGATCGCCCCGGCGTTGCCGCCCAACTCCAGGATCACTTTCTTCTTGCCGGCATCGGCTTTCATTTTCCAGCCGACCGATGGGCTGCCCGTGAAGCTGAGTAGCTTGAATCGATCGTCGGCGACCATCCGATCGCCGGTCGGCCGGTCCATCGGCAGGATGCTGACCGCGCCCTTCGGCAGGTTCGTCTCCGCCAGGTAGCCGGCCACGCGCAGCATCACAAGCGGATCCTTGGAGGGAGGCTTCAGCACGATGCTGCAGCCGGCGGCGATCGCCGGGGCGACCTTGTGTGCCGCCAGGTTGAGCGGAAAGTTGAATGGGCTGATCCCCGCCACCGGCCCGATCGGGTAGCGCCGCACGATTCCGCTCCGCCCGCGATTGGCAGCCGCCCAGTCGAGCGGCAGCCACTCCCCGTTGATGCGCAGCGCCTCCTCGGCGGCGGTGCGGAACGTGAGCGCGCCGCGGGCGACCTCGCCCTTCGCGTCCCGGACCGGCTTGCCCGATTCGCGGGTCAGCAGCTCGGCCAATTCGTCGGCGTCCTGGCTGATCCGCTCGGCGACGTGCGCAAGTGCGTCGCGCCGCTCGAAGCTCGCCAGGCGACGCGTCGCGGCGAAGGCCTCGACCGCCGCAGCCGTGGCCCGCTCCAGCTCCTGCGGACCTGCCTGCCAGGTGGTCGCCACCAGCTCGCCGGTCGCGGGATCGTGCACCTCGAGCGGCGTCCCGGCGTGGACGAACTCACCGGCCAGGTAGATGGGGACCGTCTCGGAGCTCACCTGGGTGGTCACGCCGGCATTCTACGACCCGGGCTTGCGAGGCCACGCTCATCGTCCCACGGGGACCGATATCATCGCCGCGTGGATCCGGTCTACCTGCTCCTCGAGGTCTCCGCCTCGCTCTTCTTCATCGGGGCTGCGCTGGCAGCGCTGCGTCGGGGCCGACTTCCCTTCCTCGAGCTGGTCTCGGCGGCCGCCTTCGGGATCCTGCTGGAAGAGGGCGACCAGCTCGTCTTCGAGACGTACCACTACTCGAGCCACTGGATCCTGACGATCGACCGCGCGCCGGTCGTCATCGGCCTGACCTGGGCACTGATCATCGCAGGGGCGATGCGCCTGACCGATGCGCTCGGCGTGCGCCGTCGGTATGCGCCATTCGTCGACGCCGTGCTCGCCATCAGCCTCGACCTGGCCTTCGACGCGATCGCCATCCGGATGGGCCTCTGGACCTGGCGCGGCGTGGCGCCGACCGAGGGCTGGTTCGGCGTCCCGGCGGGCAACTTCTACGCCTGGCTGTTCGTGACGCTCGGCTTCAGCCTGATGACCCGCTGGCTGCGCGAGGTGTCACGCAGTCGGCCCTCGTGGGAATGGCTGCAGCTGGCGGTACCGGTCCCGGCCTGGCTGCTGCTGCTGGTGGGCCTGACGCCGTTCTCACTCCTGAAACCGATCATCGACCCGGCCCCCGGCGGCGGCCTGTGGCTCTTCGGCGTGGCGATGGCGGCCTTCCTCGCTATCTCGATCTGGGGCGTCTTCGGGCCCGATCGCGTGCCGCCGGACGGGGAGCGCCAAGCGATCCTCGAGCTCCGGCTGGCATTCGGCACGCGTGTGGCGATCCACGGCTTCTTCCTCGTCGCGCTGTTCGCGATCGGCGTGGCCCTGCAGCTGCCGGTGCTCCTTGCCGCTTCGCTGATCCTGCTGGCCGCCGAATGGCCGCTCGATCGGCTCGTCCATGCCCGCCACGCCAGGGCAGTGGGAGAACCGCGCCAAGGACTCCCGGATGCCGACCCTGCGCCGGCGCAGACCTACCGCTGACACCCATGGCAGAGAGCGGAGGGACTATCGACTGGGAGCGCGCCACCGACGAATGCGTCGAGCACCTGCGCGCCCTGATCCAGATCCCCAGCGTCAATCCTCCCGGGGTCGCGGACGGGGCTGCCGGACGCGATTCGACCGGCGGGGAGACTGCGGCGGCCGCCTATTGCGCGGACGTGCTCGGCTCGGCCGGGATCGCAGCTGAGGTCCTTGAGGCGCTCCCCGGGCGCGGCTCGTGCTTCGCTCGCCTGTCGGCGACGGTTCCCGATCCCGAGCCACCGCTGGTGCTCCTGTCGCACGTGGATGTGGTCCCGGTCGACGCCGAGTCGTGGAGCCATGACCCATTCGGCGGCGAGCTGATCGACGGGGTGATCTGGGGCCGCGGCGCCGTCGACATGAAGGACATGGTGGCGATGGAGCTGAGCGTGATGCTCGTCCTGGCTCGCGCTGCCGGCGATCGACGCCGAGACGTGATTTTCGCCGCGGTCGCCGACGAGGAGGCGGGCGGGGCACATGGTGCGGCGCACTGGGTCGCCCAGCGGCCGGACCTCTTCCGAGGCGCGGACGGGCGGCCCGCCGCGGCGGCCCTCAACGAGGTCGGCGGCTACTCGATGACGGTCGGCGGACGCCGGGTCTATGCCATCCAGGTGGCCGAGAAAGGAGTCGTATGGGCGCGGCTGCGCTCGACCGGCACGACCGGCCACGGCTCGATGCCCCACCTCGACAACGCCGCCGTCAAGCTGGCGGAAGCCGTAGTTGCGCTCGCCCGAACGCACCGCCCCGCGCGGGTCATCCCGGTCGTGCGCGGCTTCTTCAGGGCGCTTGGATTGGATGCGGTCACCACCGCGGTGGACCGCGGCAACGAGGAGGCGGCCGCCGCTGCGCTCCTGGCCGCCGTCGCCGATCCGGTCCTGCGCCGCTCCCTGGGGGCGATGCTGCGCGACACGGTCACACCTACGATGATTCACTCCGGCAAGAAGGTGAACGTCATCCCCGGGGCGGGTGAGGCAGAGCTCGACATCCGCACCCTGCCCGGCACCGACCAGATCGCGCTCCTCGACGAGGTCCGGGACCTCCTTGGCGAGCTTGCCTCGGTCGAGCTGGTGCTTCCCCCGCTCCCACCCACCGAGGCGCTGGCCGACGCCGAAATCGTCCAGCTCATGCGTGAGGCGCTCCTGGCCGCGGATCCGGACGGCCTCCCTGCGCCGATGATGATCACCCCTGGCACCGATGCGAAGTCGCTCGCAACCATCGGGGTTCCGACTTACGGCTTCGCGCCGCTGCAGCTCGCCCCCGAGATGCCCTTCCTCTCGCTCTTCCACGGGCACGATGAGCGGGTACCGGTGAGCGCCCTCCGCTTCGGGCTGCCGGTGCTGCACGAGGTCGTGAGTCGATTCGTGAGCGTGGAGGGGCCTAACTGATCGGCTTCGTGAGCGTGCTCGGCTATACTCCCGACCAATCAAACAGCCCAGCCGATGCCGATGACTGACCAGACAGACCCCGCAGATTCCCCGCCGCGCGCGCATGCCTTCGTCTTCCCCGGGCAAGGCTCGCAGTACGTTGGGATGGGGGCCGCCCTGCTCGAGCGCTCGCCGGTCGCGGCCGCGGTCATGGAGCGCGCTGATGCCGCGCTCGGCTTTCCGCTCTCGCGTCTCATCGCGGAGGGACCGGCCGAGGAGCTGGACCTGACCGTGAACGCGCAGCCCGCGATCCTGGCCACCAGCGTCGCCTACCTGGAGGCGATGCGTGCCGAGGCGGGCGAGGCCGGTGTCGAGCTCGCACCGCTCCTCCTGGCCGGCCACTCCGCAGGCCAGTACGCCGCCGCCGTGGCAGCCGATGCGATCGACTTCGAGACGGCGATCGGGCTTGTTCGTGAGCGGGGTCGGATCATGCAGGAGCGCGGCATCGAGGGCGGCATGGGGGCCGTCATCGGGCTGACCGACGAGCAGGTGCACGAAGTCGTCGACGCCGCGCGCGAGCACGGGGAGATCGGCGTCGCCAACGCCAACGCCCCCGGACAGATCGTTCTCTCCGGCGTCATTCCGGCGCTCGCCTTCGCGCTCGAGATGAGCAAGACGATCGGCGCCCGCAAGGCGGTGCGCCTGACGGTGAGCGTGGCAAGCCACTCCCCGTTGATGCGACGCGCCCGCGATGAGTTCAGCCAGATCCTGGCCAAGGTCCCGTTCCGCGAGCCGCGGGTGCCGATGCTGGGCAACGTGCATGCCACCGTCATCCGCACCGCGGACGGCCTCCGCCGGGAGCTCTCCGAGCACCTCGTCCACGGCGTGCAGTGGACCGAGACGGTGCGCCGCATGGCGGCCGACGGCGTCACCGACTTCGTCGAGATCGGGCCGGGCCGGGTCCTCAGCGGCCTGATCAAGCGGATCTCGCCAGAGGTGCAGACGCACGCCCTGGACGCGCCAGGCAACGGGGCTCTGTGGCTTCCCGGCTCGCTCGAGGCGACCGCGTGACAGGACGGCGCGTGGTCGTGACAGGGATGGGCGTCGTCTCCCCGGTTGGAATCGGGGCCGATGCGTCGTGGGATGCGCTGGTCGCCGGTCGATCGGGGGTGGCGGATATCACCCTCTTCGACACGACCGATTACCCGATCCACGTCGCCGGCGAGGTGAAGGGCTTCGACGCGACCGAGTACATGGACGGCAAGGACGTTCGGCGCCACGACCGCAACACGCATTTCGCGGTGGCGGCCGCGGGCGAGGCACTGCGCGGCGCCGGCCTGTTGAACGCCGACGGGATGCTCGACGCAGGCCAGGCCGATCAGGACCGCTTCGGCATGATCGTGGGGACCGCCATCGGCGGGATCGGCATGATCGCCGACGGACTGGCCACGCTGCGCGATCGCGGCCCGGATCGCGTCTCTCCCTTCCTGCTGCCGCACATGATCCCCGACGCGGCATCCGGTCAGGTGGCCATCCAGTACGGCCTCCGCGGCCCGAACCTGGCCGTGGTGAGCGCGTGCGCGACTGGCGGCCACGCCATCGGCGAGGCGATGGAGACGATCGTGCGGGGGCAGGCCGACCTGATGCTGGGGGCCGGCACCGAGGCGGTGATCGTGCCGATCGCGTTTGCCGGCTTCGGGCAGATGCGCGCCCTCGGCACGCCCATCGATCCCGACACCGGCGCCTATGACCCGACCATTGCGTCGCGCCCGTTCGACGCCACCCGGAACGGCTTCGTGGTCTCAGAAGGGTGCGCCGTGCTCGTGCTCGAGGAGCTCGGTCATGCGATGGCGCGCGGCGTGACGCCGATCGCCGAGGTGATCGGCTACGGATCGTCGTCCGATGCATTCCACATGGCGGCGCCGGCCGAGCGCGGCGAAGGGAGCCAACGCTCGATGCGCGCCGCGTTGGAGCGGGCCGGGATCGGCCCGGAGGCGGTCGACTACGTCAACGCCCACGGGACCAGCACCCCGCTCAACGATCGCTACGAGTCGGCCGCCATCAGCACCGTCTTCGGCGAGCACGCCGCGAAGCTGGCTGTCAGCTCGACCAAGAGCATGACCGGCCACATGATGGGCGCCGCGGGAGCCTTCGAAGCCTTCGTCTGCGCCCGGGTGGTGCAGACCGGCTGCATCCCGCCGACCATCAACCTTCGGCATCCCGATCCCGAGCTGACGCTTGACTACGTGCCAAACACCGCTCGCCAGACCGACAGCCGGGTCGCGCTCTCCAACTCGATGGGCCTCGGCGGACACAACAGCACGTTGATCCTGGGCCGGGTCGAGGCGTGAGCGGCCGATGAGCCGCGATCCGGCCCGCCGCGCCGTGGTCACCGGGCTCGGTGCGATCACCCCAATTGGCAACGACGCGGAGACCTTCTGGCGAAACCTGCTGGCGGGCACCAGCGGCGTCGCGCCGATCAGCGCCTATGACGCATCGAGTGAGGAGGTACGCATCGCGGCCGAGGTGAAGGGCTTCGATCCCGCCACCTGGATCGACTTCAAGCAGGCTCGCCGCATGAGCCGCTTCAGCCAGTTCGCCGTGGCCGCGGCGGCCCAGGCGATCGCCGACAGCCGCCTGCAGATCACCGATGCCAACCGCAACGAGATCGGGGTGGTGGTCAACACCGGCGGTGGCGGGATCGGCGACGTGGCCCTCGGCGAGCGGGTCTTCCTGGAGCAGGGCGGCAAGCGCGTCAGCCCGTTCATGGTGCCGATGCTGTCGCCGTCGATGGCGGCCTGCCAGATCAGCATCCAGAACGGGCTGCGAGGACCCGTCATCGCCTCGGTGGCGGCCTGCGCATCCGGGGTCCAGGCGCTGATCGACGCCCAGCGCCTGATCGAGCACGGCGATGCCGACGTCGTGCTGGCCGGCGGGACGGAGAGCGCCATCCTGCCGGTCGCCTTCGCGGCGCTGGCCAACATGGGCGCGCTGTCCAAGCGCAACGACGACCCCGAGCGCGCCTCGCGACCTTTCGAGGCGAACCGCGATGGCTTCGTCTTCGGGGAGGGGGCGGCGGTGCTGCTGGTCGAATCGGCCGAGCATGCGGAACGCCGCGGCGCGCGGGTGATTGCCGAGGTGGCAGGTGGGGCCATGACCGGCGACGCGTTCCACATCAGCGCGCCCGATCCGACCGGCGAGGGGGCGGCGCGGGCGATGCAGCGCGCGCTGCGCGACGCCGGGGTCGCTCCCGAGGAGGTCGACTTCGTCATGGCCCACGGCACCAGCACGCCACTCAACGACGCCACCGAGACGAAGGCGATCCACACCGCCTTTGGGGAGCATGCCGCGAAGCTTTCGGTGAGCAGCAACAAGAGCATGATCGGGCACACCCTGGGCGCGGCCGGCGCGATCTCCGCGCTCGCGGCGGTCTGCTCGATCCGGGACGGCATGATCCCGCCAACCATCAACTACGAGACCCCCGATCCGGCCTGCGACCTCGATTACGTGCCAAACGTCGCGCGGAACGCTGCGGTGCGGACGGCGATCGTCAACGGCTTCGGATTCGGTGGCCAGAACGCGGTTGCCGTCTTCCGCCGATACGAGGCCGCCGGCTAGCCCTCCGGGCTCTGGGTCGGGTCCCCGGTCACGTACAGCTCCGGCTCGAAGCGCACGCCGCGGCCCGGCAGTGAGGCGACCCAGTCGCGCAGGGCGCTCTCGGCGGTCGTGAAGGCGAGCTCGTCCCACGGGATCTCATCGGGCCCGTAGTCGCGGACCTCGGATGTCTCTGCGCCCGGCAGCGCTTTGCCGCCGACCACATCGGCCTCGTAGATGAGCGTGACCACGCCGGCGTAGGGCCGCGAGTAGGCGCCGATCAGGCGGCCCACCTCGACGCGCAGCTGCGTCTCCTCTTCGGTCTCGCGGCGAGCCCCCTCCTGCGCCGCTTCGCCGATCTCCAGGAAGCCGCCGGGGTAGGTCCAACGCCCGGCCCCCGGCTCGATCGAGCGGCGCGCCAGGAAGACCCGGCCGTCGAGCACCGGCAGCGTGCCGACCACGAGGCGCGGATTGCGCCAGGTGACATGCCCATCCGGACACACCAGTCGCGGCCGATGATCCTCCTCGAGCACCCGCTCGACGAGCGCCTGACCGCAGGCGGGACAGTAGGCGGGCTCCTCGCCCAGGGTGAGCGGATAGGACGAGCTGGCGTCGCGCAGCGGCATGCGGCTCATGGTAGTCAGCGGATGGCACAATGCGCGGCGTTCGCCATCCACGGAGTCCGCCGTGACCGTCGCCACCCTGCCCGCGCAACCGTCACCGTTTGCCGTCCTGCGCAACGGGCGCTTCGTGCGGCTCTGGACCGCGCAGCTGGTGTCGACCATCGGCGACGCGCTGACCAGCCTCGCAGCCGGGATCATCATCTACGAGCGGACCAACTCGGCCTTCGCGGTCGGGCTGATGCTGATGGCAACCGCGGTCCCTACCCTGTTCTTCGGGCTCATCGCCGGCGTGGTGGTCGATCGCTACGACCGCAAGACGATCATGATCGCCGCGGACCTGGTGCGGGCAGGCATTGTGGTCACGATCCCGTTCCTGATCGGCGGCAGCATCATCTGGCTGTACGCGATCGTGATGCTGTCGGCATCGGTCACCCAGTTCTTCTCGCCGGCCAACGAAAGCGTGCTGCCGGAGATCGCCAGCGAGGAGGAGCTCGGCGCGGCCAACGCGATCATGGCGATCGCGCAGTTCGGCTCCACTGCGGTCGGCTTCGCGGCGGCAGGGTTCCTGGCGTCGACCAACTCGATCGAAGCCGTGTTCTTCGTCGACGCAGCCACCTTCCTCTTCTCGGCGCTCATGATCGGCCTGGTGCGGATCGACGCGCTCGAAGTGACAGAGCATGCTGGAATCGGCGCCGCCATCCGCGATCTCGGCTCGGGGGCGAAGTTCATCGCAGCGACCCCGATCCTGCGGTCGTTCAACCTCGTCCGGATCCCTGTCCTCATCGCCTTTGGCCTGCAGAACGTGCTGCTGCTGCCATTTGCCCTCAGAGCCCTGCACGCGACCGAGTTCGAGTACGGCCTGCAGGAAGGGCTCACCTCGGTCGGCTTCGTTATCGGCAGCCTGGTCATGGCGCGGCTCGCCGATCGGTTGCGCGAAGGTCAGTGGCTGGTCCTCAGCTTCACCGCCATGGGGCTGATGGGACTGCTCTATTCGGCGCAGTCGGCCGTCTGGGTCGCGATCTCCCTGATCGCCATCTCCGGCTTGCTGAATGCGCCGTCGTTCGTGGCCGGCCGCCTGATCAACCAGCGCAACACGCCGCGCGAGATGCGCGGCCGCGTCTTCAGCACCTCGTACGTCCTGCGCGACGTGGTCTACCTGGGCGGCATGGCCCTCGCCGGGCTGGCGGACCTGATCGACGTACGGCTTCTCTTCGCCGTCAGCTCGGTCGTGGTGATCGGTTCCGGGGCACTGTCCGCCGTGCTTCCGGGGCTTGGCCTGCCCGCGGCGGAGTGGCGCCGCGCCATCTCGCTCCTGCGCGGCGCCGCACAGGCGCCCGGCATGGGGGCCGGGAGGCCGGCGACCGCTGCCGACATCGACGTCCTTGGGAGCTACTTCCCTGCCCTCTCCGGCTTGACGCCGCGCGATCGGGACGGGCTGATCAAGCGGGCGCGCGTGCGGGAGGCTCCCGCAGGAACTGCGATCACCCGCACCGGCGAGCGCGGCGACGCCGCCTACTTCATCCTCAGCGGTCGGGCGGTGGCAGGGCTGACGACCGACGCTGGCGCCCAGCGCTCGCTGTCGACCATGGGCCAGGGCGACCTGTTCGGCGAGATCGCGGCGCTGACCGGCAGCGCCCGCACCGCCGACGTCGTAGCGGAGGACGACTCAATCCTGCTCGAGGTGCCGGCCGAGACCCTACGTGGCCTCATGGCGATCCCGGCCTTTGGCCAAGAAGTGCTCGGCAAGATGACCGAGCGGTTGGCCCGGACCGCGTCGCTGAGCGACCTGCCGCGCTTCGGAGGCATCGACTATCGGACCCTTCGTCAGCTGCGCGCCGAGTCGCCGCCGCCGGCCGAGGAGAG
>JBDTQD010000030.1:0-18637 GCA_039932375.1 Chloroflexota bacterium | reverse complement strand
AAGGCGGTGATCCCCTTGTGGCCGGCGCTCTTGTCGACCGTGGCGAAGACCAGGCAGTGGTCGGCCGTATCGGCCAGGCTGATCCAGATCTTGCTGCCGTTGAGGATGTATCGGTCGCCATCGCGCCGGGCGGTGGTCGACAGGTTGGCGGCGTCGCTGCCGACGCCCGGCTCGGTGAGGCCAAAGGTCGCCAGCTTCTCGCCGCGCGCCTGGGGGACGAGGTATCGCTGCTTCTGCTCCTCACTCGCCCACTGCAGCAGGGTCAGCGAGTTCAGACCTGTGTGCACCGACAGGACCACCCGGAATGCGGTGTCGGCCCGCTCCATCTCCTCGCACAGCAGCGCGAAGGCGATGTAGTCCATCCCCGCGCCGCCGTAGCGCTCCGGGATCGGCAGGCCCAGGAATCCGGCAGTCCCCATCTTCTCGTACAGGCCCCGATCGTAGGTCGAGGTCGAGTCCAGCTCGTGGATGCGGGGCAGGATCTCGCGCTCGGCGAAGAGGCGGGCTGTGCGCTGCACGTCCCGCTGCGCATCGGTCAGGGCGAAGTCGATCATCAGGTCCGGATTCTAGCCGTCCGAACCTGTCACACGGCGCCCAGTGACCAATCCTGACCGGAGAGGTCAGGCTTCGTTTGACGGGTCAACCCGCCATCGGTAGCCTGTGCGACAGGGTCCGTTTGCGGCCCATCGGCCCCCGACCCGTGGGAGACCCTTTGGACATCGGCTTTCTGACAACCGGGCTGCTCACCGGCCTCCGCGAGGGGGTCGAGTCCGCCCTGATCGTGAGCATCATCCTGGTCTACCTGGCGCGGACCGGGAACACCCGGCACTTCGGTCGCATCTGGGTCGGCGCCGGCGCGGCACTTGCCCTGAGCGTGGCGGTCGGCGCGATCCTGTGGATCAGCATTGGCGGCCTCAAGGCGCCGGCGGAGCAGTATTTCGAGGGGAGCGCCATGCTCCTCGCCGCCGCGGTCGTGACCTGGATGCTCTTCTGGATGCGGCGGACGGCTGGGAACATCAAGGGCCAGCTGCAGGCCGGGGTCGATCGCGCCCTGACCGATGGCAACGTCTGGGCCCTGTCGGCGCTGGCCTTCACCGCGGTCGTGCGCGAGGGAGTGGAGACCTCGCTCTTCCTGCTGGGCCAGGCGACGGCGGCCACCACCGAGCATGCGGCAGCGGGAAGCACGCTGCTCGGCGCCTGCATCGGCATCCTGATCGCCGTGCTCCTGGGCTACGGCTTCTACCGCGGCGCGCAAGTGATCAACCTGGCGCGCTTCTTCCGCTGGACGGGGATCGCGCTGGTCTTTATCGCAGGCGGATTGGTGAGCCATGCCGCTCACGAGTTCATCGCGGCGGGGCTGATTGGCATCGGCACGTCGACCGCCTTCGACATCAGCCGGCTCCTGTCGGACGCGCCAGAAACGGGCCACCTGTTCGGCCAGATGCTGCGCGCGGTCTTCGGTTACACGGCGACCCCTGAATGGACGACGCTCGTGACCTGGATCGTCTACGTGGTGGGGGTCCTGACCCTCTATCTGCGTCCGATGAAGCCGCGCACCCCGGCGCCGATCTCCACCAGTCAGCCCGCGCCAGGCGCCTAATCCTTTGCGCCGACCCCCATGAAGCTGAGCACCTGGCGCCAAGCATCGGCCGAGGCGTCCACATGCTCTGCCGAACTCCGATCGAAGAACGAGTGCGGCTGCCCCGGGTAGACCACCGTGGTGTGCGTTACTCCGGCCTGGTCCATCGCCTGGTCGAACGTGGCGACGGCATCCGGACCGATCGCCTCATCGGCACCTCCGTATATCGCCAGCACCGGGCAGGTGAACCGCGGCGCCTCGTCGGCGGGGGCGGGTAGCCCGGCGCGGTTCGAGCCGACCGGCCATCCATAGAAGCCGATCACGCCGGCAGCGCCGATCCCCGAGACCGCCTGCAGATAGCTCAATCGCCCACCAAAGCAGAAGCCGATGGTGTAGAGGCGCTCAATCGCCCCGCCCTCCGGCGAGCGCAGGTGGGCCGCCGCGGCGGCCACGTCCGCGTTGAGCGTGTCCGCGCGGGTCAGGGGAACGTGGGCGTTATGGTCGAATTCAGCGCCGCGTCGGCCGGTTCCCGCGGTCCGGCTGAAGTAGTCGATGGCGATAGCATCGGCCCTGGCTTCGGCGAATCGCAGCGCCAGCTCCTCGAAGAACGGGTGCAGCCCGCGCACGTCGGGGAGGACCACGATCCCCGCGCCGCTGGGCGAGGCGGCGCGCGCCGCGTAGGCGCTGGTGCGGCTCCCGTCGGCCGCAGTGAGAGTCAGCTCGCCGGCGTCGAGGGCGGCGCCCCGCATGGGAGGGAGGGGCGGTCGAGCGTCGTTGTCGTAGCACATGCCGACGATTCTACGGGCCCGTCTCCGGCTCAGCCGATACGGCCGATCGCCACCCACGTCCCGAAGGTCAACACCCCCGCCACGACGAGGTACACCGCCGCCCGCAGTCCGGGTGGCGTGCCTCTCTGCATCGAGCCGCCGCTCGGCGAGCGCCACATGCCGCCGAGGGTGGGCACGTTTCGCGGAGCCAGCAGCCAGCCGATCGCCATGCCCACCAGCAGCCCGCCGATGTGGCCCGTCCAGCTGATCCCGGGGATCGAGAAGGTCAGGACCAGGTTGATGACCAGCAGCGTGCCGACCTGCGAAAGGATGGCGCGGGCCTGCGGGCCGAGGATCAGGTGACGACGGCGGGAAACGACGAAAGCCAGGCCGAAGAGTCCGAAGATGGCACCCGACGCTCCCGCGGCAGCCTGATTGGGAGTCGCGAGGATGGTGAGCACGCTGCCACCCGCCGCGCACAGCATGTAGGCAATGAGGTACTCGGTGTGCCCGTACATCTGCTCGATGATCGGGCCGAACAGGTAGAGCGCATACATGTTGAAGCCGATGTGCAGCAGACCAAGGTGCAGGAATGCGCTGGTGAAGATGCGCCACCACTCCCCGCTCGCCACTGCGGGGCCGTAGACCACCCCGCGCTCCAGCAGCGGCCCCCCGCCGCCACCGAACACCGAGAAGCCGGAGCCACCGGCCAGGGCACCATCGACCAGGAAGACGATGACGTTGACCGCGATGATCGCCAAGGTGACATAGGCCGCGTAGCGCCCATACGCCCCCCGCGCGCGGTTGAACTGGCGCCGCGAGGCGAAGTCGTGGCCGGTCTCCTTGAGGAGCCAGGCGATCCGGTTGGCGATCGCTCCCCGCTCGGCCGGTGGCGCCAGGCGGTCAGCCTCGCGGTAGGCGGCGATCGCCTCTTCTAGCTCGCCGTCGCGGACCTGCTGCTCGGCCACGGCGCGCCAGCCGAGCCACGCGTTCGGGCCTCCACGCTCGGCCGCCTGGCGCCACGCCACGAGAGCGCCGGCTTCGTCGTCGAGGCGGTAGCGGGCGGTGCCGATGGCAAGCCAGGCAGCGCCGCTCAGCTCGGGATCGGGGTGGCCGGTGAGTGGGGCGAGGATCTGCACCGCCGCATCCAGGTCGCCGGCGTCGAGGAGGCGCTGCCCCTCAGCGAGGCGTAGCCGCGGTTCGTCGGACATGAGTCCGCGCATTATCGTCGGAAACGAAACGACCGCCGAGAGATTGGCACCTCGGCGGTCGTGACGCGCCCCCTTGGCGGGAACGGGCCGCCCCGGCGTGAGCCGGGACCGGCATCTATTGGCGCGAGCTACTTCGCGCGGCGGAGGAAGTCCAGCACGTCGTCGTAGCGGAAGCGTCGGTCGCCGCGCTTGCAGACCCGATAGAACGGGATCTCGCCGCGATCGCCGAGCCGCTTGACCGTGTTGACGTGCAGGTGGAGCATCTCGGCGACCTCGGTCGCCGTGAGCAGCCGTCCTACCTCGTTGCTGATCATCGGTTGCGTATTCCCAGTGCTGTTGGAGCACGCGCGGACCGATTGGGTGCGGAGGGCGCGGCTTCTGGCCGGATAGTAAGGTTGGGGTGGGCTCAGGAGCCCCGGTACTTTCGATCCGCCGGATGGGGTACTTCCGCGAATGCCGGTCTACGAGCGACACGTCTTCGTATGCACCCGTGGCGAGTGGTGCCCGTCGGTGGACGGCGATGGGTTGGGCGTGCACGCGGCGCTGAAATCCGCGGTCCGCGCTGCCGACCTGTCCGGGCGGGTCCGGGTCAACCATTCGGGCTGCTTCAGCCAATGTGGCAATGGACCGATGGCTGTCGTCTACCCCGATGGCATCTGGTACGCCGCCCTCACCCCGGCAGATGCGACCGAGATCGTGGAGAGCCACCTGCTCGGCGGAAGGCCGGTTGAGCGGCTGCGCTACGACCCGCCGGAGGGTGGCTCGCATCAGCTGGAGCGCGATGCCGACGGCCGGCCGATTGGCCGCAGTGCGCCATGGCCGGCCGGCAGCGGGTGAGCGCGCCGGGCAGCTTCTGGGTGCACGTTCGGCCACGACTGCGCCCCATCGGCGAGGCGCTGTTTCGCGACTGGTTGGCGATCACGCTCGGCAACCACATCTGGGCCTGGCGCAGGCTGAGCGCTGGAGAGCTGGCCCACGAGGTTGCGCACATCCGCCACTGGCGGGAGCACGGCTGGTGGTTCCCCTTCGTGTACCTCCGTGCGGCCGTGCACGCACGCAGGTCCGGCGGGCACTGGTATTTCGATAACGCCTTCGAGCGCGAGGCGCGCACCGCAGCGCTGTGAGCGAGGAGCTGCCAGCGGAGGTGACGAGGTTGCTCCAGGAGCGGACGGCGGCTCGTGCCGCGCGGGACTGGCCGGCGGCCGATGCCCTCCGCGACCGGATCCGCGACGCGGGCTGGGAGCCGATCGATACGCCGGACGGTTCTACAGCGCGCCCAATCCTGGCGCCGACCAGCGCTCACCTGCCCAGCCTGCTCGATCAGGAGGCCGCCGTCGAGGCATCGGTCCTGGTTCTCCTGGACGACTATCCCGACGACCTCGCTCGACTGTTGCAAGCCCTCGTCGCCCATGCTCCGAAGGTCGCCTGGGAGCTGCTGATCGTGGCCAATGCGCCCCTCGCGCCGGTTGAGCCGATCCTCGCCGCGAATTGGCCGGAGGACGGGCCGCTGCCGGAAGCCGTCGTGCTGCCGAGCGCCGCGCGCCTGGGATGGGCGGACGCCGTCAACCTGGGCCTACGCCGCAGCCGCGGGGTGGTGGTGGTCCTGCTCGACACCTCACTGGAGCCGATCGGCGACATTCTGGCCCCGCTGCTTGCCGCCTTCGAAGACGCCCGTGTCGGCATCGCCGGTGGCTGGGGCGTCACCAGCCCGGACGCCCGCGAATTCGTCGAAGCGCCGCCCGGCGAGGTTGACGCGATCGAGGGCTATTGCATGGCCATCCGGCGCGAAGCACTACGGGCCGTCGGCGGCTTCGACCATGGCTACCGCTACTACCGACATGCCGACCTGGACATCTCCTTTGCAATCCGCGACGCCGGCTGGCGGGCGATCAGAACCGACCCACTGCCGGTCACCCTGCACGAACATCGGGGCTGGGAGGGGCAGGCGCCCGATGAGCGCGATCGGCTCAGCAAGCGAAATTTCTACCGCTTCCTCAAGCGATGGAGGCATCGGCCAGACCTGCTCCTGCGCCCGGCTGGTGGAGCTTGAGGAGCGGACCTAGCGGTACCCCTCAAGGCACGTGCAGCCGGTCAGGCCGACGATCGCGGCATGCGGCACGGCGGGGGGCAGGATGAAGCCGTCCCCCGGCCTCAGCTCGACCGGCGCTGCATCGGCCCCAATCAGGAACGTGATCGATCCGGCCGCGCAGACGAGCAGCTTGGTGTAGTCGTGGCTGTGCACGCTGTAGCGGTCTCCCGGCCCGTTCGACCAGGCATGCGGTTCCACGCCGGCCTCGCGTAGGCGCAGCGCGACCGTCGCCGCGGTCGGAAGATCGGCACGGTCCCACCGAAGAGCAGTGAGCGGCGCCGGCAGGGATCGGTCCATGCGCCTGGTCAGCGGGCGATGCTGGCAGCTTCGCCGCCGATTCGCTGGGCGAAGTAGACCGGGACGACCGACAGGAGGACGAGCACCAGGGCGACGACGTTGACCACCGGGAGCTCGGTGGGGCGCTGGATGGCGGTGAAGATCCAGATCGGAATTGTCTGCGTGCCCGCCCCCGCGGTGAAGAGCGTGACGATGATCTCGTCGAAGGAGAGGGCGAAGGCGAGCAGCGCGCCGGACAGGAGCGCGGTCCGCATGCCGGGCATGGTGATGCGCCGGAAGGTGACCCAGGTATCGGCCCCCAGGTCCGACGACGCCTCCTCCGGCGTGCGCGGCAGGCGGCGCAGGCGCGCCACGACGTTGTTGTAGGCGACCACCACGCAGAAGGTGGCGTGCCCGACGATGATCGTCATCAGCCCGAAGTTGAGCCCGATCGTCTTGAAGGTGGTCTGCAGCGCGATCCCGGTGATCACCCCGGGCAGGGCGATCGGCAGGACCAGCATGAAGGCGATGGCGTCGCGCCCGAAGAACTCGTAGCGCTGCACCGCGAGCGAGGCGAGGGTACCCAGCACAAGCGCAATCGAGGTCGCTGCCGTGGCCGCGACGATCGAGTTCAGGAATGCGGCACGGATGTCCGGGTTGGCAGCCGCGTCGCCGAACCAGTGCAGGGTGAGCCCCGGCGGTGGCCAGGCCATGAGCCGGCTCTCGTTGAAGGCATAGATGGCCAAGATCACGAGCGGCAGGTACAGGAAGGCGAGCACAAGTCCCGAGACGATGCGCAGGCCGATGCGGACCCAGCTGGATTCAACCACCCAAACGATCCATCACAGCGACTCGAAGGCGCCCAGGCGCCGGGCGGCGAAGAGGTAGATGACCATGATCACGATCGGCAGGAGCGAGTAGGCGGCTGCCACCGGCACGTTCCCCAGCGCCGAGTTGTCATAGATCACGTTGCCGATGAACTTGGCGTTCGATACCAGGTTGGGAACGATGTAGTCCCCCAGGCTGAGGGAGAAGGTGAAGATCGACCCCGCCACCAGGGCGGGGACGAGGAGCGGCAGAATCACCCGCCGAAATGTGACGCCCGCCTTGGCGCCAAGGTCCGACGACGCCTCGAGCAGCGAGCCGGGGATCCGCTCCAGCCCCGCGTAGATGGGCACGATCATGTACGGCAGCCAGAGGTAGCTCAGCACCAGCCAGGCGTTCGGCTGTGAGGAAAGTCCGGGGCCGTGGATTCCGAACGGGCTCAGGACCCAGGCGAGGAAGCCATTCCCCTGCAGGATCGTGCGCCAGGCATAGATCTTGACCAGGTACGCCGCCCACAGCGGCATGAGCACGGCGATGAGCAGGATTCCCCGGGTCCGCGGCGACGCGATGCGCGCCATGTAGTACGCGATCGGGAAGGCGAGGAGGGCGTCGGTGAGGGTCACCAGCAGGGCGATCGTGACCGTGCGGACCGCGATGGTCCGGTACACCTCCTGGCCGAAGATTTCCTCGAAGGCAGCGAGGGTCCATTGGAATGGCGCCACGTTGCCAGTGAAGGCGTCCTTGGCCCAGAAGGCATTGAGGAGCAGGACCACCAGCGAGCCGAGGTAGACCAGCACGATCCAGGCCAGTGGAGCTGCCAGCAGCAGCCGCAGCTGCGTCCGCGACCGCCCGTAGAGCCAGCGGGCCAGGGCGCGACCCCGGCTGGCCGGCGGAGCCGCGGTTTCGGTTGAGGGGCCGGGAGCGGTCATCACATCTCACCCGACAGAATGTGAGGCAACGAGGCTCCCCGGGAACGGACCCCGAGGAGCCTCAGATCATCGCGACAAAGGTCAGGTCGACCAGCCTCAGCTGCCGCGCAGCGTGGTCCAGGCCGAGACCCAGGCGTCCTGGTCCTTGCAGGTTGTCGCTGCGTCGGCGTCGGCGCAGTCGGCCTGCGGCGTGGTCCAGTACCAGATCTTGTCCCAGTAGGCCTCGTCGCTGGCGTGCTGCTGCGCGCAGTGGCCTGGCGAGATCGTCTCGGCAAACTCACACGCCTTCTGGGTCACGGCCGCCTCACCGAACCAGACGGTCGCCTCGGCATTCGCCTGGGGCGACAGCATGTGGTTCATCCAGCGATACATGCAGTTCGGGTGAGCTGCGTGCGAATAGATCATCCAGGTGTCCGACCAGCCGGTCGATCCCTCATTCGGGAGGACCGCCTTAACCTTCTTCTTCTCGCCCTGGAGGAGGTTGACCTGGTACGGCCATGTGGTTCCGATCACGGTGTCGCCACTTGCGAAGGATTGAACCTGATCTGTCAGCAGGCCCCAGTAGACCGCTCCGTTATCACGCTGCTTGGTGAGCAGGTCGATCGCCGCCGCGAACTGGGCGTCGTTGAGCTGGTAGGGGTTGGTGATCTTCAGGTCCGGCTGCTTGGTCATCAGGTGGAGGGCCGCATCGGCGATGTAGATCGAGGAGTCGTAGATGCTGATCTTGCCCTTGTAGGCTGCGCCACCCTCGAAGATCGGGTCCCAGGTGGTCGGTGCGGTTGTGACGACGTCGGTGTTCCACATCAGCAAGTTAGGGCCGCGGCCGTGCGGCGTCCCGTACGGCACGCCGCCCTTCGAGTTGAATTCCTTGAGCTTGAGCCCGGCGAAGACGTCCTTGTAGTTCGGAATGAGGTCGACGTTGACGGGCGCGACGTCTCCGGCGGCCATCAGCCGGATGGTTGCGTCGCCGGAGAACGACCCGCCGTCGTACTGACCGGACTTGAGCAGCTGCACGCCATTCGCCGAGTCGGTCATCGGCGTGGTCTTGACTTTGCAGCCGGTGTCCTTCTCGAAGCCAGTGACCCAGTCGTAGGCCTTGTCGACGGCGCCGCGCTCGGCATATCCGTCCCAGATGATGAGGTTGAGCTGGCCCTCGCCATCGCCAAGGGACGTCAGCGCTCCGCTTGGGACGGTTGAGCCGCATGCGGCCATGACCATGCCGATGGTCACCAGGGCCGCCGGAATCGTGAGTCTCCGCATCAAGTCTCCGCTCCCTCTCTCTCGCTCAATGTGGATTCGCTCCCCTTGAGAGACAGCACGTGCTGCCTTTTCCAGATCAGCCGGACGGCCCGGCCCTGGGCGGCAAGCGCCTCCATCGAGGACGCCTGCAGGTTCTGCTGGGTCACCACCAACTCGCCGCCGGCGTCCAGGGCGACGATGTAGCGGGTATCGGCGCCAAGGTACACCACTTCACGGATACGCCCAAGGGCGGAATGCTCGTCGGATCCGACCTCGTCCGAGGCGCCAGCGAGGCGAATCTTCTCGGGACGAACGGTGAATGTGCCGTCCATTCCCAAGATGTCGCGAGCAGCCGATCCGGCGAGCAGGTTCGACGTTCCGACGAAGCCGGCCACGAACGTGGTCCCAGGATGCTCGTAGACGTCGGCAGGGGTTCCCACCTGCTCGATCCTCCCCCCGTTGAAGACGGCAATCCGGTCGCTCATGACGAGCGCCTCTTCCTGGTCGTGGGTCACGTAGATGAAGGTGACTCCGACCTGGCCCTGGATCGCCTTCAGCTCGATCTGCATCTCCTCGCGGAGCTTCAGGTCGAGCGCGCCGAGCGGTTCATCGAGGAGCAGCACACGAGGGCGATTGACCAGGGCGCGTGCCAGCGCCACTCGTTGTCGCTGACCTCCCGACAGCTGGGCTGGGCGACGCCGGTCGTAGCCTGTCAGCCGGACCATCCGCATCGCCTCCGCGACCCTTTCCTCTCGCTCGGGGCGCGGCAGCTTCCGGATGACCAGGCCATAGGCCACGTTCTCCCCGACGGTCATGTGAGGGAACAGGGCGTAGTCCTGGAAGACGGTGTTCACGTCGCGATCGAACGGTGGGACCCCCGTCACGTCCTTCCCGTTCAGCAGGATCCGTCCTTCGCTGGGCGTCTCGAAGCCGGCGATCATGCGCAGGGTCGTGGTCTTCCCCGACCCGGACGGGCCGAGCATCGAGAAGAACTCGCCGTCGCGGATCTCCAGGTCGATCCCGGCGACCGCCTCGACGTCGCCGTAGCGCTTCACCAGGCGCTCGAGCGTGACTGCCGGCGCGGCGGATGACCGATGGGTGTCGGCTGGACCTTCGGGCGTGCTGCCCGGTGATGGGGTCGTCGGTTCGAGGGCCACGAGCTCCCTTCGGTGCGCCGCAGGATTGGCGCACTCTGCGATCCCGCATGACGGCTGTCAAGCCGATTGACGGTCGGCTGATACAGTCCGCCGGGTGATCGAACCCGGAGTGCTCCTGGGCGTTGGATCGGCGGCCGCCTGGGGGACGGGCGACTTCGCCGGCGGCCTGGCCGCCAGGCGTGCAGGCGGCATGCTGGTCACCGGCGGTGCCCAGGTGCTTGGGCTCGTCCTGCTGCTGTTCGCGGTCGTGGTGCTCCGTCCGGCGCCGCCCGCCTTGAGCACGATCCTGCTCGGCGCGCTCGGCGGAGTCGCCGGTGGCCTGGCGCTGGCGGCGCTCTACCGCGGCCTTGCGATGGGGGCCATGGGTTTGGTGTCGGCCGTGTCAGGGGTGGGCGCAGTCCTCATTCCGCTGACGGTCGGCGTGCTGCTGTGGGGCAGTGCCATCCAGCCGTTGCAACTTGCCGGCGTGGCATGCGCGCTCGTGGCCGTGGCGGCGGCCAGCAGCGCGACAACGCGAGGCGTCCCCCGCGAGGGAGTGCTGCTCGCGCTGGCTGCGGCATTGGGCTTCGGACTCTGGTTCGTCTTCCTCGATCGCGCCTCCGAGCACGACCAGCTCTGGGCGCTGGTCGCCAGCCGGGGTTCGGCCTCGCTCGTAGTCGGTGGTGCCGCCCTGCTACGCTCCGATCGATGCAAGCTGCGCCAGGTGGCGCCGCTCATCGGCGTCGCGGGGCTCATGGACGTCCTCGCCAACGGCATGGTCGTGCTCGCGTTCGCGACGATCCCGGTCGGCATCGCTGCCGCCCTGTCGGGCACCTACCCGCTGGTGACGATGCTC
Organism: Chloroflexota bacterium; assembly: GCA_039932375.1. Taxonomy (GTDB): domain Bacteria; phylum Chloroflexota; class Limnocylindria; order QHBO01; family QHBO01; genus CF-167. Next base: position 7,730 of record JBDTQD010000030.1, on the reverse strand, counting down.
CTGGCTCGGACCGTCCTCGGCGAGGCACTCCCCCGCCTCGGCCTGGTCGCGGTGGCGCTCGCCGTGGCAGGCATCGCGCTCATCTCGCTCGGCGGCTGACCGAGCGGAGCTCAGGCGGGCCAGCCGCCTCCGGTGTGGGCGCCTCGCCCACGGACATCAGGCTTCATCTCCATCACTCCAAGCACGCCCGCTGCGCCGCACCGGCAGGGCGCAGGTCAGGGCACGCTCAGGAGACGACCGGTGGCCTTACTAGCCGCTTATCAGCGGCTTACTCGACGGGTATCATGGCCGGACCCCTTCGCCGCCGACCAGCGAGAGCCGCACCCGCATGACCTTCGACCGCGTCGCCATCGTCGAGGCATCGCTCGACGCCTACCTCGCCAACGCCACCGCAGCGGCGGCGAAGCTGCCCGGTGTCGCGCCGCTGCATGACGGCGGTACGCTCACCGCCCGCAAGGCGATCGAGCTGTTCGAGGATCAGCTCCTCTCGCGGCAGGTTGATGTGGCCGCCCGTGAGCTGAAGAAGACCAACCGCAGCTTCTACACCATCAGCAGCGCTGGCCACGAGAACAACGTCGTGATCGGGGCACAGCTGCGGATCAGCGATCCCGCGTTCCTGCACTATCGGTCCGGCGCGCTGATGATGGCCCGCGGCCGCCAGCTCCCGGGAAGCACACCGGCCTTCGATGCCCTGCTCGGCATCGTGGCAAGCCGTGATGACCCGATCGCGCAGGGCCGGCACAAGGTGTGGGGCAGCAGGCCCCTGTGGGTCCCGCCCCAGACGTCGACCATCGCCAGCCACCTGCCGAAGGCCATGGGGCTCGCCTTCAGCCTCGCACGTGCACGCCGGCTCGGGGTCGCCACCGATGTCCCCGATGACGCGGTGGTCCTCTGCTCATTCGGCGACGCCAGCGTCAACCACGCCACCGCCCTGGCCGCGATCAACACCGCCCGCTATGCCGTGCGCCTTGGCCTGCCGATGCCGATCCTGTTCCTCTGCGAGGACAACCAGACCGGGATCAGCGTGCCGACGCCCGACGGTTGGATCGAGTCGACCTTCGACAACCTCGAACACCTGCGTTATGACCTGGCTGACGGTGAGATCGACGAGGTGTGGGAGACCGTCGCCGAGGCCGTGCACTACGTGCGCGGGGCGCGCCGCCCAGCCTTCCTGCACCTGCGCACCGTGCGGCTGTGGGGCCACGCCGGCAGCGACGCCGAGCAGTCGTATCGGTCCGCAACGGAGATCGCCGAGAACGAGTCGCGGGATCCGCTGCTGCGGAACGCGCGACACCTGATCGCGACCGGCGCGGCGACCCCCGATGAGCTGCAGGCGCTCGTCGCCGATACGCGCGAGCGAGTGATGGCGGCCGCGGAGGAGGCAACCCGTCGGCCGCGCCTGGAGACGACGGAGGAGGTAGTCGCCCCGTTGGCGCCATATCACCCCTCTCGAATCATGGCCCGCGCGGCAAGCCCGCAACTGAGCCCCACTGCTCGCCTCGAGCTGCACAGCGGAACGCTCCCCGAAGACGCGACCCTGCCCAACGCACGGACCCTGGCCGGCTGCCTGAACGCAGCACTCGCCGACGAGATGGCCAGGCGGCCGGAGGTGATCCTGTTCGGGCAGGACGTGGGGCGAAAAGGCGGCGTCTACAACGTCACCAACGGGCTCCAGCGCCGGTTCGGCACCGGGCGGGTCTTCGACACGCTGCTCGACGAGACCTCCATCCTGGGCATCGCCCAGGGGGCGGCGCACATCGGGCTGCTGCCAATCCCGGAGATCCAGTACCTGGCCTACCTGCACAACGCCCTCGACCAGCTCCGCGGCGAGGCGGCCTCGCTCCAGTTCTTCAGCTCGGGCCAGTTCCGGAACCCGATGGTCGTCCGCGTGCCCGGGCTCGCCTACCAGAAGGGCTTCGGCGGCCACTTCCACAATGACAACAGCATCGGCGCCCTGCGCGACATCCCCGGCCTGGTGCTGGCGGTTCCGGCCCGTGGCGACGACGCCGCCCGGATGCTGCGCGGCTCGATCGCCATGGCGGCGGAGGACGGGCGGGTGGTCGTCTTCCTGGAGCCGATCGCGCTCTACCACGAGAAGGACCTTGAGACCGATGGCGACGGCGGCTGGCTGACCGACTATCCCGCACCGCCGTCGGCCCTGCTGCCCGGCGAGGTCGGCGTCTACGGTCCGCTCGACACGAGCACGCCCGACCTTTTGATCGTCAGCTATGCCAACGGACTGCGCCTCTCACTGCAGGCGGCGCGCCGCCTGCGCGAGGAGCACGAGATCGCTGCGCGGGTGCTCGACCTGCGCTGGCTGAACCCGCTCCCGCACCAGGCGATCCGCGAGCAGGCGCAATCGATCGGCGCGGTGCTGGTGGTCGATGAATGCCGCCGCACTGGCGGGGGCGTGGCGGATGCCATCATCGCCGACCTGGCCGAGGCCGGAATCGGGCGTCGCCTGTGGTCGGTCCGCGCGGTCGACAGCTTCGTTCCGCTCGGCACCGCCACCAGCGCGGTCCTGATCGGGACCGACCAGATCCTGGCCGCCGCGCTGACCGCGGTGAGCGGCCGCCTGCACGCATGACCCCGCGCGCCGTCCTCGCCTGCCCGGGGCGCGGCTCCTATGCAGCGGCATCCCTCCGCTCGCTGCCGGGCGACCACCCCTGGGTCATTCGCGCGGAGCAGCTCCGGGCCGAATACGGCCTCGAGCCACTCCTCGACCTGGACCGCGCGGAGCGCTTCGACTTCTCGCGTCACCTCCAGCCGATCCACGCATCGCCCCTCATCTTCCTGGTGTCGATGCTCGACGCCGAAGCCGCGGTGGCCGATTACCAGATCACCGCTGTCATCGGCAACTCGCTCGGCTGGTACACGGCGCTCGCCGTGGCCGGTGCCCTGCCTTTCGAGGATGCCTTCCGGCTGGTGCAGGAGATGGCGATCCTGCAGCAGGAGCCCCTGCCCAGCGGCGGACCCGGCGGCCAGGTGATTTACCCCCTGGCCGACGCCGCCTGGCGCCCCGACCCGCAGCTGCACGCCGCCGTGGCGGCCGCGCTGGCGGAGCCGGCGATCAACGGAGACGGCCACGTCCACGAGAGCATCGACCTCGGCGCGTATGCCGTCCTGGCCGGTGACGAGGCAGGCGTGGCGCGGCTCCTCGGTCGTCTGGCGCCGGTACGCGTCGGCGAGCGCATCTTTCCGCTCCGCCTCTCGCAGCACGGCCCGTACCACACGCCCCTCGTCGCACACGTCGCGGAGGTAGCACGCGAGCGGCTGGGTGACCTGGAATGGCGGGCGCCATCGGCGACCCTGATCGACGGGCGAGGGGCGCGTTGGACGCCCTGGTCAACCGACCCCGATGCGTTGCGCGACTACACCCTGATCGAGCAGGTGACGACGCCATTCCGCTTCGCGGTCAGCGTCCGGGTCGCCCTTCGCGAAGAGGCACCCGAGCTCCTGGTACTCCCCGGTCCCGGCAATTCGCTCGGCGGCATCTGCGGGCAGTTGGTGGTTGCCGAGGGCTACCGCGGCATCCGGTCCCGCGAGGACTTCGAGGCGGTCCAGCGATCGGCTGCGCCGGTGGTCCTGAGCATGCACCGCTGACAGACATGGCCGAGCCCGATGCCGACGGGTTCGTCCCGCTCCCATCCCCGATCGACCTGATGCTGACCCTGGCGCCGATCGCTCATGGCCGCGGCGACCCGACCATCAGCTTCGACGCCGATGGGATCTGGCGCGCCACCCGGACGCCCGCCGGTGCGGCGACCCTGCACCTGCGCGCGGAGGAGGGGGGCGTGGCGGTTGCCGCCTGGGGCCCTGGCGCCGCGGCGGCGGTCGAGGGAGCCGCCGACCTGGTGGGCGCCAACGACGACCCGAGCGCGCTCGTAGTGAGTCACAGGCTCATCGGGGAACTGGTGCATCGCTTTCCCGGCCTGCGCCTGCCCCGCACCAACCGACCATTCGAGGCGCTGATGCCGGCCATCTGCGAGCAGAAGGTGGCAGGGGTCGAGGCACGCGCCGCCTTCCGCGGCATCATCGCCAGCCACGGGGAGCCGGCGCCCGGCCCGACGCCCCTGCGCCTGCCACCCGCGCCCGCCACGATCGCTGCGCTCCCCTACTTCGCCTTCCATCGGTTTGGGCTCGAGCGTCGGCGCGCCGACGTGCTCCGCCTTGCCGCCCAGGAGGCCGCACGAATCGAGGCAGCCGCCCCGGCGGGAGCATACGCCCGCATGGGCGCCATCCCGGGGATTGGGCCCTGGACGCTCGCCGAGGTGGGTCGGATTGCCTTCGGCGACCCTGACGCGGTGAGCGTCGGCGACTACCACCTGCCGAACCTGGTCGCCTGGGCGCTCGCTCGCGAGCCGCGCGCCGACGACGCCCGCATGCTCGAGCTGCTCGAGCCGTACCGCGGCCAGCGCGGCCGCGTGCAGCGACTGCTCGAGACGAGTGGCATCCAGGCGCCCCGCTACGGGCCGCGCATGTCGCCGCAGCGGATCGCCGAGATCTGATGCTGCGGGGTGGCTGGCGTCCCCGGCAGGATTCGAACCTGCGACCCGCTGCTTAGAAGGCAGCCGCTCTGGTCCACTGAGCTACGGGGACGGCCGATCGTGACCGCGCACGCGGGAGCGGCTCGACCATACCACGCACCAGCTCAGGCTCGGTCCGCGCTAGACTGCGAGGCCAAATGCCCGACGATCGGATCATCGCTCCCGTGCAGTTGCAGCCGACCCAGATCGAGGTCGACCAGCAGCTTCTTCGCGATGAGGACCTGCTCAACGAGGAGCACCTGCGGCGCATGGACCAGGTGCTCCTGCGACGCAACCTGGACCACGCCCGCATGTTCAGCCGCAAGCTGTCGCTCGAGCTCCAACAGTTTGTGCACCTCTACACGCCGGAGGCCAACGAGCTGCGGCGGCGGATCGAGAAGTACATGGTCATGGAGCGCCTGATCGAGAAGGAAATGGCCCGCCGCCACACCTACTGAGGGCCATTTGTGGAAATCTGCTCGACTGCGGCGTCGCGATGTGGACAACTCCGCCCAGGGGACAAAGGCCCAACAGCAATAGCTGGGGCCGGGCGAGTGGGTTGCGACCGCGTCATCGCCGGCCTGCCGGTGAGACCCGCGGATCAGGCCACGGCGGTTGGGCTTGCGACTCCTTCGATCGGCTCGCCAGACACCGCCAGAACGGCCCGAACCCAACCGGACAGGCGGGACATCTCGAACAGGCTGAAGGTCAGGCCTCGGGCTGCGAACTGGTCGTGATCCCAGCCGTTGAACTCCCCGCGAGCGGCGACGGCGCACATTTCGTCATACAACTCGGGCCAGCCAACGCGTTTGCGGTGGTGGCAGAAACGGATGAATTCGGCGACGTCGGGCGGGGGCAGATCGGCAAGCAGATCTCCCGGCACCGCTCGCGTCGAAGACGGCAACGTCCGCTGCGACATGGGTGGGCTCGCCTCCGAAGCGGAAAGGATGGCTGGTCCAAAAGCGGACCGATGACTTCGCCGGACCCGCGATAGGGGCCGAGGCGGAATGGTAGGCGCCACCACGGCCCTTGCGAAGGGGGTCTGTCCACCAAGTTATCCACATTCGTTTCCACACAGGTGGCGGCGGGTGGACATGACCGATGGCGAAGGTGGAGAAGCCGGCTGCGCGGTGTCCGGTCGCACCGGTTCCTCAAGAACCTCCTCCCGCTGGCGGATGCAGACGATGTATCGTGCGCCATCCCGACACCCATCCCGTTGCAGTTGGAGCATCGAATGAGACCCGCCCCACGTCGGTTGCTTGCCCTCATTGCATCATCCAGCCTCATCCTCGGCGTGGCCGCCAGCGCGGCCGCTGCGCGACCGGCGGAAGCAGCACGTTCGTCTGGCACGTCGTACATGGGAACGCTCGGCACCCGTGGTGGCGACGCGCACCAGAACGCCGGCAAGCCAGCAGGCTCCAAGAACTTGCATTCCAACGGCGGCGCGATCCAAAAGGTGCCGGCGGTCTACATATCGTACTGGGGCAGCGAGTGGAACAGCCCGACCGCGCCTAGTGCCACCTACACCTATACCAAGGCGATGGTCTACAACAACGACTTCTTTGGCAACGTCGGCGGCAGCGCCTGGAACGACATCGTTACGCAGTACTGCATGGGCGTCACGAAGGGGGCGACCAGCTGTTCTGGCGTCAGCTCAACCAACTTCATCACGAACCCGACTGGCCAGCTGGGAGGAACGTGGATCGACACCTCGACGGTACCGTCCAGCCCAACCCAGACCGACATCGCGAATGCGGCCAAGCGTCTTGCCGCTCAATTCCCCACCGCGGTTATCGCAAACAGCACGTTCATGGTCTACACACCGTCGGGCAAGTCGATGAGCGGCTTTGCTGCCACGCCGGGCGGCTCCTGGTGCGCATGGCACAGCTCGACGACCTACAACGGCTCGCCGTTCGCGTACGCCTACATCCCGTACCTGCCTGACGCAGGCACCTCGTGCGGCATGAACTTCGTGAACAAGACCAACGACACGGCCTATGGCACGGGCTACTTCGACGGCTTCAGCGTGGTCGCCGGCCACGAGTACAGCGAGGCCGAGACCGATCCGTTCCCGAGCAGCGGCTGGGTGGACCGGCAGGGAGCCGAGAACGCGGACAAGTGCGCCTGGAGCTCGAAGTCCGCGAACATCTCCCTCGGAGCCCATGTGTACGCCGTACAGCCGACCTGGAGCAACCTGATCAGCGGCTGCCCGAGCGTCTAGCTCGCGACAACCGCGACCATTCCTCGCCAACGCGGGCCGCTCGGGCAACCGGGCGGCCCGTTGTCATTCCCGGTTCTGTGTATCGTGACCCCATGGAGATCGGCGTGGTGGTGCCGCAGGGCTGGACCGGTGAGTACGACGGCTGGCACGCCCGAGAGGCCTGGGAACGCACGCTGGCGGTTGCCCGCCAGGCGGAGCGCCTGGGATTCGATTCCGTCTGGGTCTTCGACCACTTCCAGACCGATCCGGACTCAACTGACGAGCTGACCTTCGAGTCGTTCACGACCCTCGCCGCCTTGGCGGCCTCGACCGAACGGGTGCGGCTGGGGCACGTCGTTATCTGCACGGCGTTCCGTAACCCCGCCCTGACGGCGAAGATGATCGGGACGATGGATCTCATCAGCGGCGGCCGGATGGAGCTGGGGATCGGCGCCGGCTGGAAGGAGGACGAGTGGCGGGCGTACGGCTACGGCTTCCCCGACACGAAGACCCGCCTGGCGACCCTCGCCGACCACCTCGAGGTGATCACGCGGATGCTGGCTCCCGGCCGCGCCACCTTCGCGGGGACCTACGCCTCGGTGACCAATGCAATTAATGTCCCTCGCGGGCTGCAACAGCCCCGGGTGCCGATCATGGTCGGCGGCAACGGCCCCAACGTGACGTGGCGGCTCGCCGCCCGCCACGCCGATGAGCTGAACGTCGACTGGCTGACTCCCGACGAAATTCGCGACGCGCTCCCGGTCATTGCATCGCGTTGCGAGGAGATCGGGCGCGACCCGGCCACACTGCGCCTATCGGTGAACATCGGCCGACACGTCCTGAAGCAGGCAGGCCCCATGCGCATCGAGCTGCTCGCCGCCTACCGTGAGGTCGGCGTCGACCGCGTGATGGGGCTCCTCCCAGAGAGCGCGGTCAGCGACGAGCCGCTCGCCTCGCTGGCGGAGGATGCCGGCGCGGCCGGCTGCGTGCTCTCCCCCAGCTGA
>JBDTQD010000029.1:0-18909 GCA_039932375.1 Chloroflexota bacterium | reverse complement strand
GTGGTCGTGATCGAGCACAACCTGGACGTCATCAAGAGCGCCGACTGGGTGATCGACCTGGGGCCGGAGGGTGGCGCGGCTGGCGGAGACCTGGTCGCTTCCGGCACGCCGGAGGAAGTGGCCCGCACGCGAGCCTCGCACACCGGTCGCTACCTGCGCCGGGCGTTGGGAATGAGCGAGGAGGCGCCTGCGCGTCGAGCCCGGCGACGCGAGCCCGCGGCAGTCGCTGGCTAGGCGCCCGTGATGTCGACCCGCGACGAGGCGTTGTCCCTCCTCCACGGGTGGAACGCGAACCCGTCGCTCCGCAAGCACGGCCTGCTGGTCGAGGCCGGCGTTCGGGGCTACGCGGCCGATGACGGCGAGAATGCCGCCACGGTCGACCGATGGGGGATCGCCGGACTGCTGCACGACCTCGACTACGAGCGCTTCCCTGATCCCGCCACGCATGGGGCCGTAGCCGCCGACGAGCTGATCCGGCTCGGATACCCGGACGACGTGGTGCAGGCGGTCAAGTCCCACAATGACGCCCTGGGCATTCCACGCACCACGCGCCTCGACCACCTCGTCTACGCCTGCGACGAGCTGGCAGGCTTCCTTGTCGCGGTCGCCCTGATGCGCCCTTCGCGACGCCTGGCCGACGTGCAGGCAGCCAACGTCCGCAAGCGGATGAAGGACAAGGCCTTCGCCCGGGCCGTTCCGCGCGAGATGCTCCTGGCCGGCGCCGAGGAGATCGGCCTCGACTTCGACGAGCACGTGGCGCGGATGGTCCGTTACCTGGAGGCGGTCGCTCCCGAGGTCGGCCTGTAGCCCATCTCCTCCAGGAAGCGGGACGGGCGTGCGGGGTCGAAAGCCAGCACCAGGCGCTGTGTCGCGCGCGTGAGTGCCACGTAGGCGAGGCGCCGCTCCTCCTCAAGCGCCCGCACCGGATCGGCTGCCCCGATCAGCGCTCGTCGGTTCGGGAAGCGCTCCTCCTCGAAGCCGATCACCACGACGGTCGGCCACTCCCGTCCCTTGGCGCCATGGACGGTCACCAGTTCGATCGGCGCGGTCGGATCGCGCAGCGCCGTCAGCCGCGCCAGCATCTCGTCACCGGCCTTCACGAAGCGGTCCAGGCGTGGAAACGCGGCGGCCCAGCCGAGGAGAGCATCGATGGCGGCGTGGTCATCGTCGCCGACCGCGTCGTCCTCGTCCCCGCGCCGCCAGCCGCGCTCAGCTCGCAGTCGCAGCAGGATCGGGAACGGGGACTCGCCGCCGGGGAGCCGTCTCGCGGCGTCGAGCAGGACCTGGACCTTCTCGGCTTCCAGAGGAGTGGAGAGTCTCGTGGCGTGTGCCTGGCCGGCCCGCAGGAGCGCCAGCGCGACCGGCGTCAGCTCGGCGCGAGTGCGAGCCAGGATGCAGCAGCCTCCGCCATGTGCCGCCTCCTCGGCGGCGAGCGCAGCGAGGCGGTCCGGCCAGTCATACGCGGCGGTGGCCGTCATCACGATCGCTGCCTCATCACCTCGGCGATCCGCCGCGGGATCGATCCGCTTCTCGAAGCGCTCGAGGTTGACCGCGATCAGCCGCCGCGAAGCCGCAACCACGTCCCACGGGCATCGGTAATTGGTGGCGAGCTGCACTCGCTGCGTCGTCGGGTAGAGCTGCGAGAAGCCAAGGATGCGACGCACGTCGGCCAGCCGCCAGGCGTAGATCGTCTGGTCGTCGTCGCCGACGACGAAGAGGTTCTGCTCGGGTTCGGCGAGGATCTGGACGAGACGCAGCTGCGCTGCGTCCACGTCCTGGAATTCGTCGACCGCCAGGTGGCTGAAGCGTGCCTGCCAGCGGCCACGCAGCGCTCGGTCGCGCTCCAGCAGGTCGACGGCGCGGACCACCAGGTCGTCGAAGTCGAGCGCGCCACGAGATGCGAGCAGGCCGGCGAAGACCGCGAGCGGAGCGGCGGCTTCAACCGGCGGCCGGCGCCGCTCGACCTTCCAGGCGGAGAGGATCGTATCGAGCGCCGCGGCATCGGGGATCGGCGGATCGTCCGGCCCGCGACCGGCGAGCACGCGGCGCCGGGCCGCACGGAGGAGCGGCAGCCGGTCGGCGAGGAGGCGGACCGGGTCCCCCGCGTCGAGCAGCACCTGACGCGCAAGGGCGTGCAGAGTGCGCACTTCCACCGCGCTGGCTCCGGACAGCAGCGGCCCGAGACGCGAGGCGATCCGCGCGCTCAGCTCGCCGGCTGCCTCGCGATTGAAGGTCACCACCGCGATCCGCTCGGCCGCCACGCCGCGCGTCAGCAGAACGCCGAGGCGCGCGATCAGGGTCGTCGTCTTGCCGCTGCCGGCGGGCGCGATGACCTGCGCCGGTCCGTCGGGCAGGGTCGCGGCCGCCCGCTGCTCCGGGTCGAGGGCGTCGAGAAGGGGAGCGATGGCTTGGGCTGGGGCGTCGAGGACGGACATTCCAGACGAGGATCTGCAGCCAGCCTTACCGGCCGATGATCGCCGGCTTATCGGGCTATCCTGTCGCGGCTCGCTTCCGCATGGGACCTAGGCCGTACCGATGACCTGCCAATGAACCGGCGTGACCGCCGGACCACGCACGCGACCGAGACGCCGCGCGCCCGACGCATTCGGGAGGCCACCGAACGCGAGGCGGCACTTCGCGCGCGCGGGATCGACCCCTTGGCACAGGCGCGCGGACGCACCGAAAGAAGGGCGTCCAGCCGCCGCCCGCGGCGCTGGAAGCGGACCCTGGTGCTCGCGCTGCTGGTCGTGCTGCTGAGCGGTTGCACCGGCGGCTGGCTCCTCTGGCAGCGGGTATCGGCCTTCAACGACAAGGTCAGCTCGGCCCCGTCGCTCTCCTCGTCCCTCTTCCTCCCGCTGATGGGCAGCGATCGCGTCAACGTGGCGATGTACGGCTACGGCGGGCCGGAGCACACCGGCGGAAGCTACCTTGCCGACTCGATCATCATCCTCTCGATCGACCCCAAGGCGGACACGACGACCCTGATCCCGATTCCGCGCGACCTCTGGGTCCAAGGGCTTACCGAGCTCCCGAAGGCCGGCAAGATCAACGAGGCGTTCGCCGACGGGTTCATCCGCGGCGGCCTCCCCGAGGCCGGCAAATTGGCGACCACGGTCCTATCCGAGGTGACCGGCCTGAAGATCGACCATTGGCTGGCGCTCGACTTCAAGGGCTTCAAGGCGATGGTTGACGCCGTTGGCGGCGTGACGGTCAACAACCCGGTCGCCTTCAAGTACACCTGGAATGAGACGAAGTACCACGCCGGTGTCTGGGACGGCGGGTTCTTCAACGCGGGACCGATCTTCCTGGACGGAGTCCACGCGCTGGACTACTCCCGTTCCCGATACGCGAGCGTCTTCGCCGAGGCGAACGACTTCGCCAGATCGGTGCGGCAGCAGCGAGTCCTGGTCGCGTTGCGCGGCAAGCTCGGTGGCGGGATCGGCTCGCTGGGGCCGGGGCTGGCCATGATGGACGGGCTGCAGGGCCTGATGTCCACCGACCTGTCGGCGATCGACCTCTACCTGCTCTCGGGGCACCTGGGGGTCGATCGGCGCATCGAGCTGAAGGAAGGGGTGATCCTGAAGGCAGCCAGGAGCAAGGCCGGCCAGTACATCTTCATCGTCATCGGGGGCAGCTCACGCGGCGACTACGGGCCGTTGCAGGCGTTCATCCAGGCCGAGCTGGCTCGACCCCTGGCGAGCCCCACGCCGAGTCTTTCCCCGAGCCAGCCATGATCGCCACCGACCAGCGCGACGCGCATCTGCGTGCGGTCCTGCGCCAGCTGCCGCTCGCTCCCGGCGTCTACCTCATGAAGGGCGCCGATGGAAGGGTGCTGTACGTCGGCAAGGCCGATCTGCTACGTCATCGGGTCCGGTCGTACTTTGGCTCCAAGGCAGGCCTGGACTCCCGGATCGTGCGCATGACCGCCGAGGTGGCCGATGTCGAGTACATCGTCACCGACACCGTCAGCGAGGCCTACCTGCTGGAATGCAACCTGATCAAGGAGCATCGACCTCGCTTCAACATCCGCCTTCGCGACGACAAGAGCTATCCCTTCGTCAAGATCACGCTCGGAGAGGACTTCCCGAGGATCGTGCGCACGCGCAAGCTGAGCCGCGACGGGAGCCGCTACTTCGGGCCATACGCCTCCGCGTCGAGTGTGGACGAGACGCTCAAGCTGCTGCGCCGCATCTTCCCGTTCCGCACCTGCAACCTCGACATCCCCGAGGGAAAGCGAGTCCTCGAGCGGCCCTGCCTGCTCTACTACATCAAGCGCTGCCAGGGGCCCTGCATCCAGGCCATCGAGAGGGCCGAGTACCGGGCCACGATCAATCGCGTAGTCGACTTCCTGGACGGGCGCCAGGAGGGGATCGCCGACGAGCTGCGCGGCGAGATGGCGGACCATTCGACGGCGCTCCGCTACGAGCAGGCGGCGATCGCCCGCGACAAGCTGCGCGCCGTCGAGCGCACCATCGAGCAGCAGAAGGTCGCCGCCTACAGCCGCGCAGAGCAGGACGTGATCGGGATCGCGCGCGAGGAGGGGGAGGCCTGCCTCCAACTCTTCGTGATCCGCAACGGCAAGATGATCGGGCGCGAGCATTTCATCGTCGAGGGGGCGCGGGAGGTGCCCGACGGCGAAGTGCTTGGTTCGTTCCTGCAGCAGTACTACGCCGCGACCGAGCGGCCGCCGCGGGAGGTTGTCCTTCCCTTCGCCCCGACCGAGGTCGATGAGCTGGCGACCTTCCTGACCGACCGTCGCGGGTCGCGGGTCATGCTGACGATCCCAGAGCGAGGAGACAAGCGCCGGATGGTCGCGCTCGCGTCTCAGAACGCGGTCGAGGCGCTGTCGCGCGAGCGTGCCGAATGGCTGGCGGACGCCGGGAAGCGGGACGAGGCGCTGGAGGAGCTTGCTGACGCCCTGGGCCTCGGCCGCGCGCCCGAGCGGATCGAGTGCTACGACATGAGTAACATCCAGGGGACGAGCGCGGTGGGGAGCATGGTGGTCTTCGTCAACGGCCGTCCCGAGCCGCGCGAGTACCGCCGATTCCGGATCCGATCCGGCGATACGCCCGACGACTTCCGGATGATGGCCGAGGTCATCCATCGGCGATTTTCGCGCGCGTCGAAGCTGCGCGCCGAGACCGGCGCCTTGTCACTGGCGGCGGTCGGGGCGGACCCCGCCTTCGAGGGGCTCGGCGACGAGGAGGTGGCGGATCAGCCTCGACGCCCGACCGCGGCGCGCGACGCCGGCTGGGCGCTGCCCGACCTCGTGATCGTGGACGGTGGCAAGGGACAGCTCTCCGCCGCGGTCGGAGCGATGCGCGAGCTGGAGATCGGCGACGTGCCGGTAGCGGGGCTGGCCAAACGCTTCGAGGAGCTCTACCTGCCGGGGCGGCCCGACCCGATCGTGCTGCCCCGCAACAGCCAGGGGCTCTACCTGGTGCAGCGGATCCGAGACGAGGCCCATCGGTTCGCAATCACCTACCACCGCTCGGTCCGAAGCAAGAGAGCGCTGGCCAGCGTCTTCGACGAGATCGAGGGGATCGGACCGGTGCGCAGGAAAGCGCTCCTCAAGCGGTTCGGCAGCGTCCGTCGCCTCCGCGAGGCGTCCATCGATGAGCTGGCCGAGACCCCGGGGATCCCGCGAGACCTTGCGGAACGGCTGAGGCGGCACCTGGCCCGCGAGGGGATGCTGGCCTGATGCCGGCGCCGCCTCGGTCGTCTTGCGAGGGTATCTGAGCGTGCCTATACTGGCGCCGCCCGCCGCAAGCCTGCGGCGCGTTTGGTGTCTGCGGCAGCCGCGACGACCGGAGCGAGAGGTTCACCTGGCCGACATATGACCTGGCGCCGCATCGCCCCGTGGGTGATCCTTGTCACCCTGCTGTTGGCGATCTTTATCGACCTCCCCCGACAGACGCTCGGCCTGACGTGGCTGCCCTCGAACATCTTCGGCCGTGACCTGAAGACGGTGCTGGGGCTCGACCTGAAGGGCGGCATCCGGATCACGCTCCTCGTCGAGGCGCAGCCCGGCCAGGCGATCACCAACGACCAGGTCGAAACGGCCCGCGACATCATCGAGCGGCGCGTGGGCGGCAGCGGCGTGTCGGAGCCGCAGGTGCGCACCGAGGTGAGCGGCGGCGACCGGCGGATCGTGGTCGAGGTGCCCGGCATCTCGAACGAGGACCAGATTCGCAGCCTCGTCGGCTCGACAGGGAAGTTGCAATTTATCGACCCCAAGGGCCAGACGGTGACTGTGAACCAGGACATCCGACCACTCCTCGCCGCCGGGACAGTTGCGGAGCTCTTCGACGGCTCGAAGATCGATCCCTCGAGCGTGCAACCGGGCACGAACAACGGGCAGATCGGCGTCGATTTCACGTTGAAGAGCGACGCGTCGGACATCTGGTGCACGTTCACCACCGCCAACGCCAACAAGCCGGGCCCGATCGCGCTCGACGGGCGCATCATCACCACGCCGACCATCCAGGCCGCCATCTGCGGCGGCCAGACGATCATCACTGTGGGCGCGCAGAGCCAGTCCGCCGAGACCGAACGCACCAACCTCTACAACACCCTGCGCTTCGGCGCGCTGCCCGTTTCGCTGGTCGAACAGGGCGTGGAACGCGTGGCGCCGACCCTCGGCGCTGGCTTCCTGAAGCAGGCCCTGGTCGCGGGCGGGATCGGCCTCCTGCTGGTCCTCCTCTTCATGATCGCCTACTACCGTCTCCCCGGCGTTCTGGCGGCGGGGGCGCTGATCTTCTACTCGCTCGTCACGTACGCGGTCTTTCGCCTCATCGGCGTCACCCTTACCCTGGCCGGGGTGGCAGCCTTCATCCTGTCGATCGGCATGGCGGTCGATGCCAACATCCTCATCTTCGAACGCATGAAGGAGGAGATCCGGGCCGGCAAGACCCTGGGGCCTGCCATCGAGGCCGGCTTCAATCGGGCCTGGTCGAGCATCCTCGACTCGAATGTCAGCTCGCTCTTGGTCGCCTCGTGGCTCTATTGGCAGGGGACCACGGTGGTGCGGGGCTTCGCCCTGGTGCTGATCATCGGCGTGCTGATCTCGATGTTCAGCGCGGTCACCGTCACCCGCACGGTGCTCCGGCTTGTCGTGCGCACCGACTGGGGGCGACGCCTCGAGCTCTACCACGTGGAGCGCTGAGACCGTGTACGACATCGTCGGCCGGCGCAATTGGTACTTCGCCTTCAGCCTGCTGATCACCATCCCCGGCCTGATATTCATCATCCTGGGCGGGCTGAAGCCGTCGATCGACTACACGGGCGGCACCGTCTGGCAGGTCCAGTACGCGAGCAAGCCGAGCGCCGCCGCGGTGCACACCGCATTGGTTGCCCTCGGCCATCCAGAGGCCACCGTCCGCTCGGTTGGCGGCGGATTCCTGGAGATCCGGACTCGCCCAATCGACCTCCTGCTGCAGCCGACCGCCGCTCCGGGCGTGTCACAAACCCCGACCCCGACCCCGCTTCCATCGGGAGTCACGCCTGCGCCGTCCCCGTCGCCAACACCAAGCCCGACGCCATCGCCCACGCCGACTGCCGCCCCCTCATCCAGCTCGTCGCCGACCGCATCGCCCAGCCCGACGCCGCAGCCGGTGATCCCGGGCACGAAGTTCGCCGACCTGGAGAAGCAGCTGGTCGCGCGCTTCGGCGCTGCGGATGAGCGCAGCCGGACGACCGTGGGGCCGACCGTCGGATCCGAGCTGATCCGCAGCTCGATCATCCTGATCGTCATCGGCGAGCTGTTCATCCTCGGCTACCTGTGGATTCGCTTCGGGTTCCGCTATGGCACCGCTGCGATCGTGGCCCTGCTACATGACGTCGTGGTGGTGGTGGGCATCTTCGCGATGCTCGGCTTCTTCTTCGGCCTCGAGTTCGACGCGCTCTTCGTCACCGCCCTGCTGACGATCATCGGCTTCAGCGTGCACGACACGATCGTCGTATTCGACCGGATTCGGGAGAACCGGGTGCGGCATGCGGGAGAGCCGTTCGGCGCAATCGTCAACCACTCGATCCTGCAGACCCTCGGACGCTCCATCAACACCAGCCTGACGGTGGTGGTGACCCTCACCGCGCTCCTGCTGCTCGGGCCCGCGACGATCCGGACCTTCACGCTGGCCCTCCTGATCGGGGTCATCAGTGGGACCTATTCGTCGATCTTCAACGCCAGCCAGCTGCTGGCCGCGTGGTACGAATGGGACGCAAAGCGCAAGGCGCAGGCCCTCGCCGCCGCCCGCAAGGCCCCGCGTCCGGCCGGTCGCTAGCGCCTCTCGCCGATAACTGGCCGATACGTCGGCGGTAAGCCTGGCCGGACTACCATGGCCAGGTGATCCTGCCCCGTCTCGAATGGCTCCTGCCGCAGCCCGTTCCTGAGCCTCCGACCTTCGCCGGCTTCGGTCGGCCTGTGGCCACGCTGCTCGCTCGCCGCGGCTTCAGGGACGATGACCAGCTCGGCCGTTTCCTCCACGCCGGCGAGGATTCCCTCCACGACATCTCGCTCATGGCCGATGCCGACCAGGCGCTCGACCGGATTGAGCGCGCCATCGAGGCGGGGGAGCAGATCGCCATCTGGGGCGACTACGACGCCGATGGGATGACGGCGGTGGTGGTCTGGGTGCTCGCCTTGCGAGCGCTCGGGATCGAGCCGCTGCGCCACGTGCCGTCGCGCCTGGCAGAAGGATATGGCCTCTCGCTGGGCGGCCTCGAGCGGCTGCGCGCTGCCGGCGCGACTTTGGTGATCACCTGCGACTGTGGCGTCGCCAACGCGGTCGAAGTCGCGGCGGCCGGCCAGCTGGGGATGGACGTCATCGTCACCGATCACCACCTGCCGTCTGGGGCGCTGCCGCGGGCGATTGCCGTCGTCGACCCCCACCGCGGCGACTGCACCTATCCCGATCCCGACCTGACCGGCGCGGGGATCGCCTTCAAGCTGGCCTCCGCGCTGCTCGCCCGCCGTGGTCGCCAGGCTGCCGACCTCGCAGGCGTCGCGGCGATCGGCACCATCGCCGACATGGCCCCGATGACCGGCGAGAGCCGCGCCATCGTGCGGCTCGGGCTCGACGAGCTTGCCACCACGTCACGGCCCGGCCTGCGCGCCCTCCTGGCCCGCTCGGCCGAGCTGCCGGCCCAGCCGACGGCGCGCGACATCGGGTTCGGCATCGCGCCGCGCATCAACGCCGCCGGCCGGATCGCCGATGCCGAGCTGGCGATGTCGCTCCTGCTCGAGGAGGATCCGGACGCGGCGGAGCAGATCGCCGACGAGCTCGAGGCTGTGCACCTCGAGCGTCGCTCATTGACGGCCACCACCATCGAGGAGGCTCGTGCCATGGCGGCCAAGGCGCCAGGGGAGGGTCCCCTTGCGCTGGTCGGCGACGCGTGGGCGCCGGGCGTGCTCGGCCTGGTGGCGAATCGTCTGGTCGAATCGCTCGGAAGGCCGGTGGCGATCGCGGCTCCTGTCGACGACGAGCTTCGCGGATCGGTGCGAGCGCCGGCCGATTTCCATGTCGCCCTGTCGCTCGAGGCGTGTGCCGGACTGCTTCTCAAGCGCGGGGGACACCCATCTGCCGGAGGCTTCAGCCTGCGGATCGCCGATTGGGACGGGTTTGCCGCTGCCTTCCAGGCGCTGCCGCGCCCCTTCCCCCCGGATCCCGGGCGTGCCGCGGAACGCGCGACGGCCCTGAAGGTCGACCTCGTCCTGCCCGCCGCTCACCTGGGCTGGCCGCTGGCCGAGGAGATCGCCCGGCTTGCCCCATTCGGGCCCGGGCACGTCGAGCCCCTCCTGGCGGTGACCGGGCTGCTCGTCGCCGATGCGCGCCGCGTCGGGTCCGATGGAGATCACGTTTCACTTCGCATGCGGCGTGGCAACGAGGTCTTCGACGCCATTGCATTCGGCACCCCCGCGGATCGTCCGCTGCCCGAGCCGGGCGCTGCGATCGACCTGGTCGGCACCCTCGAACGAGACGTCTTTCAGGGGCTGCCGCGCCTCCGGATCCGGGTCGCCGACTATGCCGATGCCGGTGCCAGCCCGCTCGTCGCGCGGCGCCGCGAGGTCGCCGTGGCCGCCATCCCGATTGGCTCGGCAGCCAATCCGGAAGTGGTGGTTCCGGCACGATGAACGGACGTCCGGATCCTCTCGACCGGCTTCGCGCCCGCGTCGCCCGACTCGGGGCGCCCCTCTGCCTCGGGATCGACCCGCACCCCGACGCGCTCCCCGACGAGCTGCCACGCGACGTGGGGGGGATCGAGCGGTTCGCCCGCGGGCTCGTCGAGGCGGCCGCCGAGCACGCGGCGGCGGTCAAGATCAACGTCGCGTTCTTCGAGGCGTTCGGCTCGCCCGGCTGGGCGGCGCTTGAGCGACTGGTCGGCGATCTGCCCGACGATCACTTCCTGCTGCTCGACGCCAAGCGGGGAGACATCGGCCCAACCGCCGAGCGCTACGCCGCGTCGCTGTTCGGGCTCCTGGGAGCGGACGCAGTGACGCTCTCGCCCTACCTCGGCGAGGACTCGGTCGAGCCGTTCCTGGCGTATCCGGGGCGGGTCGTCTACCTCGTGGCACGGACCAGCAATCCGAGTGGAGGAAGCCTGCAGGATCTTCCCGTTGCGGGCGCTCCGCTGCATGAGCGCGTGGCCAGCTGGGTGGCTTCGACCTGGACCGATGGGCGGGTCGGCCTGGTCGTCGGCGCAACTGTCCCGGCCGAGCTGGAGCGCTTGCGGCGGATTGCGCCCGGGCTCGGCTTCCTGGTGCCGGGGGTTGGTGCGCAGGGCGGCGACCTTGGCGCGGCGCTGGCGTTTTGTGACGGCACGGCGGCTCCGGGCCTGGTCAGCATCTCGCGCGGCATCGCCGGCGCGTCGCGGGGGGATGCCTGGCGCTCCGCCGCCGCGGCATCAGCCCTGGCCTGGCTGGGTCGCATGCAGGAGGCCGGTGCTACACTCCCTGCCTAGCCTGGCATAGGCCGGGCGCGCATCGAGCATCGCCCACGAGGAACGCGAGAGCACATGGGACCCATCGGTTGGCCTGAGCTGATCATCCTCCTCGTCGTCGTCCTGATCGTCTTTGGGCCGGGCAAGCTGCCGGACATCGGGAACGCCATCGGGAAAGGCGTCCGCGAGTTTCGCAAGGCGTCGAACGATCTCGAGAGCTCCATCCGGGGCGAGCCCAGCAAGGCTGCCGCCGCGCCGACCCCGGAGCCGTCGACCGCAGACGACGCGTCCGAGGCGAAGTAGTCCGTCCTACCCCTCGACGATGGGGGAGCGACCGGGTCTGCGCTCGCCCACGCCCGCTGACTGAGTGAGGCACTCGTGACCGACAACGGGGCCACGATGAGCCTCATCGAGCACCTCGAGGAGCTGCGCCGTCGCCTGATCGTGGTGGTCATTTGCGTCCTGGGCGCGGCGGCCATCGGCTTCTTCTTCTCCCGCGACGTGCTGGTCCTGCTGCGCGACCGGCTGCCGGAGCAGTACCGCCATCTGCAGTTCCTGGGACCGGCCGACGCCTTCACGGCGCAGCTCAAGGTCGCTGGGTTCCTTGGGATCGCGATCGCCATGCCGGTGATCCTGTACCAGCTCTGGCGGTTCGTCGGCCCGGGCCTGACCCGAAACGAACGGCGTTTCGTGTGGCCGGTGATCTTGGCTGCCCTCCTCCTCTTCGCCCTCGGCATCGTGATCGGCTACGTCATCATTCCGTTCGCCCTGACCTTCCTCCTGACCTTCTCCGAGGGACTGGCCGAGCCCAACCTGACCATTGACGGCTACATCGGCTTCGTGACCACCATGCTGCTTGCGTTCGGCCTCGTGCTCGAGTTCCCGATCGTGCTGATCGGGCTGGCGAAGGTCGGGATCCTTACGCATCGGCGCCTCGCGTCACGGCGTCGCTTCATCATCGTCGGGATCGTCGCATTCGCGATCGTCGTGACTCCCGGCGGGGATCCGATCTCGCCGACCATCCTCGCTAGCGTCATGTTCGTGCTCTTCGAGGGCTCGCTGTTGATCATCCGCATGATCCGGCGCTAGGGGCTGATGGTCGCTGCGCGCGTTTTCCTGCTGACCGATGCGGCGATGGCGAGGCACGATCCACCCGGCCACCCGGAGCGTCCCGAGCGCCTGGACGCCGTCGCCGCGGGCGTGGCCGACGGTGCCACCGCCGGCGGAGCGACGCTGGAGCGTCCGCCGGCCGAGCCGGCCGACCAGGTCGCCCTGGAGCGGGTTCACTCCCGCGCGTACCTCAAGCTGCTGGACGACGCCGCGAGCCTCGGTGGAGGATGGATCGACGCCGATACCTACCTCGGGGCAGGATCCATGGTCGCTGCGCGCTTGGCAGCCGGCGCAACGATCCAGGCGGCGGCCGGCGTCGCGCGTGGCGAGGCGGAGGTCGCGTTCGCCGTCGTCCACCCGCCTGGGCACCACGCTCGCGCCGAGCGGGCGGCGGGCTTCTGCCTGCTGAACAATGTGGCGCTGGCCGCGATGGCGCTGCGCGCCGCAGGCCTCGCCCGGCGCATCGCCATCGTCGACTGGGACGTTCACCACGGCGACGGGACCCAGTCCATATTCGACGCGGATCCCGACCTTTGGTACGCCTCTACTCACCAAATGCCGCTTTATCCCGGCAGTGGCGGTGCCCGCGAAGCGGGACGGGGGGCCGGCGCCGGCACGAAGCACAACGCACCCCTCTCGCCGGGGAGCGGCGACGACGCGTTCGTCGAGGCGTGGACGGTGCAGCTGCTGCCGGCGGTCAGGGCCTTCGCGCCGGAGGCAATCCTCGTCTCGGCGGGGTACGACGCGCACCGCCTCGACCCGCTCGCCGGGCTGGAGGTGACGACCGCTGGATTCGGGCTCGTGGCGGAGGCGGTCGGAGCCGTGACGGCGTCGCTCGGGCTGCCCGGCGTTGCCCTCACGCTGGAGGGCGGCTACGACCTGGATGCGCTGCGGGCGTGCGCCGCCGCCACGGTGCAGGGGCTGCTGGCGGGCCTCGGCGGTGGGGACCGTGGCTGAGGCTATACTCGCTCGCACCCGACGGCGAGGAGGGCGCATGGCACGAGCAGTAGGTCCCGCCGCCCCGGCGACCGTCCCACGGACCCGCGCCGAGGCTGCGAAGCGCGCCACTCGACCAGGCAGCGACGGGCACGTGGTCGTCATCAGCGGGCTGTCGGGGGCCGGCAAGAGCCAGGCCAGCAAGCTCTTCGAGGACCTTGGCTACTACTGCGTCGACAATCTGCCGCCGGACCTGCTCGACGGATTCCTGGCGCTGCGCGATGGGGACCCCGTGCGATACCGGAACGTGGCGCTGGTGGTGGACATCAGGGCAGGAGATCCGGCGCCGGCGATCGAGCAGGCGCGCGCAGCGCTGGCGGAGCGCGGCGTCCCGATGCAGGTTCTCTACCTCGAGGCGAGCGATGCAGTCCTGGTCAGCCGATTCAGCGAGACCCGCCATCGGCATCCCCTCCAGATGCGGAGCGGGGTGGAGGCCAGCATCATTCTCGAGCGGGAGCGGCTGGCGCGGACCCGGGAGCTGGCCGACCAGGTGATCGACACGAGCGGGCTCTCGATCGGGCAGCTCAAGGAACAGCTCTTTCGGCATGTCCCGCGCGACAGCGCCGCGGACGAGCTGCTGATCGACATCCTCACCTTCGGCTTCAAGTTCGGGATCCCGATCGACGCGGACCTGGTCTTCGACGTTCGCTTCCTGACCAATCCGTTCTACGTGCCCGACCTGAAGCCGCTCTCCGGCCTGCAGACCCCGGTGCGCGACTACGTCCTGGGCCAGCCGGCCGCCGGCCGGTTCGTTGAGCTGGTGGTCGAGCTCTTGCAGCTGACCGTCCCCGCCTATCGGTCCGAGGGCAAGACGCGCCTGACCGTGGCGCTCGGCTGCACGGGTGGATACCACCGCTCCATCGCCCTGGCCGAAGAGCTGGCCGAACGGCTGCGCAGCCTCGGCGGCGTTTCGGTCGGCGTCTTCCACCGCGAGCTGGAACGATGAGACGGATCCGCATTCCGCGCTGGCTCTACCCGGGGATGCACCTGAAGCGCTGGCTGGTGCTCCTTTTCTGTGGCATCACCGTCCTCGGCCTGGGCGCGGCGATCCTGGTCGTCGATTGGTATCGACACCTGCCTGATACCTCCTTCGTCTTCGCCCTCACCGGCGCCGACCTGGATCGGCCGATCAGGGCAGCGATCGTGGTGGTGCTCGGCATGGGCCTCACCGGCATCGGCGTGTGGGGCCTGATGCGGAGCATCGTCTCGCCCTTCGTGACCCGCGGCGACTCGGTGCTCGAGGTGCTCTACACCAAGCGCTACCTGGCGCGCGGCCCGCGGATCGTGGCGATCGGCGGAGGGACCGGCCTGTCGACGCTCCTGCGTGGACTGAAGGGCTACTCGGCCAACATCACCGCAATCGTCACGCTGGCAGATGACGGCGGTAGCAGCGGCCGCCTGCGCCAGCAGCTGGGGATCGCCCCGCCCGGCGACATTCGAAACTGCATCGCGGCACTGGCCGATGCCGAGCCGCTGATGACCCAGCTGATGCAGTACCGCTTCCCGCCCGGCTCGGGGCTCGACGATCACGCCTTCGGAAACCTCTTCATCGCCGCCATGACTGCGGTGACCGGCGACTTCGAGGAGGCGGTGCGCGAGTCGAACCGCGTCCTTGCCGTGCGCGGCCAGGTGCTGCCGGCGACCAGTGTGCCGCTCACCCTGGCGGCCACGCTCGAATCCGGCAGGCGCATCAGCGGGCAGGCATCGATCACCATCGCCGACGAACCAATCGCTAGCGTCTCGATCGACCCACCCGACGTTCGGGCGAACCCCGAGGCGATCGAGCGGATCCTGGAGGCCGACCTCGTCGTAGTGGGGCCGGGGAGCCTCTACTCGAGCGTCCTGCCGAACCTCCTGATCAGCGATATCCGCGATGCCGTGGCAGCCGCGGCCGGAATTCGCGCCTACGTCTGCAACGTGGCCACGCAGCCCGGCGAGACCGGCTTCTACTCGGCCGCGCAGCACCTCGAGGCGCTGATCGACCACGTCGGCGACGGGTTGTTCGACTACGTCCTGCTGAACGACAACCACGATGCGCGTCGCCCCGAGGGCTGGCTCGGGCAGCCGGTGCAGGTCGACGTGCGCCGCCTCGAGGAGCTGCCGATCACGATCGTCGAGGAGGATCTGGTCGACGTCACGAATGCCCATCACCACGACCCCGCGAAGCTGGCCGCGGCGCTGATGCGGATCCAGCAGGAGGATCGCGCCGACCGGACACGACAGCGGCGGATTGCCTCGCGGCCGACCGCCTCCGTGGGCTGACCCGAGCCGAATGCTGGTCGCCAGCGAGCTGCGAGGGGAACTGGCGCGCATCCGCCCGGCGCGCGCCTGCTGCCGTCGCGCCGAGCTGGTCGGGCTGCTCCAGACCGTCGATGCCGACGGAGGCGTCCGCACCCTCGATCACGCCACGGCGCGCATTGCCGTCGAGCTCGCCGCCTCGATCGGAGTGGTTGCGACCACCCATCGTCCGC
Source organism: Chloroflexota bacterium (assembly GCA_039932375.1). Classification (GTDB taxonomy): domain Bacteria; phylum Chloroflexota; class Limnocylindria; order QHBO01; family QHBO01; genus CF-167. The sequence goes on along the minus strand of JBDTQD010000029.1, from coordinate 3,394 downwards.
CGGCGTCGGCGCGCGTACCGGGTCGCCACCATTTGCGGGTCACGCTCGACGGCGAGGTACCCTCGGCGTGGGAGGCGGCCACGGCCAAGGCATGTGACCGGCGCGCGTTCGTCCGCGGCCTGCTGTTGGGGGCTGGCTCGATCAGCGGCGGCGCCGGCGGGCCGCATGTCGAGCTCGTGTTCCGAGACCGGCGCAGGGCGGGTGAGCTGAAGCGGCTCCTCGCCGCCAGCGACGTGCGCGCCTCGCACATGTTGCGCCGGGGACGGCATGTCGTCTACCTCAAGGGGCACGAGCAGATCGGCGGCTTGCTGCGCCTGATCGGCGCCAACCGCGCGCTGCTCGACTTCGAGACGACCCGCGTCAGCCGGGAGGTCCAGAACCGGTTGAATCGGCTCGTGAATGCCGAGGAGGCGAACCTGGCGCGGACGGTGCGAGCGGCCGATCGCCAGCTGCAGGCGATCGCTCGACTGGAGGCAATCGGCGAGCTGGAGCGGGTCGGGGACGGGCTGCGCGAGGCGGCCGCGCATCGCCGCCGGCAGCCGGAGGCGGACCTCGACACGCTCGCCTCGACCATGGGCATCAGTCGCTCGGCGATGAACCACCGGCTCAGGCGTTTGGTCGAGCTCGCCGCCGACATGGCGACCCCCCGGCGCAGCCGGAGCTGATAGCAGACGTGCATGCCTCGCGTTCACCGCTGATCGCCGGCAACTGGAAGATGAACCCCAGGTCGGGGGCGGGCGCCGTGGAGCTTGCCGTCGCCGTGCAAAAGGCAACCGCCGGGCTCGCCGCGCGGACCGTGGTCTGCCCGCCGGCCATCTGGCTCGCTGGCATAGCCGCTGCGATCGGGGGCGGATCGGCGGAGCCGGGCCGGCTGGGGATCGGGGCCCAGACGATGCACGCCGAGGAGGCCGGCCCGTACACCGGCGAGACTTCGCCGCTGATGGTCGCCGAGGTGGCGCAGTACGTGATCCTCGGTCACTCGGAACGGCGCCAGTTCGACAACGAGACCGATGCCGGGGTGGCGGCCAAGGTGGCCTCTGCGGTGGCGCACGGCCTGGTGCCGATCGCCTGCATCGGCGAGCGCGCGGACGAGCGAAGCGCAGGCCTGACCGCCACGGTCATCGAACGCCAGCTGCGTGCCGCGGTGTCGCTTCTCGATCGGATCGAGGGGAGTGGGCTGGTGGTTGGCTATGAGCCGGTCTGGGCGATCGGAACTGGGGATGCCGCGTCAGGCGAGGATGCCCAGGCCGCAGCGGCCCAGGTGCGGGCGATCTTGGCAGAGTCGGACCCCATCGGAGCCGATGCGGTCGCGATCCTGTACGGAGGCAGCTGCACGCCCGACAATGCGGCCGAGTTCTTCGCCCAGCCCGACGTCGACGGCGCGCTGGTCGGCGGCGCCTCGCTCGAGGCGGACGGCTTTGCCCGGATCGTGCGCCTGGCCGTCGAGGCGCACCGGTGAGCGCGGAACCGGCCCGTCCGCGACCGGTGGTCCTGTGCGTGCTCGATGGGTTCGGCCTCTCCGATGATCCCGCCCGCAACGCGCTGCTCGCCGCGCGCATACCGACATGGGATCGCCTGACCGCCGAGTGGCCGATGTGCCGGCTCGAGGCATCGGGCGAGGCGGTCGGCCTGCCGGCAGGCCAGATGGGCAATTCGGAGGTCGGCCACCTGAACCTGGGGGCGGGCTTCCTGGTCGTCCAGGACCTGCCGCGTATTAGCGCCGCCGTTGCCGATGGGACCTTCTTCACGAATCCGGTCCTGGTCGCTGCCGTGGGCCATGCCATTGAGCATGGGACGCGGCTCAACCTGCTGGCGCTTGTGGGACCAGGCGGCGTGCACGCGGTTGACGAGCATGTGCTGGCCATGATCGAGCTGGCGGCCGACGCTGGCCTCCCTCCCTCACGCGTGCTGCTCCATGCGATGACCGACGGGCGCGACACGCCCCCGCGCTCGGCGGCCGAGCTGGTGCCGAGGCTGGTGGTGCGGATCGCCGGCCGCGCGACGGTCGCCACCGTCAGCGGCCGCTTCTACGCGATGGACCGCGACGGTCGCTGGGACCGCATCGCGTTGGCCTGGGAGGCGATCGTGCACGGACGGGGCGAGACGGCCGGCTCGGCCACCGAGGCGGTCGAGGAGGCCCATGCCCGCGGTGAGAGCGACGAGTTCATCCGGCCGACGGTTGTCGGCGACTACCGGGGGATGGGGGACGGCGACGCCGTGGTGCACCTGAACTATCGCGCCGATCGCGCACGCCAACTGACCCGGGCGCTGGCACTCGACGCGTTCGACGCGTTCGATCGCGGGGCGCGCCCGGCTGGACTGCTGGTCGCAACCCTGACCGAGTACCAGCTTCCCGACAAGCTGCCGGTTCTCGTCGCCTTCCCACCTCATGTGATCGACTCATTGGCGGCCTTCCTCTCCCGGCTCGGCATGCACCAGCTCCATGTGGCCGAGACCGAGAAGTACGCGCACGTGACCTACTTCTTCAATGGAGGCGTGGAGGAGGCATTCCCCGGCGAGGATCGGGTGCTGGTGCCGTCGCGCCGCGACGTGCCGACCTACGACCTCGCCCCGGAGATGAGCGCCGCCCCGATCACGGAGGCCGTGGTGGCGGGGATCGGCTCTGACGCGTACGACTTCATCCTGATCAACTACGCCAATCCCGACATGGTCGCCCATACCGGGGTGTGGGAGGCCGCCGTGCGCGCCGCCCAGGTGGTCGATGGCTGTCTTAAGACGCTGGTGGAGGCCACGCTGGGGGCCGGGGGCGCCCTGCTTGTCACCGCCGACCACGGCAACATCGAGGAGATGCGCGATGTGCAGGGTGCTCCGCAGACCAAGCACACCACCTCCCCGGTCCCCTTCGTGCTGGTCGGAGAACAGTGGCGGGGAGCGAGGCTCCGCGACGGGACTCTGGCCGACGTGGCGCCGACCATCTGCGACCTGCTTGGCCTGCCACCGCCCCCCTCGATGACCGGTCGCGACCTGCTCGAGGCATAGCCAGCCCAGGGCGATCTCACCGGCCCTCTGGTAGACTGCGCCGCCATGAATCCACTGGTCGTCGCCCAGGCAATCTTGGCCGTGGCGCTGATCGCGGCGATCCTGCTGCAGCAGCGCGGAACCGGGCTGGGTGGCACCTTCGGTGGCGAGGTGACGGCCTATCGCAGCCGGCGCGGCATCGAGCGCACCCTCTTTCGGCTGACGATCCTGCTGGCCGTCCTGTTCGTCATCTTCAGCCTCCTCAATCTGCTCCCGCCGAGCAAGTAAGGACCTCCGCCCACTTCGGAGGGCTCGGAAGCCTGTGCTATCATCGGCGCCGCCTCGATGGGACCTTCCCGCGAGACCGCGTGCCGAGGTGGCGGAATAGGCAGACGCGCTAGGTTCAGGACCTAGT
>JBDTQD010000028.1:0-19973 GCA_039932375.1 Chloroflexota bacterium | reverse complement strand
CCTCTCGGGCACGCCATTCCCTCGCCCCGACGGTGCGGCGGGCTGCCCGAATCAGGGGTTGACATACCGGCCGCGTGGGGTGGGGCGCAGGAGCTAGTCCTGCAGGTGTGCCTCCAGGAAGTAGAGGTACTTGTCGGCGCATCGGCTGATCTGGGTGAAGAGATCCGCGGTGTTGGCGTCGCCGATCTTGTCGGTCTGGTCGACGGCCTTGCGGGCGGAGTTGGTAAAGGCTGAGAGGCGGGCAGCCACGGCCTTAACGTAGTCCATGCTGTCGGTGGTGTCGGGTTTACCCCAGCGCGTCCTTGACGTCCCTCGCGGAGCGGCCGGCGCGCCTCGCAATCCCATTCCGAAGTAGGCTGAATCCGTGGCACGCATCCCGAGCCCGATCAGCCGCCGACGGTTCCTCGCAACGCTCGGTGGGGGACTGGCGGCGGTCGCCCTGGCCGCGTGTGGCGTCGAGCGTGCGGCCTCGCCGACGCCATCGGCCTCCGCCCTGCCGCCGAGCCCTTCGCCCACGCCGCTGCCAACTCCAACTTCGACCCCGACTCCGAGCCTGCGCGAACGAATCGGACAGATGCTGCTGGTCGGCTTTCGCGGGCTGACGGTCGACCAGGCGAGCGAGATCGCGGCCGACATCCGGGACCAGAACCTTGGCGGGATCCTGCTCTTCGACACCGACCAGCCGACCCACAGCGAGGTACGGAACGTTGAGTCGCCGGCCCAGCTCAAGGCGCTGGTGGCCGGGCTCCAGGCACTGGCAGCGACGCGATTGCTGGTGGCGATCGACGAGGAGGGGGGCCTGGTGGCGCGCCTCGACCAGCGGCACGGCTTCCCGCCGACGACATCCGCAGCAGACCTCGGCAAGCGCGACGACATCGAGTTCACGCAGGAGGCCGGCCACAAGATCGCCGAGACCCTCGCTGCCGTCGGCGTGAACCTCAACCTGGCACCGGTGGTCGACCTGAACGTCAACCCGACCAACCCGATCATCGGCGCCCTGGGACGCTCATTCTCAGCCGATCCCGCGATCGTTACCGCCCAGGCCGAGGCGTTCATCGCCGGTCATCGCGCCGCGGGTGTCAGGACGACCCTCAAGCACTTCCCCGGGCACGGCAGCTCGACCGGCGACACTCACCTGGGCGTGGTCGACGTCACGGGCACCTGGTCGCGAACCGAGCTGGAGCCGTTCGCCAACATCATTCGCGACGGCTCGGCCGATGCGGTGCTGACCGCGCATGTCTTCAACGCCACGCTCGATCCGAACCGTCCAGCGACGCTCTCGGAGCCGACCATCACCGGCATCCTGCGGCAGGAACTGGGCTGGGACGGGCTCGTCGTGTCGGACGACATGCAGATGGGCGCCATCCGCAAGGCGTTTGGCTACGAGGACGCGCTCCGGCTTGCCATCCTGGCCGGCGTGGACATGCTGACCATCGCCCAGCAGCAGGTCTTCGAGGTTGGGATCGTGAATAGGACGATCGACCTGATCGAGGGGCTCGTGGCCAAGGGGAGCCTGACCGAGGCACGCATTGACGAGTCCTACGCGAGGATCGGAGCCTTCAAGGCCAGCCTTTCAGGCTGACCGGCCGACGTCAGGCGCTCTTCGCTTCCTTGGCGGCTGCCGCGGCAGCAAGGTCGTCGACCGCCTTGCGGGCGAGGAAGATGGACCGATACGACTCGGCCGATATCGGCTCGTCATCGGCCCGGACCTGCCACCCGTTGAGCTCGGGGACGTAGAAGATCTCGAACCCGGCGCGCTCCTCAGAGGGATGGTCCCCATGGGCAATCAGGAGGGCCTTGCGACCCGCCGGCGTGCTCGAGGCCTTGATGCAGCGGGCACAGCGCGAGGTGACCAATCCGTGGGGGCAGGTGCGGCAGGCGGTGCACTCGTCGGTGCGGAATCCGTGGATGCAGGCGGGCGTCATGGCGACCTTCGTGGGGGCACCAAGGGTACCACTTACGGGTATCCGGAGCCATGGTGTATCATTTCGAAAACGTGTTCGATAGGCGCTCCGGTCCGCGCCGCGGTCCTCAAACCGTCCCGATCCCGATCCAACCCTCGCCCTGACCGGGCCCCGCATCTGGCGGGAGGGCCTCGTCAGGAGCTCTCATGTCCTTCTCCACGCTCGGGCTTGCGCCCGCCTTGCTCCGCGCCGTCTCGGCGCAGGGCTACACCGAACCCACTCCCGTCCAGCGCGAGGCGATCCCCTTCGTCCTGGCCGGTCGGGACCTGCTCGCCGGCGCCCAGACCGGCACCGGCAAGACGGCGGCCTTCGTGCTGCCGATGATCCAGCTGCTCGCCGCTTCGCAGCCGCACAACGGAGCCCGGCCGCGGATCCGCGCCCTGATCGTGGTTCCCACCCGGGAGCTCGCGATGCAGGTCGAGGAAAGCGTCCGCGTCTACGGCTCCAACAGCCGTCGCTCGACGACCATCTATGGCGGGGTCGGCTTCGGCAATCAGCTGGCGGCGCTGCGCCGCGGCCCGGAAATCGTGGTCGCCACGCCCGGCCGGCTGCTCGACCATGCCCGACAGGGCACCATCGACCTCGGCGGTGTCGAGATCCTGGTCCTCGACGAGGCGGATCGGATGCTCGATATGGGCTTCATTCGCGACATCCGTTCGATCCTGGCCCTCCTGCCGGCGCGCCGCCAAAACCTGCTCTTCAGCGCCACCTTCTCCAACGAGATCCGCCAGTTGGCCGAAGGCCTCCTCGATCGACCGGCATCGGTCCAGGTGACCCCACGGAATACGCCGACCGACCTGGTGCGCCAGGTGGTCCACCCCGTCGACCGGGGCCGCAAGCGTGAGCTGCTCTCGCACCTCGTGCGGACGCATGCCGTCGACCAGGCGCTGGTATTCACCCGCACCAAACACGGCGCCGATCGACTCGCCAAGCAGCTGCTGGAGGACGGCATCGCAACGACCGCCATCCACGGCAACAAGTCGCAGCCGCAGCGGATCCGCGCGCTGAACGACTTCAAGACGGGTCGCGTCACCCTGCTGATTGCCACTGAGGTCGCCGCGCGCGGGCTCGACATTGAGCAGCTGCCGCACGTCGTCAACTTCGAGCTGCCGATGGTGCCGTCCGACTACCTGCACCGCATCGGGCGCACCGGTCGAGCCGGGATCGAGGGCGACGCCATCTCCCTGGTCTGCATCGACGAGGCGCCGATGCTGCGCGAGATTGAGCGACTTCTGGGTCAGCCGATCCCGTCCGAGGTCGTTCCGGGCTTCGCGCCCGATCCATCGGTTCGCCCCGAGCCCATTCGCCTCCGCACTGGCGGTGGGGGAGGCGGCCGACCGCAGGCGTCGCGCGGCCCACGCCGCCCGGCTCCGTCGTCCGGTGGCTGGCGCCCACGACCCGCCGGAAGGCACGCCAAGGGGCGGCCGGGCGGCAGTGGGATCGGGAATCGACGCGGCGAGTGGATGAGCCTCCCCGGCGAGCGGACGGGCCGCTAGACGAAGGTCAGCTCGCCTTCAGGCTCCCGACGATCACCGGCTCGCCGGTCGGCGCCGCGACTCGCTTCGCCTCGACCGTGACGGCGAAGGCGGTGTAGCCCGTGAGGTCGCGGTCGACGGGCACCACCGCGACCACGTCACTCCCCGGCTTGAACGTTCCCACCGCCACCGGGGCTCCCGCCGCATCGAGCAGCCACAGCTCGTACAGCTGACCGGCCGGCAGCGAGCCGAGGCCGGCGACCACGAGCGCCGCACCACTACCGGGCGTGTCGACCACGTATCCGCGGCCCGCGCGTCCCTCGACGCGGTAGGCCACGTCCCCACCTGAGATCGCAGCAGCGACCGCCCGCAGCGCGTGGTCCTGCTCGCCGAGCTGTGACTGGAGTGCGAGGTTCCAGCCTCCGACCGCCAGCACCGCCACCACCGCCGCGATCGCCAGCGGACGTGCGACCCGCGGCGACAGCCAGTCGAGCCAGCCGCGACCCTCGTTTGGCCCTGGGGCCGAAGCGGCCGGAGCCCGCCCTGCGGCGTGCTCCTGCGGGGTTCGCGACACCGTCGCCAGCACCCGCTCACGCAGCTTAGGACTGGGTGGCGCAAGATCGGTGCTCATCGCCAACACCTCGGCGGCCCCGACGAAGGCCCGCAGCTGGGCATGCGGCTCGGCGCAGGTGGCGAGGTGCTCCGCCACGGCCCGCGCCTCATCGGGTGGGAGGGCACCCAGTGCGAAGGCAGCGTCAAGCTCATCGACAGCCTGGCAATCGAGCTTACTGTTCATCGCTCCGTCCTCCGCGCGCTGGCTGGCTCGGGCGAGCCGGCCGGCGCGGCATCAGTCCGCAGGAGCGCCTCGCGCAGCTTGGCGAGCGCCAGCCGCAGGCGGCCGTTGGCCGTCCCCAGTGGCACGTTCGTCAGGACTGCGATCTCGCGATAGGTGTTCCCGCCGAAGTACGCGAGCTCGACCGCTTGGCGCTGCTCAGGCGGCAGCCCTTCGAGCGCAGCACGCAGCTCGGCAGCGGAGCGATGGGCGATGGCAGCCTCCCAGGTCGGGTTCGGACTGCTGCGCAGCAGAGACTGCGCATCGGCGTCCTCGATCGCCATGCTGGGTCGAACGGCCCTGAGGCGGTCGATTGCACGGTTCCGGACGATGGTGAGCAGCCAGGCGCGCAGGCTGCCGCGGACCGGATCGAATCGGTCGATCTTCTGCCAGACCGCCACGAACGCATCGTGCACGAGGTCCTCCGCCTGCTGCCGGTCGCCCACGACCCGCAGGGAGGTCGCCAGAGCGACCGATACGTACCGGTCGTACAGCTCGCCCAGCGCCTCGCGATCGCCGGATCTGATCCGTTGCGCCAGGAGCGCGTCGTCATTCGGATGCGGTCGATCGGTCAACGGCCAACCTCGTCGCCGGCGACGCACGCCACTGTATGGAAAACGGAGTGCTGCCGGTCGTGCATCAGTCTGCCATGTCAGATCCAGCACCAGCCCGATGGCGGCGCGCCGCTGTTGATCTGATCGTCGGGCAGCTGCAGGGTGGGTGCGCCGGGGCGCTGGCAATCGGTGAACCAGATCCTCGAGCGCCAGGCGTCGATGGTCAGCGGCTGGGCCGTCAGGATCGGCAGGAAGAAGGCGAGCGAGACGGCCACCGCCAGCCCGGCGACCCCGGTCGCGACCCGGCCCGGGAGAGAGCTCCAGGCCTGAGCCGCGAGCAGGCCCAGGGAGCCGTACAGAAAGGGGATCGTCGGCAGCAGGTACCAGATGAAGACCTGTGAGCGGGAGCCGGAGAGGATCAGCCACGGCAGGTACGTCGCGAGGGCGGCCGCCAGCAGCGTTGCCTCCGGGCGGGCGATCCCGGCTCCCGATCGGACCCATCGCACGCTCACCGCCACCAGCGCAACGCCCCCAGCCCACCAGGTGAGCGGATTGCCGACCGCCAGGATCTCGCGGTACGTGCCGCCATCGGCCGCGAACGAGTACGCCACCGGGCGTTTGAGGAGGAGCCACGACCATGGCGCCGACTCGTACGGGTGATCGCCGGCCAGCCCCGTATGGAAGCGCAGCATCGCCAGCTGGTGTTCCAGGATGCCGCGCCAGACAGATCCCTCCCGCCACGGCAACGCCAGGACGCTTCCATCGACCCGCCCGATGTATGACGCCAGATAGACGAGCAGCGGCACGACCCCCAGCAGCACCAGCGACGGGACGAGCTCGCGGCGCACGACGGCATGGCGGCTCTGGCGGGGCGCAGCGGGCTCGCTGTCGCCGGTCTCGAGCGGGGAGGTCAGCTCCCAGGCGACGACCAGGACGACGAGCCCCAGCGCGACGTAGCCGCCGGACCACTTGACCGCCGTCGCCGCGCCCAGCGCCAGGCCCGTGGCGAGACGCCATGGCCGTCCGAGGGCCAGGCGACGGAGCCAACTCGGCGCGTTGAGGTCCTCGCCGCGCGGCCCGCGTCGACGCCTCCCGTCGGCCACCGCGAAGAGCACCGTGGCGACGACGAAGAGGGTCACGAACGAGTCGAGCATCGCGACCCGCGACTGGACGATGTGCAGGAAGTCAGCGGCGAGCAGGGCGGCCGCCGCGGAGGCTCCGACCGTCGCGGCGGGGCCGGGGACGTGCCCGGCGAGCAGGCGGCGCACCAGGAGGTAGAGCAGGGCGACGGTGAGAGTTCCTGCCACGGCGGAGCCGACCCGCCAGCCGAACTCGTCGTAGCCGAAGAGCCGGACGCCGATCCCGATCAGCCAGTTGCCGAGCGGCGGATGTGCGCCGCTGACCAGGTCGTCGATCCCGCATTGCGACGTGTCGATGACGAAGCGGCACGCATTCCGGGCATAGAAGGTCTCGTCGAAGACGAAGCCCGCCGGCGTTCCGAGGCCCACCAGCCGGACGATGGCGGCACCCAGCGTGACGATCGCCAGGGCCACCCAATCGCGCCGCGTCCAGGCGAGGAGACCGGGGATGCTGTGGCTCCTTTCACGACTCCGGCGGGCCCTTGACCGTGGCGGGCCGGCGCCCATGCTAGCGAGCGCTGACCTCCCGGGAGGGGCTGCTAGACTCCAAACGGTGAACTATGAGCTCTACATGGCCGAGGCGATCGCCGAGGCGCGACGGGGCGCCGAGGAGGGGGAGACGCCGATCGGTGCGGTGGCCGTCCTGGACGACGCCATGATCGCCCGCGACCATCGGCGCATCGTCCTGCAGCGCGACCCGACCGCCCACGCCGTGCTCCTCACCCTGCAGGCCGCGGCCCGCAAGCTCGACCCGAAGCGTCTGCCGGAGGTGACGGTCTTCACCACCCATGAGCCGTGCGCCATGTGCGTCGGGGCGCTCCTCGAGGCGCGGATCCGCACGCTCGTATATGCCGTCCCGGACGAGCGGCAGGGCGCCGCAGGTGGCGCGGTGCAACTCGCTCGCGCGCCGGGGATGCCGCACCAGATCTCAATCATCTCGGGGGTTCGCGAGGACGAGGCGCGGCGCCTGGAGGCCATCGCCCCGGCTCCGGCCTGACCCTCCGCTGCTAGACTCCCCCAGCCGGAGAGGTGTCCGAGTGGTTTAAGGTGCCGCTCTCGAAAAGCGGTGTGCGATGAGCACCGTGGGTTCGAATCCCACCCTCTCCGCCATCGCACCTGAGGTCCCCGGAGAGGTCGCCTAGTGGCCTATGGCGCCGCATTGGAAATGCGGTTCGGGGCAACCCGTCGGGGGTTCGAATCCCCCCCTCTCCGCCACTCCCGCCGGGTTGTGGCTCAATCTGACCGAGGTAGTAGCTCAACGTGTCCCGCCGCGTGGCGTTGACCGACCGCCCGACCGCCTGTACCATCCGCCGCGGCCGTGCTAGGTGGGGAACTAGCGGTGCCCTGCACCCGCAATCCGCTACAGCGGGACTGAATCCCCGGCCGAGGCTGACCTGCCTTCGCCTCCCACGACATCGACCGACGTTGAGAGTCGGGTCCCACGCAGCGAAGGTCCGTGAACCCCGTCAGGTCCGGAAGGAAGCAGCGGTAAGCGACCGCCTTCGGGTGCCGTGGGGCGACCTGGCTGGAGCCGGCCGATGAAGTGTGTGCAAAGGCGGTCGAACGACGCCGGGTGCACGGCCAATTTCAACTGCTCGCCTGCGACCGTGATCGGTTCGCGGATCGGTGTACGGTAAGGAGGCCATGGTCGAACCCACAGCCGCCGCATTCCCCGAGGCATCCGCCATCTATCGCCGCTGGCGCTCCCAGCGCTTCGAGGAGCTGATCGGGCAGGACCCGATCGTCACCACCCTGCGCAACGCGGTGGCGACCGACAAGATCGCCCATGCCTACCTGTTCGTCGGTCCGCGGGGTACCGGCAAGACCTCGATGGCACGTATCCTGGCAAAGGCTATCAACTGCACTGACCGCGGCGCCGACGGCGAGCCGTGTGACCGATGCGCCGCCTGCGTATCAATCCGCGAGGGGCGCGCCATGGACGTCATCGAGATCGACGCAGCCAGCCACGGACTCGTCGAGGATGCCCGCGACCTGGTGATGCGGGCGCTCACTGCGCCGGCCGAGCTGCGGCGGCGGGTCTACATCATCGACGAGGTTCACATGCTCAGCACGCATGCTTTCAACGCGTTGCTGAAGCTGGTCGAGGAGCCGCCACCCCACGTGGTCTTCATCCTCGCCACCACCGACACCCACAAGGTGCCCGCAACGGTCATCAGCCGCACCCAGCGCTTCGATTTTCGTCGGATCCCGACCGCTCTGATCGCCGCCAAGCTGGGCCGTATCGTCGCCGCCGAGAAGGCGGAGGCGGAGCCCGAGGCGCTGGAGCTGATCGCCCAGCTTGCCGACGGCGGCATGCGCGATGCCGAGTCGCTCCTCGACCAGGTGCTTGCCTTCGCCGGCGACCGGATCACCGCCGACGCAGTCCGCGAGGCGGTCGGGCTGGCAGACGAGGCGGAGATCGGCGCCCTGCTTGACGCGTACCTGGCGGGCGATGCGCCGGCCGCCCTGGATCGGATCGAGGCGCTCGCCGACGCCGGGCGCGACATGGGCCAGGTCGCCGCGCAGGCAGAGGCGGAGGCGCGCCGCCGGCTCCTCCGGTCGGCGTCCGACCCATCACTCGCCCGCCGCCTGGCCGGCATGCTCCGCATCCTGGCCGAGGCCGCCACCGTCGGTGCCCGGGAGGGTCGTGCACGCCTGGCCCTCGAGCTACTGGCCGTGGAGTCGCTCGCGGTGCCCGCGCCATCGATCGCCGCCGCCGCGGCTCCTGTCGTGCGTCAGGCACGCGCACAACCTGCACAACCCGAGCCGGCCCCACCAGCTGCCCCCCGCGAAGAGGCTCCGCCGCCTCGCCCGGCACGTGTCGAAGCGACCCCTCCGCCCAGCCCCCAGGCATCGGCGCCCGCCGCGCAGTCCGTCGCGGCAGATGGCCCGCGGCCGAGCGGGGTGGCCGGCGTTCGCTCGCGCTGGGGTGACGTCGTCGAGCGCGCCGCTCCGGCCATCAAACCACTCCTGCGTGAATGCCGGCCGATCGCAGTCGATGGGGCGCGGCTGACCCTCGCTTTTCCCGAGGAGCGCGCATTCATGCGCGCCAAGGCGGCGACCCGCGCGGGGGCGATCGAGCAGCTGCTGAGCGTCGTGCTGGGAGGCAGCTGGGCGATCGACTGCGTCGCCAGCAACGTGGAGCTCGAGCCGCTGACGGTGGCCCAGGCGATCGTCTCGGATCCCGCCGACGCTGATGGCCTTGCCCTGTTGGAGGGGGTCCTGCGGATCACCGGCGGAGAGCTGGTCGATGCACCGGAGGTACGCTCATGAACATCGGCCAGATCGCGAAGATGGCCCAGCAGATGCAGAGCCAGATGGCGCAGGCCCAGGCCGAGCTGAAGGAGATGACCCTGGAGGCGACGGCCGGCGGCGGTGCGGTGCGGGTGCTGATCACCGGCGCCGGGGAGATCAGGCTGATCGAGATCGATCCGGCAGCGGTCGATCCGGCGGAGGTTGAAATGCTGCAGGACCTGGTCACCGCCGCTGTCAACGACGCGATCGCCCAGAGCAAGGAGCTCGAGCGCGAGCGGATGGGCAAGGTGGCAGGCGGAATGGGCCTCCCCGGCTTGCCGGGGATCCGTTGAGCGACCACGGTTGAGCGGCCTGATCGCGCCGGTCGCCCGCCTGATCGAGGAGTTCAGCAAGCTCCCCGGGGTCGGACGCAAGACGGCCCAGCGCCTCACCTACCACATGCTCCGCGCCCCGGCCGATGAGGCTCGGGGCCTAGCCTCCGCGCTGGTCGCGGTGAAGGAGGAGGTCGCCTACTGCTCGACCTGCTGCAACATCACCGATCGCGGCGTCGACCCATGCGCCTTCTGCGCCGATGATCGTCGCGACGCGACCCGCATCTGCGTCGTTGAAGAGCCGCTCGATGTGCTGGCGATCGATCGGACCGGAGAGTACCGCGGCCGCTATCACGTTCTGCATGGAGCTATCAGCCCCATCGACGGCATCGGTCCAGAACAGATCCGGGCTCGGGAGCTGGTAGTGCGCGTTGCCGCCGGGGGCGTCGAAGAGGTGATCCTGGCCACCAACCCCAACCTGGAGGGAGAGGCGACCGCCATGTATCTGGCGGGCCTGCTAGCCCCGCACGTGCCGATCGTCTCGCGCATCGCCCGCGGCCTGCCGGTCGGTGGTGACCTCGAGTACGCCGATGACGTGACCCTGATCCGCTCCCTGCAGGGACGTCGCGCGGTCGAGCACTAGCGCACCCTGCGGGGGTCGGCTCCTCGCTGCAGGCGTTCCGCCAGCGACGCGAGCCCCAGCAGTCCGACCAGCAGGATGCCCAGGGCGGCGAAGATGAGCGCGGTCGCCAGCTCGCCCGGGTGAGTCGGATCCAGCCCGGTGTCGGGTACGGAGCTCGTCGCCGCCACGGTGGGGGTCGGCAACGGAGTGGGGGTCGGCGACACGGTGGGGGTCGGCGACGGAGTGGGGGTCGGCAATGGTGGCCCCGCGGTGTCGACGTCGTTGGCCGTGACTGGGGGGAACGAGTTGCCGAGGGCATCCTGGAACGCGACGCTCGCATCGTTGGTGATCGTCCCGCTGGCGTTGCCGTCCACGGTCACCGTGATCTGGGCCGCGGCGCTTGAACCCGCGTCGATCCAACCGTTGAGCGTGGCCGTCACGACACCGAGGGCCTCGCTGCAGGTGCCGGTCGCCGGGGCCACAATCGCGCAGGACTGGAACGTCGAGTTCGTCGGGATGGTGTCGGTGATGACGACGGCCAATGCGGCACCCGCGGTCGCGCCGCTCGATGTGTTGGAGGCGGTGACGGTGTAGGTGAGATCGCCGCCCGCGGGCGCAACCAGCGTGCCGTCGTCCTTGGTGAGCGTCATCACCGGCGTCGGCGGCTGGCTGTAGAAGGCACGGACGCCGTTCTGTCCCTCCTGGATGAACTGGTTGCCCGCGGAGAGACAGCTCACGATCCGCCACCACCCACCCTCCGGGTTGGCGATCGTGTCGCCGACGCGCGCCAGCGTGCCACTGTTCCATACCCCGTTGTTCGAGAGCGTGCCGACCGTTCCGCCGGTCAGGCCTGTCGCGTCGAATGCGTCGGACGGGGCGTAGTAGCGGACGCGGGTATTACCGTCCATGTCGAAGTTGTGGAAGGTGACCGACGGCTGGCCGGCCGGAACGTACTCGAACAGGGTCAGGCAGGCGACCCCGCCGGTGCTCTGCTGATAGCTCACCTGGACCTCGCCGATGACGATCTCGTCGTTCGTCCCTGGAATGCCGTCGGGGTTGTCCGAGTTCGCTGGCGGCGCGTTCGTCGGGTCGGAGTCGTTGTCCGTGCCGACCCGGATGCGCCAGCCGTTGTCGTCATCCGCGGCCCCGGTCACCGCCGAGCGCACGAGGTAGCTGCCGCAGGCGACCGGGGGGTTGAGGGTCACGAATCGGACCCATGATTCGGGGAGCAGCGGCTCCGGCGAATAGTTCGCCACCGCGATGCCGGTCCCCGGCAACGGGTGGTCATAGCCGGGGCCGACCGTGGCGCCTGGCCCGTAGAGTTCAAACTGCGTCGTGTCGGGACCCACGCCGCGCGGCTCGTCGCTGTTGGCGACCGCGCCGTTGGCATTCATCTCGGGACTGAAGAGATCGAACATGAGCGGCGTGCCAGAGGGCCAACCGCACGGGACATTGACCGAGATGTAGTGATACCCATTGCCGGCGCCCGGCAGGTTCGAACTGTACCAGTCGCCGATCGTGACCGGCGCGTTTGGGCCCGAGGTCTGGATGTAGAAGCCGCCCGCCGGGGGGATGTCCACTCCCGCGCTGATCCCGGCGCCCGATCCCGCAAGGAGCATGGCCACGAGGGCGGCCGTAGCCACCAACGAACCACGGCCGGCGCGCGGCCGCATGGCCGTCCGAGCGTGCATCCGAGTCTCCAGGTAGGGCTCAGGCGAGGAGAGTGCGGAGTCACATGATAGCGCGGCGCCATTCGGCCATGGCGGCGAACGACACACGGTCCTCGAACCGCGCCGGGCGTCCCACGTGCTAGGCTCGGGGCCGAGCTCACTGGACGACCCGTATCTCGGCCGGCGCGCGCCCCAGACAAGGAGGTTCTCAGGATGAGCCAGGACTTCTTCCCCGGCGTCCCTGCGCGGATCCCCTTCGCAGGCATCCATTCCCAGGAACCCCTGTCATTCAAGGTCTATGACCCCGACCGCCTGGTCCTCGGCAAGCGCATGGAAGACCACCTGCGGATCGCGGTCTGCTACTGGCATTCGTTCAACTGGCCAGGCTCCGACGTCTTCGGCCTCGGGACGTTCGACCGCCCGTGGCTCGACCCTCGCCTCGACCCGATGATCGCCGCACGGGCGAAGCTCGACGCAGCGTTCGAGTTCCTGGAAAAGCTCGGCGTGCCGTTCTTCTGCTTCCACGACCGCGACATCGCCCCCGAGGGGCGGACCTTCGCCGAGTCGACCTCCAACCTACTGACGATCCTCGACGAGGCGCAGGCCAAGATGGAGCGCACCGGCGTTCACCTGCTGTGGGGGACCGCGAACCTGTTCAGCAACCCGCGCTACGCCGCCGGCGCCGCCACCAACCCGGATCCAGAGGTGTTCGCCTACGCGGCGGCCCAGGTCAAGGTGATGCTCGAGGCGACGCATCGGCTCGGCGGCGCCAACTACGTGCTGTGGGGCGGGCGGGAGGGGTACGAGACGCTGCTGAACACCGACCTCGCACGCGACGAGCAGCAGTTCGGCCGCTTCCTGGGCATGGTCGCGGAGCACAAGCAGCGGATCGGCTTCAAGGGCGCGCTGTTGATCGAGCCGAAGCCGCAGGAGCCGACCAAGCACCAATACGACTACGACGTGGCCACGGTGCAGGGGTTCCTGGCACGCCACGGCCTCGAGGGCGAGTACCGGGTCAACATCGAGGCGAACCACGCCACCCTCGCCGGGCACAGCTTCCACCACGAGGTGGCCACGGCCATGTCGCTCGGCATCTTCGGGAGCATCGATGCGAACCGCGGCGACTACCAGAACGGCTGGGACACCGACCAGTTCCCGAACTCGGTTGACGAGCTCTCGCTGGCGATCTACGAGATCCTGCGCGGTGGCGGGATGGGGACAGGCGGCTTCAACTTTGACGCGAAGCTTCGCCGTCAGAGCAGCGACCGAGAGGACCTCTTCCACGGGCACATCGGCGGCATCGACACGCTGGCGCGCGCACTCCTCGTCGCCGCCGCAATGGTCGAGCAGGGGACGCTGGAGAAGTACCGGGAGGAGCGCTATGCGGGTTGGGCCGGTGACCTCGGCCGGTCCATCATCTCCGGCAGCGCGCTCTTCGAGATCCTCGCCGGGCGAGTGCTGGCCGGGGAGATCGACCCGAAGCCACGCTCTGGCCGCCAGGAGATGCTCGAGAACATCGTCAACCAGGCGATCTGGGAGGTGGATGCGGCCGCCGACGCCCGCGCGCCGGACTGACGCCGATGGGCCTCGTGCTGGGGATCGATGTCTCGACGACGGCCACCAAGGCCGTCCTAGTCGACCGCGCCGGCGAGCTGCGCGGGATGGGAGTGGCGGAGTACTCCTTCCAGACGCCGCGGCCACTCTGGAGCGAGCAGGATCCGGGGCTCTGGTGGAATGCGGCGAAGTCGGCGATTCCGGCGGCACTCGCCGCGGCCGGCGCCACGGGCGCGGATGTCGAGGCCCTCGGGCTGACCGGACAGATGCACGGCGCCGTCCTCCTCGACGGGGCCGGCGCGGTTCTCCGGCCGGCGATCCTGTGGAACGACCAGCGAACCAGCATCGAGTGCGACGAGATCCGAACGGCGGTCGGGCAGGAGCGGTTGATCGCCATCAGCGGGAATGACGCGCTGACCGGTTTCACCGCCCCGAAGCTGCTGTGGGTCCGCCGTCACGAGCCCGAGGTGTGGGCTCGCCTCGCCCACGTGCTCCTGCCCAAGGACTATGTCCGGTACCGGCTCACTGGCGACTTCGCCATCGACAAGGCCGATGGGTCGGGGACGATCCTGTTCGATCTCGCTGCGCGGACGTGGTCCCCGGAGTTGCTCGCGGCACTCGACCTCGAACCCGCCTGGCTCCCGCCCGCATACGAAGGGCCTGAGATCACGGGCGTCCTCTCGGCCGAGGCGTCCGAGGCGACCGGCCTGGCCCGAGGCACTCCTGTCGTGGCGGGGGGAGGCGACCAGGCTGCCAATGGCGTCGGGGTCGGCGCCGTCTCGGAGGGAACGGTGGCGCTCTCGCTGGGGACCTCCGGCGTCATCTTCGCCGCGACGAGCCAGCCGCTCCATGAGCACCGCGGACGTGTGCATGCCTTCTGCCATGCCGTCCCGGGTCGCTGGCACCTGATGTCCGTGATGCTCTCGGCCGCAGGCAGCCTGCGGTGGTTCCGCGACGCGTTCGCCCCCGGCGAGGAGTTCGGGGCGCTGGCCGGCTCGGCCCGGGATGTGCAGGCCGCCGCGGACGGACTCTTCTTCCTGCCGTACCTCTCCGGCGAGCGGAGCCCGCACCCGGATCCGCTGGCCCGCGGCGCCTTCGTGGGGCTCTCGCTTCAGCATGACCGCCGGCACCTCGTCCGCGCCGTGCTGGAGGGCGTGGCGTTCGGCCTGCGCGACGGGCTCGACCTGATGATCGCGGCTGGGATGCCGCGGCCGCGTGAGATTCGGTCGTCGGGCGGGGGACTGGCGAGCGAGACCTGGCGCCAGATCCTGGCCGACGTCCTCGACGCTGAACTGGTCACGACCTCTACGACCGAGGGCGCGTCCTTCGGCGCGGCGATCCTGGCTGCAGTTGGAATCGGCTGGTTCGAGGACGTGCCCGCGGCGGCTGCATCACTCGTGCGCACTAGCCCCGTTGCCGCGCCGGGATCGGCCCGCTCGGCCTACGCCGATGCCCATGCCACGTACCGAGAGCTGTATCCAGCGCTCGCCCCTGTCTTCCATCGCAGATAGCAAGCGCCGCCTGGACCTACTGGTGCAACTCCGCCAGTTCGCGCTCGGTGACCTCGTCGGGGGCCTTGCCCATGATGATCATGGCCAGGACGTCGTCGGAGGTGACCTCGCTCTTCCGCATGGTGCCCACCAGGCGACCGTGGTACATGACGCTGATCCGGTCGGAGAGGTCGAACACGTCGTGGATATCGTGGCTGATGAGGAAGATGCCGATCCCCTCCCTCTGGAGCTGCCGAATGAGATCGCGAACTTGTGCCGTCTCGGCAGGCCCGAGGGCCGCGGTGGGCTCGTCCATGATCAGGATCCGAGCATTGAAGTGCACCGCTCGGCAGATCGCGACTGCCTGGCGCTGCCCACCGGACAGGGATCGGACTGGGTTTTTGAAGCGGGTGAAGTTCGGGTTCAGGCGCTTCATCACCTTCCGCGTTGCGTCCTCCATCGCCGAGTCGTCCAGCATGCCAAACGAGGTCAGCTCCCGGCCCAGGAACAGGTTCGCAGTTGCGTCCACGTTGTCGGCCAGGGCCAGGGTCTGGTAGATCGTCTCGATCTTCAGCGCCTTGGCGTCCCTCGGGTTGGCGATCGTCACTTTTGTTCCGTCGACGAGGATCTGGCCGGAGTCGGCCGGGCGCGCACCGGAGAGGACGCGCATGAGCGTGGACTTGCCGGCCCCGTTGCCGCCGACGAGGCCGATGACCTCTCCGGCATGCAGGTCGATCGTCACATCCCGTACGGCACGGACGCCGCCGAAGGAGACCTCGATGTTGCGCATCTCGACGAGCGGCGCCGGCTCCGCCACCGGTTGTGGAGCGGGCTGCGGCGCGGGCCCTGCGACGGTCACGAATCTATCCTCCCAGCCGCTCACGAACCGCGCCGGCGGTTGAAGCTATCGAAGCCCACGGCCAGGATCAGTACGATCCCCGCCACGACGTTCTGACCTGGTGAGTTGACGCCCATGAAGCTCAGCCCATAGGCGAGCGACTGCATGACGAACGCGCCCAGCACGGCGCCGGGGATCGTCCCGATCCCGCCCGCGAACGACGTGCCGCCCACGACAGCGGCCGCGATCACGTATAGCTCGTAGCCCGACCCGACGTCGAGCGTCGAGCCGTTCAGCCTCGCCGCGGCGATCGCGGCGGCCAATGCGCACAGGACCCCCATCAGGACGAAAGTCTTCAGGATCGTCCAGCGCGTGTTGATGCCGGCCAGCTCGGCAGCATCGGGATTGCCGCCGTAGGCGTATACGTATCGACCGAAGCGCCGTCGAGTGGCCATCCACGTCATCACCAGAGTGACCCCGATGAGCAGGATGATCGGGTATGGGAAGCCGGTCGCGATGTGCAGGCCGCCGGCCGGGATCGGAATGCCATGCTCGGCGGCGTACCTGTTGGCCAGGCCCTGTGGCCAGAGGTTGGCGTTGGCGAAGGCTGCCAGTCCCAGGACGGCCCCGCAGCCGATCACCCCGAGCAGGATCTCCGCCCAGACAGGTCGGACCGGGAATCCGTACCGATGACGCTGCCGGCGGCCGCTGACCAGCAACCCAATGATCGGGACGCAGGCGATGAGGCCGAGGATCCAGGTTGCGGTGCCTCCGATGGATCCCTGCGCCCCTCCGCCGATCAGCTGGAAGCCGTCGTCCAGGCCAGACACCGCCGCTCCGTGGGATAGGTACCAGATAGCGCCGCGTATTGAGAGCAGTCCGCCAAGGGTGACGATGAACGAGGGCACGCCGATGTAGGCGATGATGAACCCTTGCACGGCGCCGATCGCCGCCCCGAGACCCACGCCAATGGCCAGGGCGATGACCCAACGGAACGGGAAGTTGACGCCCATCCCAAGGAGATTTGGCATCCAGTCGGTCATCAGCAGGGCATAGGTCATGGCGATGAAGCCGACCACCGACCCCACGGAGAGGTCGATGTTCCGTGACACGATGACCATCACCATCCCTGTGGCAATGATGGCCACGCCAGCGGCCTGAACGGCCAATGTGACCATGTTCCCGGGCTGGAAGAGCTTGCCCCCGCTCAGGATGTTGAATGTGAGCAGGATCGCGGCCAGGGCGACCAGCATGCCGAAGAGTCGAAGGTCGATCTCCGTCTGGGAGAGCAGACTCCGCAGCGAGGTCCGAGCGGGGGGCTCGACCTCGGCGGATATCGGTGTGGGGTCGGCCACGATCGACACGACGGCTCTCCTGGCCCGGTGAGGAGGGACCTGCGCCCCCGGAAGGCCCGGGGGCGCAGGTCTGATGGCTAGCTCAGCGGTCGATCACCGCTACTTGCAGGCTGGCGGCGCCGTCGCGGCGTCAACCCCCTTGCAGAGGTCAGCCTTGGAAATCTGACCGGCATCGATCGCAACCTGCAGCGTGTCCGCCGTGAGCGGCGTCGGCTGCAGGATGAACGACTTGACCACCGTCTTGTCCGGGGTCGTGAAGTCCTTAGCGGAGAGACCGGCCGCCGGCGCGACCGTCGGGTCCAGGAGACCGTCAGGGAGCTTCAGGTCGGCCATCGCCGTGCCCTTGCACAGCGCCAGCGCTGCGGCACCCGCCGCCTTGCCGAGCTCGTTGGCGTTCTTGAACACGTCCACGTACTGCTTGCCCAACGCCACGTTGTTCAGGTTGGCGGGGTCGCCATCCTGCCCGCTGAGAGGCGGGAAGCCGTAGCTCTTGGCCGTCAGTGCAGCGACGACGCCGAGCGCCGTGCTGTCGTTCTCAGCCAGGATGGCCTCGATCTTCTTGCCGTCGGCGACGGCCTTGTCGATGATCGCTTCCATGTTGTTCTGGGCCGTCTGGGTCGTCCAGGCGGGAGTGAAGGTCCCGTCAGGGCCGTTGAGGAGCACGATGTCGCCGGATGCGACCTTGTCCTTCAGGCCAGCCTCGTCCCAGCCCTGCGGCAGGAACGTAGAGGCGTTCGCGTCGCCGGCATCGCCCTTGATCAGGACGTAGTTGCCCTTCGGCACCTTGGTCAGGATGGCTGTGGCTTCGGCCTTGCCCACAAGGACATTGTCGAAGGTCAGGTACAGAACGCTGGGATCCTCGATCAGCCGGTCATACGCGATGACCGGGATGCCCGCATCCTTGGCCGCCTTGAGAGCCGGCAGGATCGCCTTGTTGTTCTGCGCGAGGAGGACCAGCACGTTGGCGCCCTTCCCGATCAGGGTGGTCACATCGGTCAGCTGCTGCTCGCTGCTCAGGTTGGCATCCGCACTGATGTACGTGCCGCCGCCGTCCTCCACGGTCTTCTTGAGGTTCGGCTCGTCGTGCGCCGCCCAGCGCGGCTGCTGGAAGTTGTTCCAGGACACCCCGACGGTGCAGGCCGTCGCGGTGCTTCCGCCTGGGCTGCCCCCTGTACTCGCCGCGGGCGAGGAGCTCGTGCACGCGGCGAGCGTCACCGTTGCGGCGGCGGCCAATACCGCCAATCTGCGAATCGACATTGTTAGTCCTCTCCTCATGAGAAAGCCACGGCGTGAGAAAGCCACTGCGTGGCTAGAGCGTGAACCTGACGCAATTGCCCCGTAGGCTACACCCTCCTCGACTCCACGGCTGATGATTCGTGGTCTCTGCGCCACGTGCCCTGGCCGCCGCTGTGACGACCTCGCGGCGCAGCCTGCGGAGCACAAACCGACTGCGGCCGGAACGAATGGATGCCTGTGCTAGGCTCGTCCATCGAGGGCAGAACTGTCAAGCCGCATCTCCTACGATCCGAAGCCCCGACCTGCTGGCTGAACCCCTCGATCGGGACCCTCTCAACCGAGACCCTCAACCTGATCCATCCGCCCGCCAGAGGAGCCGCGCCATGAACCCGCTGCAAGGAAAGGTGGCCCTGGTCACGGGGGCCAGTCGAGGCATCGGAGCGGCAACCGCTCGGATGCTCGCGAACGCCGGAGCGCAGGTCGGGATTGCGTCTCGCAGCGGGGAGAACCCAGGTGTTGAGGGTGCCCTTGCGCAGGCGTGCGATGTGCGGGATCCCGCGGCGCTCGCGGCGATGGTGGCCGCCACTGTCGCCCGCTTCGGCCGGCTGGACGTCCTCGTCGTGAATGCCGGCGTGGGTGCCTACGGGCCGCTCCTCGATCTCCCCGCCGCCGACCTGGAGGAGATGATCGACGTCAACGTGAAGGGAGCGCTCTATGCGGTTCGCGCGGCGTTGCCCGAGCTGCTCAAGAGCGAGGCCGCCGATATCGTCACGATCGCGAGCGAGGCCGGCCGTCGGGGGCTGCCCTACGAGGTCGCCTACTGCGCATCCAAGTTTGCGCAGGTTGGCATGACACGCGCGCTCGACCATGAGCTGCGCGAACGCGGCGTGCGTTGCACCAACGTGTGCCCGGGCGGGGTGGCGACCGATTTTGCGATGGGCCATGGCCGTACGCCGCAGATGCCGCAGCTGGCCGGGATGATGTCGCCCCAGGACGTCGCCGAGGCCGTCCTCTTCGTCCTCACCCGTCCGCGGAACCACCGCATCCTCGAGATCGCCTTCCGGCCGGTGACCGAGACCTCCTGGGGTTGAGCCGGATGGCCGATCTGCGCTGGGGAATCCTGGGAACGGCCGGCATCGCCCGCGAGAAGGTGATCCCCGGCATCCAGGGGGCCGATCGTTGCCGCATCGTGGCGATCGCCTCGCGTAACGCGGCTCGGGCCAGCGAGGTCGCTCGAGAGGCTGGCATCCCAACCGCACACGGCTCCTACGAGGCGCTCCTCGCCGACCCGAACGTGGACGCTGTCTACATCCCCCTCCCGAATCACCTGCATGCGGAATGGTCGATTGCCGCTGCTCGCGCAGGGAAGCACGTCATGTGCGAAAAGCCGCTGGCGCTGACCGCGGCTGACGCCGAACGGATGATCGAGGTGGCCGAGAGGCAGGGCGTGCGCCTGATGGAGGCGTTCATGTACCGCCTTCACCCTTCCTGGGTCGCGGTACGCGAGCTGGTCGCTTCGAGACGGATCGGCAGGCTGATGGCGGTGCAGAGCTGGTTCTCGTACTTCAATGACGATCCGGCCAACATAAGGAACATCCGCGCATTCGGCGGGGGGGCGCTGTATGACATTGGCTGCTACTGCGTCAACCTCTCCCGCATGCTGTTCGCTGGCGAGCCG
>JBDTQD010000027.1:0-20704 GCA_039932375.1 Chloroflexota bacterium | reverse complement strand
CAGACCTTCATCGAGGAGCTGCGTGACACCCACGACGCGACGATCGTGCTGACCACGCACGACCTGGCCGAGGCCGATCGGCTCTGCGATCGGATCGGAATCATCAACGACGGGCGGTTCGTGGTCGAGGACACGCCCGAGGCGCTCAAGGCGCTGGTCGCCGAGGCGCGTGGGCTCGAACCGACCATGGAGAGCGTCTTCATGACCTACACCGGCCGCTCGCTGGACGACGACCTGAGCGGCGACGACAACGACAACGAAAACGACGAGTAACGGAGCCAAGCCATGACCGTCATGACCCGCGAGCTGAAGGCCTCACTTGCCTTCGTCGAGCGGAATTTCAACCTGACCAAGCGCTACTGGGGCTGGGAAGTCGCCTGGCTGATCTACTCGGTGGCCGGTGCCCTGGCGGTAAGCCTGATCGGTCGAGCCGAGGGGAATGATCGTCTCCTGCTGACGCTCGTCATCGGCGCCATCTTCTGGAGCTACCTGTCGATCATCTTCGAGTTCATCGCCGAGGCGGTGCAGTGGGAGCGCTGGGAGGGGACGCTCGAGTACACCTTCATGGCTCCGGTGCGCCGCTACGCCCAGCTGCTGGGCGCGGCGATCTACGCGTTCGCCTTCGGCCTGGTGCACACCATCTTCGTGCTGCTGGTCCTGATCTTCTTCTTCGAGCTGGACCTGTCTCACGCGAACTTCGTCACCGCGGTCGCGTTCACCCTGCTCGGCACGGTGAGCTTCGCGGGAATTGGGATCGCCGCTTCGATCCTGCCGCTCATGTACGTCGAGCGCGGGGCGCAGATGGTCTTCGTCATCCAGTCGGTGCTGCTGTTGATCAGCGGCGTCTACTACAGCGTCGACATTCTGCCGGGATGGATGCAGTTCCTCTCCCATTTCAGCCCCGCGACCTACGTGCTCGACGGGGTGCGTGCGGGGCTGATCGAGGGGGTCAGCATCAGCGCGCTGATCGGGGACATCTGGCCGCTGCTGCTGATGGGGATCGTCTTCATCCCGCTCGGACTCTGGGCGTTCGGCCGCGCCGAGCGCTATGCCAAGCGGACCGGCAAGCTGAAGCGGGTGGGCTGACCGATGGCTAGCGAATCCAACCTCGAGGCTCCGGAGATCCCCGGCCTGACGATGCGTGCCCACGCAGGTGGGACGGCCCCGGCTGCCCAGATGGCGCCGATCGCCAACGCGGTCAGAACCGCGGAGGGGCTTGATGAGCTGGTCACGCCTTCCGAGCTCGAGAACTGGCTCGCCCACCCAACCCTTGGCTTCAACCCGGCGGAGGACGTCGTCCTGGCCGAGGTCGACGGCACGCTGGTCGGGTATGCCTGGGTGGATTGGGTGGACACCAACGACGGCCTGCGCGAGTTCCGCATGGGCGGCTACGTCCACCCCGATTGGCAGGGTCGGGGCGTCGGACGCCGCGTCCTCGCCTGGCAGGAGGCCCACGCGCGGGCACAGCCGGCAGCAACCGCCACCGATCGGCCGCTCGCATTCGGCTCTTGGGCCGCCGATTCGCAGGAGCGCAAGCGACGCCTCTTTGGCCGAGCCGGGTACGAGCGGGTCCGCTACTTCTTCGAGATGCGGCGGGAGCGGCTCGACGAGGTCGACGTACCGCCCATGCCGGACGAGTTGAAGATCCGCCCGGTCGGTCACGATCGCGCCAGCCAGAAGCAGCTATGGGACGCCGATGTCGACGCCTTCTCGGAGCACTGGGGCGGCTTCGACTCGTCCGACCTTGCGTTCGAGAAGTCGCTGAGCGATCCCGACCACGATCCCGACCTCTGGGTGGTTGCGTGGGACGGCGACGAGGTCGCCGGCGGCGTGACGAACGTGATTCCACGGGCCGAGAACGAGGCGTTCGGGCGCGCCCGCGGCTGGCTCGAGACAGTCTTCGTTCGCAAGGCGTGGCGGCGACGGGGGCTCGGCGCCGCCATCGTGGCGCGGGCCCTGGTGCGGCTGCGCGAGGCAGGCATGAGCGAAGCGATGCTCGGCGTGGACAGCGACAACGCCTCCGGCGCGCTTGGCCTGTACGAGCGAGCCGGGTTCGTCATCTACAAGCGCTCCGCCGCATATCGCAAGCCGATCGAGCTTGACCTATGACGGTCGAGCTTCCCTACGCCCCGCCGATCCCCGGGCTGCGTTTCCGCACGATCGCCCGACCGGCCGACGACACGGCGATCGCCGAGCTCGTGAATGCCGGGCACATCGCAGACGACGTCCCGCGCCGCCTGTCGGTCGCGTTGATCGGCAACTGGCTCGACAACCCCTCGGGCATGGATCCGGATGCCGACCTGCTGTTCGCCGAGGTGCACGGGTCGGTGATCGGATACGCCGAGGGTGGCTGGGAGCAGGACAATGACGGCGGTCGCAACTACAGCACGTGGGGCCAGGTGCTCCCCGATTGGCGGCGGCGAGGCCTGGGCACCGCGCTGCTCCGCTGGGTCGAGGAGCGGCAGGCAAAGGTGGCCTCCAGCCACCCGGCCGGCGTCGAACGACGCCTCGAGAGCTGGAGCTACGAGCTCGAGCCGGGTCGCATCGCCCTGCTTGAGAAGCACGGCTACCAGATCGTGCGCTACGACTACGAGATGGAGCGTCCCGACCTGGAGGACATCCCGGCGCTTCCCCTGCCCGACGGCGTCGAGCTGCGGCCGGCGCTCGAGGAGCACATGCGACAGATCTGGGAGACGGAGGTCGAGGTTTTCCGCGACCACTGGGGAGCGGTTGATGACAGCGAGGCGAGCTTCGAGCGGTCGCGCACGGACCCCCGGCGTGACATGAGTCTGTGGGTGGTCGCATGGCAGGGAGGCGAGATCGTGGGGCAGTCGCTGAACCGGATCGACAAGCAGTCGAACGCGGAGCTCGGTCTGCGGCGCGGGTGGGTCAACTCGGTGGGCGTACGGCGTCCCTGGCGGCGGCAGGGAATCGCGAAGGCGCTGGTGGTCGAGAGCCTGCGCGTGCTGCGCGACCGGGGCATGACCACCGCCGGGCTGGGCGTCGACGCGGAGAACCCCCACGGCGCGCTGAGAGTCTACGAATCAGTCGGCTTCAGCGTGGTGCGCACTGAGCGGGTCTACCGCAAGCCGCTGGTGGCCTCGTGATCGAGGCCGATCGCGAGCTCGCCCTGCTCACCGCCGAGGCGCCGGAGATCCCGGGACTACAGTTCCGCCGGCTGCGCCTGCCCGATGACCTCGTCCCGCTTGCGGAGATGCACATTCGGGGGGCCGTCTCCGACAACCTTGACGAGCGCGAGTCTGCCGCGGAATGGGGCCAGTGGTTCGCCCATCCATCGGGCTTCGATCCGCTGGTCGACTGCGTGGTGGGCGAGATCGACGGGCGGATCGTGGCCTACGGCCAGGCGCGGGCCAACACGGACAGCGATGGCGGTCGCAACTACACCGCTGGCGGCGAGGTGGACCCCGACTACCGTGGCCGAGGGATCGGCCGCGCTCTCCTGCGGCACACCATCCGGCACCAGCGGGTGCGTGCTGAGCGCGACGTGGCGGCGGCGCCCGTTGGCGCCACGCAGGTGGAGCGCAGGCTGGAGAGCTGGTCCTATGAGTCGCAGACGCGGCGGACACGCCTGCTGGATTCAGAGGGATTCCAGGTGGTGCGCTGGTTCTTCGAGATGCTGAGGCCGGACCTGGAAGAGATCACGGACCTGCCGATGCCCGTCGGCCTGGAGATCAGGCTGGTTGAGCCGAAGGACCATCGCGCGATCTGGGCGGCGGACATCGAGGCCTTCCGCGACCATTGGGGAGCGATGGAGGACACGGAGAGCGGATTCGAGCGCTTCTTCGGCGGGCCGGACTTCCGACCTGACCTATGGCGCGTGGCCTGGGACGGCGATCAGGTCGCTGGGGTGGTGATGAATCGGATCATGGCAGCCTTCAACGAGGAGTCCGGTGAGCGGCGCGGCGAGCTTGTCGGCGTAAGCGTGCGGCGCGCCTGGCGCAGGCGCGGTCTGGCCCGCGCCTTGGTGGCGGAGTCGCTGCGAGCGCTGCGCGACGACGGGATGACGAGTGCCGTGCTCGGCGTGGACGCAGAGAACCCGACTGGAGCGCTGGGCGTGTACGAAGCCAACGGCTTCAAGGTCCACCGCAAGGGCTTGGTCCACCGCAGGCCGATCGACTAGCCGGGGTCAGCGCGGGGCGTCTGCTACCCGCTGCCGGATCTCGTGGTAGAAGTCCACGATCTGCTCGGTCACGCGGTCCCACGAGTACTCGGGCGCCTTCGCCCGACCCTCCTCACCCATCCGGTGGCGCAGCTCGGGATCTCCCGCCAGCCGATACAGCGCCGCCGCCAGGGCCCGGTGGTTGCGGGGCTCGACCAGCAGCCCCTGCACGCCGCGCTGGACCACGTTCTTGTAGCCGTGGATGTCGGACGCCACGATCGGCACGCCGGCGGCCATCGCCTCGAGCAGGACGATCCCGAAGCTCTCCTGGCCGGTGGCCGGGGCGCAGAAGATGTCGGCGCTGGCGAAGTAGCGGGCCTTGGCGTCATCGGTCACGCGACCCAGGAACTCGACGTCGCGGATCTGGCGCAAACCGACGTAACGCCGGTACTCGCGCGCCTTCGGTCCGCTGCCGATCACCAGCAGCCGCGCATCGACGTGGCGCTTGCGCAGCCGGTGGTAGGCGCGCAGCAGGTGGATCAGCCCCTTGCGCTCCTCGAAGCGACCCACGAACAGGATATTGATCGTGCCGTCGCGCAGCTCCTCGAGGGGCTCGGCATCGGCGAATCGGTCCAGGTCGACCCCGTTCGGGATGATCCGGTAGTCGCCGGGGAAGTAGCGGCTGATGAAGTGGCGCGCCGCACCACTGACAGCGATCCGGCCATGGAGCTTGGCGGCCAGGCCGCGGGCGAAGTTGCGGCCGACCCAGTAGGAGGGCGAGAAGCCGCCGAAGGCGTGGAAGGTGGCGATGTTGACGGTGTCGGACTGGTCGAGCACCGTCGGCGACAGGAACGGCACGAACGGCTCGTGGAAGTGCAGGACGTCGAACCGATGCTCGCCCAGCAGCTCGCGCGCCTGCTCCTTGAACTGCCAGCCAAGCGTCACGCGGCCCATGCTGCCGTTGGCGGGAAAAGCGTAGCCGGTGCCAAGGCGGATGACGCGGCCGTCGGTGATCCGCTCCTTGCCGTACTTGCTGGTGATGATCCAGACGTCGTGCCCCATCCGCCGCATCGCCTCGTAGGCGTGGCGGACGTGCTCGTTGACACCGCCCGGATGCGGATATCCATACGGGCTGACGATGCCGATCTTCAGCGGTGCACGCTCGGCGACTGTTGGGACGGCCGGGGCCGGCGCGCCGGCCGATGCGGGCGGCGCCGGCGGGGCGATCGATTCAGTCATCGCCACTCTCCTGTCGGACGGAGAGTATGCCGCAGGTGCCGCGCCTTGGCGACGAGCTGCCGGCCGTAGACGCTCACGTTGTGCCAATGCGTCCAGTACTCGCCCTCGGCCTCCGTGCTGCGTTCCATGACGGCCATGCGGTAGTCGTCGCCGCTCGCCCCGGCGAACCACGTCCAACCGCTCCCTACGTGCTCGAGCACGTGGGCGTCCGAGTTGCCGACCGCCGCGAGCCCCATCACCTCGTTCAGCGCGGCTCGGTGAGGGCGTCGTGCGCGGCCGGCGACGCTCGGATTCAGCATCTCTAAGGCGTCGAGTCGGTGCCGTGCATCCGGATCGTCGTGCAGGCGCAGCAGGCTTCGCCGTCCGATGCTCGGCGTGAGCGGCGCCATGGGGTGCGGCGCGATGGCGATCCCACCCTGGTCGTGGATCCGCTCGATCGTCTCCTCCAGCGGCCGCAGGGGCGGCACCCGCTCGGTCAGGAAGAGCGCCAGCAGGTGGCCGCGCCGGGTGGTGATCTCCTCCCCGATGACCAGGCCGAAGTGGTAGTCGCCGGCCTCGTGCAGCTCGCGGGCACGGAGCGCCCCGTCGATCCGCTCGTGGTCGGTGACCGCGATCAGGTCGAGATCGGTTCGCTTCTCCACCTGATCGAGGAGGGCCTGGACCTCCATGGTCCCATCGGAGTAGAGCGTGTGCAGGTGCATGTCGGCGCGACCGCGATCGCCGCCGCTTCGCGGACGCCCAGCCACTGGCTCGCTCACGCGTCCGAGCTCCCAAGGTCGCTCCAGATCGGTTGGAAGGCGCCGAACCACTGCTCCGGCGCCATGGCGATCGCCTCCTCGAAACGTCGCGCCGCCGCCTGGGTCAGCGCGGCAGCGTCCGCCCTGCGCTCGCCGCTGAGGGGGACCTCCACCAGCCACCCGTGGGCGCGGAAGCGCTCCGGAGCCACGCGAAAGCAGGCGGCGACCATTAGCGGCCGACCGGTCATGAGGGCCAGGCTGGCGGGACCGGTCGGCAGCCGTGTCTCGGCGCCGAACAGCTCGGTCGGCTGGCCCTTGCCGCTCAGGTCGCGGTCGGCGGCGATCGCGACCAGGCCGCCCTTGCGGAGCTCCTCGATCATCGGTCGCCGAGCGCGCGAGAGCGGCACGGTGTCGACCCCACGCCCGGACCCGCGCCGCGCCAGCAGGAACTCGAAGAGCGCCTTCGGCCGGATCTCCTCGACCGGCACCACCCCATGCAGCCCGTGGGCGGCCATGAACGAGCCGTACGGCTCGGGGTTCCCGAGGTGGAGCGTGGCGATCGCCGCCCCCTTGGCCAGGAACGGGCCCCAGTGATCCCATTCGTCGGTGGTCACCATCTCGCCCAGCTCCTCGACCGAGTAGTGCGGGATGCGGAGCATCTCCAGGTAGTAGCGGGCGTGCTCGACGAAGGCGCGGCGCACCAGGCGCCGGAAGGTCCGACCAGTCGTCGGCCGGCCGGTCGCTGCGCAGACGCGCGCCAGGTTGGCGGCGACCAGCGCTCGTCGGTCCGGGGCAAGCCGATACCAGGCTCGCCCGACCAGGTCGGCCAGCGCATACGCCACGCTTCGCGGCAGCAGGTGAGCGATGAAGTCTGCGGCGCGCAGGCCGGCGCCCAGCAGCAGACCTCCCATCAGGCCGATCTCTTCGTCCAGTCCTCGCCACGCCGGGCCGCATCGAGGGCGGCGCGCGCTCGTGCTCGATCGGCATCGGTCTGCGGCCAGACGGGCCGGAACATGTACCACTGGCCCGGGTCTTCGGCGATCACGCTGCCGAGGGCGTCGGCGAGCGACTGGGTGGCTCGATACAACTCGGCCGGATCGTCGCTGGCGGCGGTGATCAGGGGCAGGCCCCGTGTGCGGAAGCGGTCGTTCGGCAGCCGGCTGCAGGCGACCGGCAAGATCGGGGCCCCCGAGCGGGCGGAGAGGGCCGCCGGACCGGCAGGGAAAGTGGTCGGCTCGCCCAGGAAGTCGACCGGCACGTCGCCATCCCGGTAGCCGCCGTCGCAGAATAGGACCAGGTTGGATCCCTGCTTCAGCGCCTTGAAGAGGCCGCGCAGGCTGCGCCAGCCGATCAGGATCAGCCCGTGGCGCGCGCGGATCGAGCGCAGATGCTCATACAGGCGCCCGTATGTGGTGTCGTCGGCGACGACATGCATCTCGTGCCCGAAGCGATGCAGCGCCGGGGCGATCAGGTCCATGCCGCCGACGTGGACGGTGCACAGCAGGACGCCGCGCTCCCTGGCTCGAGCCTCGTCGAGCAGCTCCAGGTTGTCGATCTCGACCAGCTTCACGACGTCCTGGGGGTCGAGCACGTCCAGGCGCATCACGTCGACGAGGTACTTGGCGTAGTTGCGGAACGCGCGGCGCGCCGCGCGTCGGACGCGCGGGTGATCCTGCGGCAGGCGCAGGACATGCGCCACGTTCTCGCGCACGAGGGCGCGCTTGCCGGCGGTCAGGTCATGCGCGGCGTTGCCGGCGGCCGCAGCCAGCGGCAGGACCAGCCAGCGAGGCAGCCAGCTGATGACGCGCTCGCCGAGCCGATAGGCCCAGTAGATGAGCTGCTCCCTGCGCCGCTCACCTGCCGACGCGGCCCCGGGTCGCTCCAGGTTCGAGGCGCGGGCCGCGGTGGACACGCCCTCAGTCGGGGGAGACGGCAGCCTTGGCCTTGCCCGCAGCCAGCTTGCGCTGGGTGCTCTTCGGCGGCGTCTCAGTACCGACCAGGGTCTCGTTGTCATCTCCGCGGATGAAGGCCTCCACTCGCTCCCGCGCCACGTCGTCATTGATCTGACGTGGGGGGCTCTTCATGAAGTATGCCGATGGGGCGACCAGCGTGCCGACCAGCTCGCGATCCAGGCCAAGCTTCAGGCAGCGGATCGCGTCTGTGATCACGCCGGCGCTGTTCGGCGAGTCCCAGACCTCGAGCTTGAGCTCCATGTTGAGCGGGACGTCCCCGAACGTGGTCCCCTCGATCCGGATGTGGCACCACTTGCGGTCCTTCAGCCACGGAACGTAGTCGGATGGCCCCACGTGCACGTTCTCGTCGGCGATCTCGTAGTCGAGCATCGAGGTCATGGCGTTCGTCTTGCTGATCTTCTTGGACTCGAGTCGCTCGCGCTCGAGCATGTTCAGGAAGTCGGTGTTACCGCCGAAGTTCAACTGGTAGGTGCGGTCGATCCGCACGCCGCGGTCCATGAAGAGGCGGGTCAGGACCCGATGGGTGATCGTCGCGCCGACCTGGCTCTTGATGTCGTCGCCGATGATCGGCAGGCCACGCTCGGCGAAGCGTCGCTGCCAGTACGGCTCGCGGCCGATGAAGACCGGGATGGCGTTGATGAAGCCGACGCCCGCCTGCAGCGCCTGCTCGACGTACCACTTGGTCGCCTCCTCGCTGCCGACCGGCAGGTAGGAGACCATCACGTCGACCTTGCGCTCCTTCAGGATGCCGACCACGTCGGCGGTGGGGCCGGGGGCCTTCTCGATCACCTCGGAGAGGTATTTGCCCAGCCCGTCGTGGGTCATGCCGCGATCGACGGTCACGCCGGTATGCGGTACGTCGGAGAACTTGAAGGTGTTGTTCTGGCCCGCGAAGACGGCCTCGGAGAGGTCCTTGCCGACCTTGGTCTTGTCGACGTCGAAGGCCGCCACGAACTCGATGTCGCGGATCCGATAGCCGCCCAGGTTGACGTGCATCAGGCCGGGCACGATGTCCCCGTCTTTCGTGTTCTCGTAGTAGTAGCGGCCCTGTACCAGGCTCGATGCGCAGTTGCCGACCCCCACGATCGCTACCCGGATCTTGCCGTCGCCCGGGCGATGGCCGTTGCTCGAACCCTTGCCATTGCTGTTTGCCACGATTCCTAACTCTCCTGTGTGGTGTCGACGATGGCGGCCGCGGACGGGGTCTCGAGGACCTGCTGTCGGACATGCCAGATGCGCTGAATAGTGGTAGCTGACGCGAGGGCGGCGATGATGCCGATGGCGCCGATGAGGCCGACCTCGAAGCCGATCCCGGCCAGGGCGATGCCTGCCACGATCAGGACCAGCCGCTCCGTGCGGGGAGCGAGGCCGACCGATGCAGAGACGCCGATCGCCTCAGCCTTGGCCCGCGTGTAGCTGACCATGAACGAGCCGCACAGCGCCGCGAGCGTCAGCAGGACCGGTCCCAGGGGATCTGCGTTGAAGGCGAGGAAGTAGGCGACGACGCCCGCGTACAGGATCGCCTCAGCGGCCCGATCAAGCGTGGAGTCGAGGAAGCTGCCGAACGCGGTGGCGCCGCCCGTGGCGCGGGCCAGCGCTCCGTCCACCGCGTCAAGGAGTGAGCCCGCGACCAGGACCGCGGCGCCGGTCAAAAGTTGCCCCGCGGCAACCAGGCCGGCCGCGACGACGACGAAGAAGAACCCGATGACCGTGACCCCGTTGGGCGTGATACCGAGCCGGCTCGCCAGCCGGACTAAGGGGGCCAGCAGCCCTCGAGCTACATCCTTCACGCGGTTGGAGAGGATGGAGCTGCCCCGGGGCAGGTCGCCGGCGTGCGGCTGGCTAGCCGACATCGGCCACCTCCGACGCGCTGTTTCGGCGTGACATGCCGATGCCTGAGGTGCCACCGATGAGGCGCGCCTCGGCCTCGTGGAGCTCCTCGAAGGCGGCGGTGCGAAGGCGACAGATCACCTCTCGCCCGTGCCGCTGGGTCTCGACCAGGGAGGCGAGGCGCAGGATGCGCAGGTGCCAGCTGATGAGCGGCTGCGAGAGGACGACGCGGGCCGACAGCTCGTTCACCGGCATCGGTCCGAACTCGGCCAGGAGGCTGATGACGCGGAGCCGTGTCTCGTCGCCAAGGGCGCGATACAGGGTCCGCAGGCGATGCAGGTCGCGCTCGGCGCGGGCCTCAGGGGAGAGGGTCATGGCGTAGCGCTTCTTTATTAAACGGGGATTGATATAAGCGGAGGCTTATGATATGGGCCGATCGTTTGAGCGTCAAGAGGACGTTCAGGGCGCGTGCTAGACTCGCTGGAGGAGGTGTGACCCTGACGAGTTCCACGCCGGACGCGCTGTGGGCCTCGCAGTCGATCCGCCTGCTCAAGCCTGCGGCCGTCATATGCGAAGGCGTCAGCCGCAGGGTCCACGGCCAGCATCTCCTCCAGGAGTTGAACCTCGTGGTTGGCGTGGGCGCACGGCTCCTGCTCGTTTCGCGCCCCGAGGAGTCGGCCTCGATCCTGCTGCGAGTGCTGGCCGGACTTTCCCACGCCACCGCCGGGTCGGTGCGCCTGGCCGGCGTGTCACGTGCCGATGATTCGCCGGCAGGCTGGTCGCGCCGGGTCGGCTACGTGGGACCGGAAGCGGGGATCTACCCGTGGATGTCGCCGCGCGAGGTGCTCGACTTGGCCGGGCGAATCGCTGAATTCGGTCCCGGCGAACGGCAGCGAAGGATCGACGCCCTGGCGGAGCGCTACCGCTTCGGCGTGCACCTCGACGAGCCCGTTAGGCGCGGGGGTGAGCCGCTCGCCCAGCGCGTGGCGCTCGCCGCCGCCATGCTCACCGATCCCGAGGTGCTGCTGCTCGACGAGCCGCTCCGCGCGGTCGAGCCCGAGGAGCGAACGCGTCTGCTGGCGATTCCGGGCCGCCGCCGCACGGTGCTCTTGGCGAGCCGATACCCCGCCAGCGAGGCCGGGCTGGTGAACCAGGTCGCCCTCCTGCGCGACGGGCGCCTGGCGGTCCACGCCCCGGTGGACGAGCTGGATGCCCGGAGCCTGCCCCTGTCGCATCGCGGCATCGAGACTCTCGCCGAGCAGGCCGTTGTCGATTCGCCGGCGGCCGCGGAGGCGAGCGGATGACGCGCCTTCGCACCTTGACCCGCATGGCTTTGCACGAGATGTGGATTAGCTTCCGCCTGATCGCCGTGGTCGGCCTGCCGATGCTCGGCGGGATCCTGGTGATCGGCCTGCCGCCGGAGTTTGGCGGCGTTACGGCGATCGGTGGCGCCGCATTCTGGTACGCGATCGTGGCGGGAGCCGCGATCTGCGTCGCGTCCGGGGTGGCTGCCGGTACGATGGCCCACGAACGGCGGCGGGGGACCGTGGCCTGGATGGCCGTGCGAGCGGTCCCGCGCGCGGCGGTCCTCTTCTCCTGGTTCGTCGCCATCGGCCTGCTCCTCACGGTCGGCATCGCCGTGGGCTCGATCGGCGCCTGGCTGGCTGCGCTCACCCACGCAGAGTCACCGCCGGACGTGGTGCCTTTCGCCGCCGCCCTCGTGGCGACCGTCGGCGCGTCTCTTGCGGCAGTGGCCTTGGGGCTCCTGATCGGCGCCGTCCTGCGGCCCTTGCCTGCGGTGCTGGTCGCACTGGTGCTCACTGGCGCTGTGCTCGCCGCCGCCATCCTCCAGCCGGCAGGCGGCCTGCTCCTGCCGACCGGGGGGATCGGGCTGCTCTCACACCTGGATGCCCTCGTTCGCCCGATCAGCGGGGCCCTCGAGTCGACCGGGGTCGCGCTCGCCGTGGCGGCCCTGCTGCTGGCTGCGGCGGGCGCCGTCCTCGAGCGCAGCGACCTGTGACGCCGGCCGCCGGCTCGCGGTCCCCCGCCGCTGCCTGGGGGATCCTGCTGGTTGCCTCGCTGGGGGTCTTTCTGGGTGGCGCCGAGCTGATGGTGGTCGCCATCGCGCTCCCCTCGATCGTCGCCGATTTCGGCGGCTGGACTGACCTGGCGCACGCCAGCTGGATCGTCAACGCCTACCTGCTGGCCTACATCGTGGCGATGCCGCTCGCCGGGCGCGCGGCCGACCTATGGGGCGCCAGGCGCCTCTACCTGGTCGCGCTCGTCCTCTTCTGCCTTGGCAGCCTTGGCGCCGGCCTGTCGCGCTTCGCCGGCCCGGAAGCGGGCCTCGACTGGCTGATCGGCGCCAGGGTGGTGCAGGGGCTCGGCGGCGGGGCGCTCGTGCCTCTCTCCATGGCGCTCGCCAGCCACCTGTTCGACGGGCGGTCGCGCGCGACGGCGCTGGGGATCGAGGGGGCCGCGACCTTCGTCGGCATGGCGGTCGGGCCCGCCTACGGCGCCTGGGTCCTGCTGAACGTGGCGCTGCCGCTTCCCGGGGTCGACCTGGCGTCCTGGCAGTGGATCTTCTTCCTGAACGTGCCGGCCGGCATCGTTACGCTGCTGCTCCTGTACGTCGTGGCCGGGGGCGTGGAGACGCCGCGAGCGAGCGGCCGGCTCGACCTGGGTGGTGCGCAGCTGATCGCCCTCGCCCTGGTCGTGGGGGTCGGGGCGCTCTCCCTCGCCGGCCAGCGCGGCTGGGGCGACCCCCTGATCCTGGCGGGACTGGCACTGGCGGCATTGGGTGCCGCTGCCTTCGTGCTGTACGAGCTGCGGCGAGGCGCGCCGTTGATCGACCCGCGCCTCTTCGCCGACGCTCGCTTCGCGGCCTCGAACGGGGTGAGCCTGCTCACCGGCTACACGCTGGCCACCGCCATCATCGGAGGCCCGGTCTTCGTCAACCGGGTGCTGAACGCCGGCGCTGACCGTTCGGCTGCGGCGCTCACTGCGCTCACCCTGGCGATTGCCGTCGGGGCGGTCGTGGGTGGCGTCGGATCGGGCCTGGTCGGTGCTCGGTTGACGGCCGTGCTTGGCGTGGCGCTGACCGCGATCGGCCTGTGGCTTGCCGCTGGCTGGGGGGTCGGCTCCGACCTCGAGAGGCTGCAGCGCGACCTCGCCATCTTCGGCGCTGGCTTCGGGCTCACCGTCTCGCCACGGGCAACCACTGCCGTGGAGGCAGCCGGCGCATCGGCCTATGGTGTTGCAAGCGCCACGCTGCAGGTGGCACGGACCATTGGGATGAGCGTGGGGCTCGCCCTGCTGACCAGCATCGGGCAGAACCGGATCGACGAGCTGAACGCGCTGGTCAACGACCCGCCTCGCCGCGACTCGCTTGTCACCGCGCTCGGACACCCCGAGTTCGTGGGGGTCGACCCGCACGCCAGCCTGGCGCTGGTCGACCTGCTCGAGTCATGGTCGCGCGGCGAGGCGGCGGGAGTCCTGCGCCTGGTCTTCCAGATTGCTGCCGGGGTGGCGGTCGCGACCGTGGTCCCGGCCCTGCTGGTGGAGGGCCGGCGCCGGATCGGCTAGGCGATCGGCCTGGCGATGATGATCAGCTCGCCCCAGTTGCGGTTGAAGCCCTGGCTTGTCTGCAGCGTCAAGCGCTGGTGGTCGGTGGGGCGGATCCATTTGGCACCGGGGCAGCCCGGCGGCGCGTACTGGAGCGCCAGCGGCGGGTTGGGATGCGGAGCCACGCGGGTGTCGGGGCAACTGATGTTGGGGCGGACCTCGGTCACCACGTAGCGGAGCACCTTGCCGTCGGACATCAGGATCCTCACCTCCGCTCCCAGGGTCACGTTCCAGAGGCGCTTGAAGATGTGCTGCAATGCGTGACCCACGATGTACGTGTTGCCGCCGCGGCCGGGCTCCACGCTGGCATACAGGATGTACGCGGCGTCGTCGGGCGGAAAGCCGCCCTCGGCGGCGGTCGCGCGCTTGACGGCGACGTTCAGGTCGACCGATGGGACCTCGATCTGGACCGCGACCCAGGTGTCGGGGATGGGCGTCCGCGATGGGGTCGGCTCGACGCTCTTGACCGACCCGCTGGGGCTGGCCGACCCGACCGCCACGCCCGAGCCGTTTGGGATCGGCGGCAGGCTCTCGCCGCCCGGGCCATCGACGTGGAGCTGCCCTGCGACGATCAGCGCCACGCCTGCCACTGCCAGCAGCAGCGGCAGGACGATCCCGGGGCCGAAGAGGCGCTTCATTCGCCCGAGTCTAGCAATGAGGCCGTCTTTTGCCCGGCCGGCTGTCCGGCAGCAGCCTCCTCAGAAGAGGCTTGCGGCAGAGGCGCGGAGGAAGGTGATCACCGGATCAGGGAAGATGCCGAGCAGCAGGACGCCTGCGACCGAGATGGCCAGGGCGAAGGCGGTGAGTGGCGAGGTGTCGATAGGCGCGGGATCGCTCTCGGGCTCGCGCATGTACATGTAGACGATGACGCGAAGGTAGTAGAAGGCGGCCAGCGCGGCGTTGAGGGCGATCGCCACGGCCAGCCATGCGACGCCGGCGTCGACGGTCGCCACCAGCACGTACAGCTTGGCGAAGAAGCCGACCGTTGGCGGGATCCCGGTCAGCGATAGGAGCAGGATCGCCATGGCGGCCGCCAGGGCCGGAGCGCGCCCAGCCAGCCCTGCGAAGCCTGCCAGCCCGCCGAAGCGGCGTGGGTCGCGCTGGAGCATGCCAACCACTGAGAAGGCGGCGATGTTCATCACCCCGTAGCCGAGGACGTAGAAGAGGATCGACTGAATCGCCTCGCCGCGCGCCACAAGTCCAGGGTCTGCGACACCGTGCGAGCCGTTCACGATGAGCGTCTGCCCGCTGGCGTGGGCGAAGGCCGCCAGGGCCGCGATGATGTAGCCGCTATGAGCGATGCTCGAGTAGGCGAGCATCCGCTTCACGTTGCTCTGGGCCAGCGCCACGATGTTGCCGCCGGTCATGGTCAGCACGGCCAGGATCGCCATCGCGCCGAACCAGTCGGCGCCGCTCGCCCCCAGCCCTTCCGCGAAGAGGCGCACCAGTAACGCGAAGGCGCCGAGCTTGGGGCCGACTGACAGGAAGCCGGTGATCGGCGTGGGGGCGCCCTGGTATGCGTCCGGGGTCCAGTAGTGGAACGGCACGGCGGCCACCTTGAACGTGGCGGCGACGGTCAGCATCGAGATCGCGATCAGCCCAGCCGCCCCGCCGCCGCTGACCAGGCCGCCGATCTCGGAGATCCGGGTCGATCCCGTGAGCCCATAGGTCCAGCTGATGCCGAACAGGAGGATGGCGCTGGCGAAGCTGCCGAGCAGGAAGTATTTGAGGCCGCCCTCGTTGCTGTAGCGATCGGTCTTCGCGAAGCCGGCCAGCAGATAGGCCGGCATCACCATCAATTCAAGCCCGATGAAGAGGGTGATCAGGTCGCTCGCCGAGGCGAGCACGAACATGCCGGTCAGGCTGAAGAGCAGGATCACGTTGAACTCGCCGAGGGGCAGCCGGCGCTGCTTCAGGTACGACGGCGCAAAGAGCGCCGACAGGATGCCGATCACCACGGTCGCGACCTTGAAGAAGACCGACAGGTCGTCGACCCGGTAGAAGCCGGCGAAGACGGTCAGGTTGACGCCCCACTCCTCCCAGCAGGCGACCCCAACCAGCAGGAGCCCACCGACGGTGATGAGCGTCAGCACCCACTTCTGCTCTCGCCCCAGGAAGAGGTCGACGGTCAGCACCAGGAGCACCAGGAGCACCAGGACCAGCTCGGGCAGCAGGGCGAGGACATCGGTACCGGTCATGGCTGAGCCCCTACCACGGCAGCCTGAAGCTGGTCAGCCCGTGCGAGGCGTTGACGGCGTCCAGGATCCGCTGCACCGGCGCGGCAGTGGCGTCCAGCACGGGGCGAGGGAAGACCCCCAGCCCCACGACCAGCACGATCAACGGGGCCAGCGCCAGCCACTCGTTGCGCGTCAGGTCGGTCAGCGTTGGCCAGAAGCGATGCATCCAGCCCGACGGCACGGTGAAGAAGACGCGCTGGAACATCCAGAGCATGTAGACCGCGCTGATGATCACCACCAGCATCGTCGCTGCGGCGACCCAGGCCGAATACTGGAACGCGCCGAGGATCACCAGGAACTCTCCGATGAAGCCGGACAGGCCAGGCAGGCCGATGCTGGCGAAGGTGAAGAGGCCGAAGATCGCCGCGTAACGCGGCAAACGGCCATTCAGGCCGCCCATGTGCGCGATCTGGCGGTCGTGGGTTCGCTCGTAGATCACCCCCACCAGCAGGAAGAGGGCGCCGGTGGTCACCCCGTGGCTGATCATCTGGAAGATGGCGCCCTGCAGACCCTGGGTATTGAAGACGAAGACGCCGAGCATGACGAAGCCCATGTGGCTGACAGATGAGTAGGCGATCAGCTTCTTGAGATCGGGCTGCACCATGCTGACCATCGCTCCGTACAGGACGGCGACCACCGCCAGGCCAATCACAATCGGCGCGAACTCCTTGGCCGCATCGGGCAGGAGCGGCAGGTTGTAGCGCAGGAAGCCATAGCCGCCCAGCTTGAGCAGGACCCCTGCCAGGATGATGCTTCCCGCCGTTGGCGCCTCGACGTGGGCGTCAGGGAGCCATGTGTGGAACGGCCACATCGGCACCTTGATGGCGAAGGCCAGGAAGAAGGCGATGAACGCGAGCGCCTGCAAGTTGTCGGCGTAGCCGAAGCCGCGGAGCGTCTCGTAGCTGAAGGTGAAGGCGTTGCCGGCAGAGGCGTGGGCGATTGCCACGGCCAGGATGGCGACCAGCATCAGCAGCGAGCCGACCAGCGTGTAGATCACGAACTTGACGGTGGCGTAGATCCGTCGCGGCCCGCCCCAGATGCCGATGATCAGGTACATCGGAATCAGGCTGAGTTCCCAGAAGACGTAGAAGAGGAACAGGTCGAGACTGACGAACACGCCCAGCATGCCGACCATCAGCAGCAGCATGGTGGCGTAGTACTCCTTGACCCGGGTCTGGATCGGGTCGAAGGAGTAGAAGATGCTGACCACGCTGAGCACCGTGGTGAGCAGCACCAGCACCACCGACAGCCCGTCGACGCCGAGCGTGTAGCGCATCCCGAAGGCCGCAATCCAGGAGATGTCCTCCCGGTACTGGAACTCCGTGCCGGAGCTCTGGTAGCCGAGGAGGCGCAGGCTGAAGACGAGGCTGGCGAGGGCCGCGATGACCGCGATCCCACGAATGGCTCGGTGGTTGCCGGACGGCACGAACAAGATGACGAGCACCCCGATCAGGGGCGTGAAGACGACGAGGCTCAGGATCGGCCAGCCGGTCATGGATGGAAGACCAGGTAGGCGACCAGCACCACCACCAGGCCGGCGGCCATGCCAAGCGCATAGTTCTGGACGTGGCCGGTCTGGGTGCGCCGCAGCAGGCCGCCGTAGCGCTGGGCGAGCCAGCCGGCCCCGTTGACTGCGCCGTCGATCACCTTGGCGTCGAACCACCACAGGGCGTTGCCGAGCAGCACGCCGCCACGCGCCCAGACCAGGCCGTAGAGGTCATCCACGTAGTACTTGTTCACACTGGCCGCATACATGCCGGGGCCGAGCCCGAAGGGGATGCGTTCCACGAAGCGCGCCGGCGCCTCGGGATGGAGCACGTACCACCGGTACGCGAGCCAGATGCCGGCGCTACCGACCGCTGCGCCGGCCAGGAGCAGCATCCCGCCGATGCCGAAGAAGCTGAACGCCGCGTGGCCACCCGCCGCCAGCGACCCAGGCAGGATCCCGACGCCCATCTCCCCCGCGCCCTGGAAGACCTTGTCCAGCCAGCCGTGGATCACGCCGCCCTCCGGCGGCAGGCCCAGCAGGAGTCCAGCCAGGACGGTTGGCACGGCCAGGATGACCAGCGGCACCACCATGGTTGGCGCCGACTCGTGGACGTGGTGCCAGGCGTCGGCGGGGCCGCGCCATCGGCCATGGAAGGTCAGGTAGACCATCCGGAAGGTGTAGAAGGCCGTCATGAAGGCGACCAGCAGGCCGACCGCCCAGAACAGGTAGTAGCCGCGCCCGAACGCCTCGCCCAGGATCTCGTCCTTGCTGAAGAAGCCAGCGAAGATCGGGATGCCGGCGAGTGCGAGGGAGCCGACCACCATGGTCCAATACGTCCACTTCATCCGCTCGCGCAGCGCGCCCATGAAGCGCATGTCCTGCTCGCCTGAGGCGCCGTGGATCACCGAGCCGGAGCCCATGAACAGGAGTCCCTTGAAGAAACCGTGGCTGACCAGGTGGAAGATGGCAGCCACCCAGGCACCGATTCCCAGGGCCAAGAACATGTAGGCGAGCTGGCTCACCGTCGAGTAGGCGAGCACCTTCTTGATGTCGTTCTGTGTCAGCGCGATGGCGGCCGCGAAGATGGCGGTGAAGGCGCCGATGCTGGCGACCACCCACATGGCGGTGGGGCTGTGGGCGAAGATCGGGTTGGCGCGGGCGACCATGTAGACGCCGGCGTTGACCATGGTGGCCGCGTGGATCAGGGCGCTGACCGGTGTCGGCCCCTCCATCGCGTCGGGGAGCCAGACGTGGAGCGGGAACTGGGCGCTCTTGCCGACCGCGCCGGCCAAGAGGAGAAGCGCGATCACCGTGATCGCGGCTGGATCCAGGGTTCCGATGGTCGCGAAGACCTTGTCGAAGTCCAGCGTGCCGAGCAGGGTCCAGATCATCATGATCCCGAGCCCAAAACCGAAGTCGCCGACCCGGTTGACGACGAACGCCTTCTTGGCGGCTCCTGAAGCCGATGGCTTCTTGTACCAGAAGCCGATGAGCGCGTAGCTGCACAGGCCGACCGCCTCCCAGCCGACGTACAGCATCAGGAAGTTGTCGCCCAGGATCAGCAGCAGCATGCTGAACATGAAGAGGTTCAGGTAGGCGAAGAAGCGCCACATCCCTCGGTCGCCGTCCATGTAGCCGATCGAGTAGACGTGGACCAGCAGCCCGACCGTGCTGACGACCAGCAGCAGCATCGCGGTCAGGCCGTCGACCAGGAACGCGATCTGGATGTGGAACGAGCCCGACCCGATCCACTCGTACAGCGAAACGTGGTACGTGTGCCCGCCGAACACGACGCTCGCGAAGACGAGCATGCTGAATATCCAGGTAAGCCCAACCAGCAGGGTCGGCACCCACCAGGAGCGGTAGACGGGCCGGGGCGCTCCCTCGACCACGTGCCCGGTCTGGCCGAGTCCGTCGTTCAGGTCCTCGGGGATAACCCCATCGGCGCCACTGGCGTTGGCCAGATCGTCGGCGTGCCCGGCGTGCGGCGAGGTGGCGGCCTGCTCATCCTCGGTTGGGATCGGGCGGAAAATCGACTCGTCGACCTCGGCATGCGTGTCGTGCGCCTCCCCGCCGTGGCCGGAGTGCCCGGCGTGGTCGTCGGCGTGCACCGCGCCATGCGCGTCGTGGCCGTGGGACGGCATGCGGTCGATCCGCGGGCCGACCAGGACGGCGAAGAGGAAGCCGATCAGCGGCAGCGCGGGGATGAGCGCGATCAGGGTCTCGATCGTCATCGGCCTATTCCTTCAGGTCCGAGTACTCGTCGACCTCTGGGGTCTGGCGGGTGCGGATGATGGCGATCACCAGCGCCAGCCCGACCGTCGCCTCCGCCGCCGCGAC
This sequence comes from Chloroflexota bacterium, assembly GCA_039932375.1. GTDB lineage: Bacteria > Chloroflexota > Limnocylindria > QHBO01 > QHBO01 > CF-167. The sequence continues at coordinate 1,115 of JBDTQD010000027.1, read as the reverse complement.
CGCCATCACCAGCAGCGCGAAGATCGCGCCCGCGTCGTTCGACGCGTAATAGGCGTAGGCGTTGAAGGCGATCAGCGACAGGTTCACCGCGTTCAGCATCAGCTCGATGCTGATCAGCATCAGGATCGCGTTGCGGCGGGCCAGGAAGCCGAACATGCCGATCCCGAAGAGGATGGCCGAGACGATCAGGTACGACTGCAGGCCCATCAGCTGTTCGCCTTCTCGTCGTCTTCAGGCCGCCGGGCGAGGTAGATGGCGCCGATGATGGCGGCCAGCAGGAGCAGGCTAAGTATCTCGAACGGGAGCGCGTAATCGGTGAAGAGCGCCTTGGCCAGGGCGCTCACATTGACGGCGATGACCAGCGTGGCGTTTCCCCAATCGGTCGCCGTCACGGCCCAGCCGATCAGCCCGACCACCACCACGGACGCGATGACCGCCAGCCACACCTGACGATGGAACGGCGAGGGCAGGTTCGCGTCGCCGGCCTGGGTCAGCATGATGGCGAACAGGATCAGGACGCTGATGGCACCCAGGTAGATGAGCACCTGCGCGGCCGCCACGATCGGGGCTCCCAGGAGCGCGTACATCCCGGCCAGCGAGCCGAAGCAGACCATCATCGCGACGGCGCTGTGGATGATATTGCGCAGCGTGACGACCAGCAGTCCGGCGCCGATGACACCGACGGCGAGCAGGACGAAGAGGACGCCGGAGAGGTCCAGGGCAGCGGCTCCTGTCGAGTGTTCGGGCGCTCAAACGGCCTCGCCGATCTGCAGATCCGAGGCCGCGTCCGATTCTAGCGCAGCCCCGACTCGCAATCCGTGCGAAGGTAGCCCGACATGCGCCTCCTCGCCACCCTGGCCCTGATCGCCTGGCTGGCAGGTGGCCTGCTCCTCACCCTCCAGCCAGCACACCCATTCCCCGGCCAGGTGGTCGACGACAACGGGATCCCGTTCCACACGATCGCGATCTATCTGCGCAACCTCGGCTCGTGGTTCTGGATGCGGAACGCCCTCGGCAACATCGGGCTGCTCCTGCCGCTCGGCCTTCTCGGCCCGATCGCCCTGCCCGCCCTGGACCGATGGTGGCGGATCGCCCTCCTGGCGCTCGCCTACTCC
>JBDTQD010000026.1:0-20759 GCA_039932375.1 Chloroflexota bacterium | reverse complement strand
TGGTGGCGGCGGTGGTCCCCGACCCGATCACCATGGGCGACAAGATGGTCGGCCGTGCCATCGTCGGGACGTGGGTCATCGGTCAGAAGGATGGAAAGCCGCGCGAGGTGTTCCTGTTCCAGATGGCCGATGCCGCCGAGACACTCCGCGCGACCGGATCGCAGGTGGTCGGCTGGCAGACCGGCTTTAACCCGGTGATCGCGATGGAGCTGCTCGCCACCGGCGCATGGTCGGGGAGCGGGGTCCACGCGCCCGAGGCCTTTGATCCCGATCCGTACCTTGCCCTGCTGGACCACTATGGGATCCATCACGCCATCGTCGAGATGGAACCAGGGGCCCATCGGGCCACCTAGCGCGCCCGGCCTAGACTGGAGCCTGGCCACCACAAGGAGAGACCGATGAACGTTGACGAGATGCTGTCCGGCGCCCGCGATGTGATGACCGTCAAGTCCGTCTACGGCGAACCGATCGAGCGCGACGGGATCCTCGTGATCCCCGCGGCAAAGGTGATGGGCGGCGGTGGCGGCGGTGGCGATGCCGAGAACAACGCGGGAGGCGGTTTCGGGGTGAGGGCGACGCCGGTCGGTGCCTGGATCGTTCGCGACGGCCAGGTTGCGTGGGAGCCGGCGATCGATGCCACCCGCATCGCCGCGCTTGCGATGCTGGTCGCGATCGTCTTCCTGCTGACCGTGCGCTCGATTGCCAATGCCAACGCCAAGGCACGCATGAAGCTGGGGCGCTGACACCTCGGCGGAAAGGCGAACGCCGCCTGGCGGGAGGCGGCGTTCGTATCTGGGTGACTGTGGTTGCGGGGGACGGATTCGAACCGACGACCTTCGGGTTATGAGCCCGACGAGCTACCACTGCTCCACCCCGCGCCGCCATGCTACTTGCCAGAGCCGGCGTCGGTCAATCATTGCGGGCGTCTGAGGAGGGTGGCGTCGGCTACAATGCCGCCGGGTTCGCGCCGTCGCGACCCGTCCCGACCGATGCGAGGCTGCGCACGCCGATGGCCGTGAACCCCAAGAAGCTGCGACCCTACGATCAGCCGCCGAAGGTTCGTCGCTCGCTCATTCCCAACGAGCCGGACAACGCCGCCACGATGTTCCTGGTCGCCGCGCTGGTCTGGTTCCTGATCGCGTCCGGCGTCGGCCTGCTGTGGGTCGCGATGCAGCTCTTCCCGAGCCAGCTGAGCCTCACCCTCGACATTCCGTCGTTCAGTGGTCCGCTCAGGTTCGTACTGAACCCCGCCACGGTCAGCTCCGGCTTCTGGAATTCGCTCTTCTATGGCTGGCTCGGCAACGCCGGGCTGGGGGCCATCTTCTTCATCACGCCACGGCTGCTCGGCCATCGACTGGTCGATGAGGCCATGGCGAGCGGTTCGGTTGGGCTGTGGAACATCGGCCTGTTGGCCGGCCTCGCGATCCTCTACGTCCCCCAGCGGGCCGCCACCGGCGCCCTGACCGAGTTCCCAATGCCGATCGACGGCATCTTGGTGGGTGCCCTGATCCTGGCCAACGGCTCCTTCTGGCGGACGGTCATGGCGGCAGCCGGGCAGGTCGCCTATGTCAGCATCTGGTACTTCGGCGTCGCCCTGCTCGCCCTCATGGGCCTCTACGGCTTGATGAGCCTGGTGCCGTTGTTCCATATGTCGGCGACAGGTGTTGCGCTGGCGACCGTGTTCTACGGCCGCGCGTTGGAGACGCTGTGCGTGAGTGGCGTCGCCATCGGCACGCTCTACTACCTGATCCCGCGGGCGACGGGCAATCCGCTCTACTCGTGGGGCCTGGCCATGCTCGGCTGGCTCCTGTGGTTGACGCTCAGCACACTAGCTCCGCTCGCCTCACTGATTGACGTCTCGGTCCCGTTCGTCATCACCGAGCTCGGCAACGTGGCGACCTTCCTGCTCGTGGTGCCCGCCTTCCTGGTGGTCGCCAACCTGCTGCTCACGATGGCCGGGCGCTGGACCCTCGTCCTGTCGCCGGGCACGGTGCCGTTCGCGATGGTGGCGCTCACCTTCCTGGCGGCGACCACGATGCTCGAGGCGATCGGCTCGCTGGGGTCGGTGCGAGCGCTGGTCGGGAGCACGGAATGGGCAACTGGGGTGCGGCTCTTCGCCCTCTTCGGCACCGCCACCCTCGCCTTCCTGGCGCTGGCCGATCATGCCTTCCCGCGCATCCTGCGGCGCGATTGGGGAGACAGCATTCTGACCGAGCTGACGCTGTGGGCAGCCTTTGCGGGCGCCGGGCTTGCCGGCCTGGCGCTGATCGCTGGCGGGATCGTGCATGGGTCGCTGCTGGCGGGCGGGGCTTCCGCGCAGCAAATCGCCGGGTTCCTCTTCTGGTTCCGGCTCGTGCTGGGGGCCGGAATCGGCCTCTCCGGTCTCGCGGCGACGATCGCCACCTTGAACGTCTTCCTGATGTACACCAGCGCACGCCCCGCCGACTACGCGGTCATCGGCGAGGGTGCGCCCCTGCCGGCGGCGCGCTGAGCCCGATGACGGTTCGCACCCCGATCGAGTCGCGCACCCGGGGCATCCCCGGTTGGGCGGTCGGCCTGACCGCCACCATGTTTCTGGCTGGGGCGGTCCTCTTCGCGACGAACCTCAGCGGCGAGAACCCGCCGATCGGCGCCACCCCGGCGCCGTCGGGGAGCGGCGGCGGTCCCAACGCGATCGCCATCATCAAGGCTGCCGGCTGCCAGGCATGCCATGGTCCGGACCTCGCCGGCCAGGGAGCCTTCCCCAGCCTGCACGGCGTGAAGAACGGGCCGATCTCGGCCAACCTCAAGCAGCTCGGCATCGATCACCCCACAGACTGGGCGAACCTGTGGATCGCGGGCACAGACCCCGCCGTGACCGGCATCAACCGCGCCCCGATGCCCGCCTTCGGCAAGCCGCCGACCAACCTGACCGCGGAGCAGATCGCCGCCGTCGTCGCGTACCTCAAGACTTTGCCATGACCGATCCGGCCGCCCGGCCGGTGCGTGAGGTGACGGTCCTGATCGGCGGGGACGAGATGGCGCGCATCGACGAGGGCGCGCAACGGCTTGGCCTCTCCCCCGACGCGCTGATGGAGAGCGCCGGTGCAGCGGTTGCCGAGCTGGCGCTGGCTGAGCTGGCGAGCATCGCCGAGCCGGCCACGGGGCCTGGCGGTCCGCTCGCCCCGCCATCGCTCACGGTTGTCCTCTGCGGTCCGGGCAACAACGGCGGAGATGGCTTCGTCGTGGCGCGTCGCCTGGCCGCTGCCGGGCGGGCAGTCACGGCGGTGTTGGTCGGCGACCCGGCACGGATCGGCGGCGTGGCGGCAGCGCACAACTGGACGGTGCTGCAGGCGATGGCCTCGGCGGGATCGCTCTCGCTCTTCGTGGCGCCGACGCCGGAGCTGCTGCTCCAGCTGCGCTCCCGCCTCTCCCCGGCCGGCCTGCTGATCGACGCGCTCCTCGGCAGCGGCGCAGCCGGGCAGGTGCGCGAGCCGATCTCCAGCGCCATCGACCTGCTCAACGCAATCGTCACCCACGCCCGCGCTGCCGGTCGGCCGTGCCGGGTGTTGGCGGTCGACACGCCAACCCGCATCGACCTGACCGATGGCAGTCGTTCGGACCCGGTGGTGGTCGCTGACCTGACCGTGACCTTCCATCGGGCCAAGGCGGGCTTCGCCGTCGACCCCGAGGCACGCCGCCTGGCGGGCCGCTACTTTGTGGCGCCGATCGGCATCCCGCTCGAGGCGGAGGAGGGGATCGTGCCACTCGATGGCGAGTACCCGCCGGCGCGGATCACGCAGGTCAACTGGCAGGAGCCCGGAGCCCGCTGACGCTCAGCTCGGAGGGCTGCTGCCAGGCTTCACAAACGGCTCGCCGCGCGCGCACTGGGGGCATTCGTCGGCCGGCCACGAGCCGATCTCGATGCGGCCCAGCGGCAGGATCGAGCAGCCGACCTCGACCGGACCGCTCGAGCGGTCCACGATGACTGCGGCCATCAGTGGGGCGGCACCGGCTGCCCGCACCGCACTGACCGTCTCCACCAGGGAGGCGCCGGTGGTCAGGATGTCGTCGACCAGCACTACCCGATCGGCCTCGCTGACCGGCCAGCCGCGGCGCAGGGCACGCGCCCCGCGCTCCATCGGCTCGGCGAAGACGCCGCGCACCGTTCGGCCGAGCGTCGCCTCCAACTGCCGGGCCGTCTCGAACGCGAGCAGCGCGCCACCGGTGGTGGGGCCGACCACCAGGGTCGGGTCGCGATCGATCACCCGCTCGGCCAGGCGGCGCCCGATCTCGACGCAGAGGGCCGGGTACTGGAGCACAGCGAACTTCTCCAGGTAGAGGTCCGAATGGCGTCCGCTCTTGAGCAGGAAGTGGCCGTGCCGCATTGCGCCGGCCGCCTCGAACAGCTGCTCGATGCTGGCCTCCGCCAGCTCTGCGCCAATCGGCAATGCCTTTGAGCGCGCGGCGACCGAGAGCGGCTCCATCGACCTATTCGTAGACGGCGGTGAAGTCGACCGCCGGGTAGCGTTCGGAGAGCGCATCGGTGACCCACTGCAGGACGTCGGTCGGGTCGTACACGTCGGCGATGGTTCGGGCGTCGGTGACGGTCAGCCCGACGCGGTGCGGCTCCTCGGTGAGCGCCGTCCCGTTCGGCATGTCGGAGAGGTCGAGGCTCGTCTCGAACCGGCCGTCGGAGCGCAGCAGCAGCGTGTCGGTCTCTTCGTCGAGCAGCAGCAGGTCTCCGGTGCGGTGCAGCACCTCCTCGGCGTTGGCGGCGAACTCGCGCAGCACCTGCTTCTGCTGGTCGCCGATCTGGGTCCGATACGCATCCGCCAACTGCCAGAGGCGCTGCGCGGCGATGGTCTCCTGCTGGGTCGACGGCAGGCCGGCCTGCCAATCCTCGTCGCGCGCCTCCTCGGCGATCTCCTCGTGCGCGGCCAGCTTGTCGGCGGGGATGAGATGGTTGAGCGGGTCGCGGGCCGCCTGGACAAACCAGGAGAGGATGTCGCCCAGGTTATAGAGCTCGACCACCTCGCTCACCGCTGCGACCGTCTGCTCCTCGTCGTACCACTCGCTGTCGGCCGGATCCTGGTAGGTGAGGCGAGTCGTCCAGGTCTCGTCGATAGGATCGAAGAGGAGGTAGTCCTGCTCGTCGTCGACCAGCTTGATCGGACCGATCTCCCGCAGCCGCTCGCGGTTGGAGTCCAGGAATCGGCGCAGCTGCTCGGTCGCCTCGTATACGAAGTCGCGTCGCTCGAGCTCAGCCTCATCGGCAAGCTCGCGCAGAGCCGTGATGCGCGGCGCGCTCACGGCTTGAACACGAGGTCGGGTCCCATTCGCTCACGCAGGAAGATGATGTGCTTCTTGTCGAAGATCGACTCCGCCACCCGATGGCCGAGCCCTGCCGCCGATGGATCGGCATACAGGCGGTCGAGGACCGCGTAGTTCGGCAGGTCGATGATCAGGACGTTGTTCCATTCTGACCCCTCGGTCACGTTGAACCAGCCGATGAAGCGGATCCCGTACTCAGCCTCGTAGCGTCGCGCGGTCTTGGGAAAGAAGTGGCGCATGCCGCGTTTGAAGATGGCGTCGCGGCCCTTGCGCACGTTGAAGAACGTGACCATCAGCGGCATTACGTCGCCTCCCCTCGGTCGTTTGGCTTCTCACCCTCCGCCCCGGTTTGCGGCTCGCTGGTGATGACGCGGGTCGGCGGATGGGCAGCTCCCAAGCTGCGACCGCGACCGCGACCGCGACGCCGATCGGCGAAGAAGACCCGGAGCAGGAAGACGCTGGTCATGCTCACGAAGAAGAGCAGGAACATGTCGATGCACAGCAGCACGACCAGCACCCACACCGACCAGTTGAGGGTGAAGAGGCCAATCGGGATGAGGAATAGGATGCCGGCGAACAGGATTGCCTGCCAGATGAAGCAACCGAAGCCGGGTCCTTCATTCGGATCGAGTTCCTCGTTGGTTCGGATCGACATCCATCGCTCGCTGCCGGGGTGGTCCGCGACCTGGGGAATGCGGCGGTGCGCATGGTCCCACATCCGGCACGCGATCGCTGCCGCGAGCGTGAGTGCTCAGCCGATTCCCTCGAGACCATCCCGATACGTGATTCGCCCGTCTGACAGGGTCAGCCGCACCACGCCGGGCAGCTCCATGCCGAGCAGGGGAGTGTTCCGTGAGAGCGAGGCCACGTTTGGCTCGTCCACGCGCCACCGGGCGGCGGGGTCGAAGACGACCAGGTCGGCGGCGGCACCGACTTGGAGTGACCGTGCTTCCCCGATGAGGCTCGCGGGTCCGCTGCTCAAGGCGGCGATCAGGCGAGTGAGCTCCAGTGCGCCAGCCTCGACTGCAGAGAGGCCAAGCGATAGGGCCGTTTCGAGCCCGATCATTCCAGGCGCCGCGGCGCCGAACTCGACCCCCTTGCGTTCGCGGGGATGCGGCGCGTGGTCGGTGGCAATGGCGTCCACCGCGCCGTCGGCGACGCCGGCCAGGAGCGCGAGGGCATCGGCACGCGAGGCGAGTGGCGGATTGACCCGACAGTTCGCGTCGTAGGCGAGCGACGCGTCGAGCGGTTCCCCAAACGGGTCGGCGGCGACGCCGCTCGGCTCCTCCCAGGCGAACTGCCGCGATCCGGCAACCCAGGCATCGGTCAGGGCCAGGTGGTGCGGCGTGACGTCGCAGGTGACCCGGACGCCGCGATCCTTCGCGCGACGAATCGCATCGAGCGCGCCCGCCGTGGACAGGTGCGTGAAATGGACCCAGCCGCCTGTCTCCTCGGCCAGGGCGATGTCGCGCTCGACGATTGACAGCTCCGCGCTTGGCGGCCAGCCGGCAAGGCCCAGACGGGTGGCGATCGCTCCACCGCGCATCACCGTGCCAGACGACAGGGCGGCATCCTCGGCGTGCTCGATCAGGGGCAATCCCAGCGGCGCCAGGTAGGCGAGCAGGCTGCGTGCCACGCGGCCGGATGCGATTGCTGCCCCGTCGTCGCTGACGCCGACGATCCCCATCCCCGCCAGCTCGCCGATCTCGGTGATTCGCTCCCCTTCGCGCCCCCGGGTGGCAGCAGCGAGGACCCGTACCCGGCAGGCGCGCCCGCGCGCCCGATCCAGCACCATCGCCACGCGTGCCGGCTCGTCGAGCGGCGGATCGGTATTCGGCATGGCGCACACAGTGGTGAAGCCGCCGTGCGCAGCGGCCCGCGCGCCGCTCTCGATCGACTCTGCCCGCTCCATGCCAGGCTCGCGGAGGTGCACGTGCATGTCGCACAGGCCCGGGGCCGCGACGAGGCCGGTCCCGTTGAGGCGGGGAGCCTCCGGGGGAGCCGTGGCGGGATCCACCAACATGCCTTCGACCACGGCCAGGTCGCCGACGCGATCGTCCCCGGCGGACGGATCGATGATGCGTGCCCCCGTCAGCACGAACGTCGCGGGCGGGTCGCTGAGCGACCCGAAGGAGGTCATGTGGCGAGGAGCGCCAGCACCGCCATCCGCATCGCGACGCCGTTCACCACCTGGGCGCCGATGAGGCTCCGCTCACTGGCCGCCAGATCGGCGGTGATCTCCACCCCCTCGTTGGTCGGTCCGGGATGGAGAACCGGCGCGCCGGTCTGCGCAACCGCCAGGCGATCCGCGTCGAGGCCCCACCGGGCCGTGTACTCGCGCAGGGACGGGACCCCGCCCCCGGCCTCACGCTCGAGCTGGATTCGCAGGGCCATCACCGCATCGGCATCGGCCAGGGCATCCTCCAGCCGATCCGCAACCTGCACGCCGGGCCAGCTCTCGAACCCGCACACCCAGGCAGGAGGGCCTGAGAGCCAGACGTGGGCGCCCAATGCCGTGAGCGTGTGCATGTTCGAGCGCGCGACGCGCGAATGACCGATGTCCCCGACGATGGCGATCTTCTTGCCGTCGAGCGTGCCGAGGGCATCGCGCAGGGTCAGGGCGTCCAGCAGGGCCTGAGTAGGGTGCGCATGCGACCCGTCGCCGGCATTCACGATTCGGACAGGCACGCTTCGGGCGGCCAGGTAGGGAGCCCCGCTCATGGCGTGCCGCAGGATGACGGTCGTCACTCCGGTCCGCTCGAGCGTGCGCAGCGTATCGACCAGCGACTCTCCCTTCGTCACGCTGCTGACGTCGATCGGCAGCTCTACCACCTGCGCGCCCAGCGCCTCGGCCGCCAGCTCAAAGCTGACCCGGGTCCGGGTCGACGGCTCGCAGAACGCCAGCCCCACCACTTCGCCTCGCAGCAGGTCGAGCGTCTCGTGGCGCGTTCGCCGCTCGCGCATCTCGACTGCCAGGTTGAGGCAGTGCTCCAGCTCTGGTCGGGTCAGCTGATCGACGTCCAGCAGATGGCGGTGAGGCCACCGTGTCGACAGAGGCGAGCCGGCATGCGGGAGGGACACAATGACGCCACCGGCAGAAGGCCGATGGCGGGGGGTGTGGCTATCCGCGATGTCGAGCATCCGATTCGCTCCTTGCCGGCCTCTCTGGACCGTCCTTAAAGGGTTTCGGACAGTATAGCCAGGCCGTCGCCCATCAGTGTCCGCGGCGATGGATGTGGAGCGCCACGGCCAGGGCCGTCAGACGTTCGCTATCGGCCAGGAAGGGGCCCATCAGCTCCTCGATCCGTGCCAGCCGGCTGCGCACGGTGTTGTAGTGCACGTACAGGCGACGAGCTGCCTCGGCGGCGTTGCGGGTTGCCACGTACGCCTCGAGCGTGTCGATCAGGTTCGACCGATGCTTCACGTCGTACGCGATCAGGGGGGCAATCATCGTCTCGCGGAAGGCGGATAACTCCAAGTCCGAACAGCTCGCAAGCAATCGGTCCAGGCCCATCCGCTCGAAGATGACCACCTCGCCCGGGCTCCGCCAGCGGCCCACCTCCAGCGCGCGGCGCGCCTCCGCGTGGCTCTCGCGGAGCAGGAGCGGGTCGGAACGGAGCCGCCCGATGCCGACGCTTATCTGGGTTGAGGGGAGGCGTCGCCCTGCCTCTCGTCGGAGACCCGCAGCGGCCTCGTCCAGTGCTGCAGGACTCGCATGGCGAGGCGCGAGCAGGGCGGCCGCCTGCGTGCTGCGTTCCCAGACGATGGCGGTTGGCCCGAGTGCACTGCGGGCCGCATCGGCGATCGAGCGAACCGTTTCGGCGTCGCCAGCCGTCCCGGACTCGGCCTGCGCCAACAGCACGGCACGCGGCAGCGAAAGATCCCAGCCAAACGCCGCCGCGCGCTCCGACAGAACGCTTCGGTCGGTGAGGTGGCCGCTTACCAGCTCCTCGAGGCAGACGGCCTGGAAACGACGGTCGTCCTCGACCAGGGCTCGCGCCTGCACCTGGCGCAGCGCCGCGACGGTGGCTGCGAACTGCAGAGCTTCGAGGTCGTCCGGGCTCAGCGCATCGAGCGCCGCCAGCGCCACGATGGCGCCGTACGGCTGGCCGTCGACCATGACCGGTTGCATCGTGCCTGGCTTGTCGCCGACGCTGATCGCCGTTGGGCTGCCGTCCTCCGCGCTCGGAGCCTCGGCGATGGGCAACTGCACGACAACCGACTCGCCCGAGGCAGTCAGCACCTCGCCGTGCTGGTCGACGATCAACACCTGTCGCTCGATCAACTCGCCAAGTGTCATGGCGATCTCGCGCAGACCGCCGCCGCCGAGCACGATCCGGGTAAAACGATCATGGATCTCGGCGGCACGCTGGAGCCGCAGCGACTGCTCATTGAGGATCAGCGACAGGACCGAGCTGATGATCTCATTGAAGCTGCTCTCAGGGGGCAGCTCGATTAACGGGAAGCTGCATGACTCGGCGGCGAGCAGCATCGCCGGCGGGATCTCACCGAGGTAGCGGTCCGGCTTGATCGCGATTGCGGCGAGTCCTCGGGCAGCCAGCTCGGGGACCAACGTGGTCAGTGCCGCGCGATCGTCGCGAAGCGGATAGGCGGTCGTCAGCAGCAGCTCATCAGGTCGGACCCATGGCAGGATGTCCGGGACCTCCATGACGTTGACGTGCCGCACCGGACGCTCGAGGCCCGCCTCCCCGGCGAGCAGCCGGGCATGCCGCAAGGGAGGAAGCTCGAGGGCTCGGCTGAGGCTGATGGCGTCGCGCATCGGTTGTCATATTCTTACACGCCATCCCTCTCTGAGTAGCAGAGATTGCCAGTGACTGGATGTGCGCCGCGACCCTAGCATTCCCGGTTGATGATGGGTCGCCAATGACCGGTAGCGCGACGGGTGCGTTCCCGATACGCCGCTTCGCCGCCACCCGGATCAGCAATGCGGTCGCCGTCGATCTGCGAGTGCTCGAGCGCGACGGCGTCATCGAGAGCATCCATAGGTCCGCCGTCAATGTCCGATGGGGGGGAGGCCTTCTGACCATCGCCCACGAGTCGGTGGGCGGCTTGCCGAACGGCATCCTGATCGTCCCCCCCCTCGCGCTCAACCAGTTTGGGCTTGCGAGGGGGATGACCGTCAAGTGTGACGGCGAGACGCTGCGAATTCCGGCTGCGTCACTGGTGGTGCACCTGTCAGGTGCTGTCGGCTGGTCACCAGCCATGCCGGTGGTCGGCCACCTGGCGACGGGCACACGCGCGGCGCGGGCCCGGAGAGCCCTTCGCTCTGCTGCCGATCACGCCCCCCGAATCGGCCTCGGGTCCCTGCTGGGCGGTCTCGCGGGCGGGGAGGCGCCCGTCGGCTCGCTGGGCCGAGCGGCAGCCGCGAGCCTGGTCGGCGTCGTCGAGGCGCTGCGGGCTCGCAGGATGGAGCGCGCCGTCTCGGCCGCCTCTCCGTTGATCGGGCTGGGGCCCGGCGCCACGCCTTCGGGCGATGACCTCCTTGTCGGCCTGGCAGCCGGCTTGGCCGTCACCGACCACATCCTGGCTCGCCCCTTTGCTGCCGGGGTTGCGCGAAATGCCAGCGGAATGACCACGTCGTTGGCAGAGACCCTCCTGACGCACGCTGGCCGGCTGGAATTCGCGGAGCGGGTCCATCGCGCGGCAGTGGGGGTGATGAACGCGGACGCAGCCGAGATGAAGGCTGCCGTCATCGAGACGCTCACCTGGGGTGCCTCGTCCGGCTCAGATCTCCTGGTCGGCCTTCTCGTTGGGATCCAGCTCGACGCACGCGGACTTGCCCGCCGGCTGCGTGCCTGCGCCACTGAACCAGCCGTCGCCGCATGAGCGTCGTTCGCCAGCGCGTCTTTCGGAACGCGTATCGCGACTCGGTTGAGCTGATGCGCATCGCTGCCGAGATCGAGCGTCTTCCGGGCGTGACGCGCGCCGGCCTTGTGATGGCGACGCCCGCCAACCTGGCGATTATCGCCGAGGCCGGCCTCGACGAAGGGCTGGACCCTGCGGCAGGCCCAAACGACATGGTCGTCGCGCTCTCCGCGGACGCCGCTGCCGCGGCGGATGCAGCGCTAGAGCGGGCCGCGACCCTGATGCGCGGGACCGCGGCCGAGGTGCCGAGCGAGGGCCAGCGCCTCGTCCCGACTACCATCGCCGAGGGGGTTTCCGAGCTGCCGGACGCCAACTTGGCACTTGTCTCGACGCCGGGTCCGTATGCGACCGCCGAGGCCCTCAAGGCTCTCAAGCGAGGAATGCACGTCTTCCTCTTCAGCGACAACGTCCCGGTCGAGGACGAGATCGAGCTGAAGCGGATCGGGCTGGCCAAGGAGTTGCTGGTGATGGGCCCCGATTGCGGGACCGCCATCATCGATGGCATCCCGCTCGGCTTTGCGAATGCGGTGCGGCGCGGCGGAGTGGGACTCGTGGGCGCCAGCGGGACGGGGCTTCAGCAGGTCACCTGCCTCCTCGACGCATTCGGTGCCGGCGTCGCGCAGGCGATCGGCGTCGGTGGCCGCGACCTGCATGAAGAGGTCGGTGGCGTGATGATGCTGGCAGCGCTCGAGCGCCTGGTCGCGGACGAAGGGACCGATGTCGTTGTGCTCATTTCGAAGCCACCTTCGCCCGCTGTGGCCGCCCGGGTGCTCGGCGCCGCATCGGCCGCGTCCAAGCCGGTGGTCGTCAACTTCCTGGGTGGTGATGCCGATGCCATACGAGCGGCCGGCGCACGCCCGGCCACAACCTTCGAGGAGGCGGCCCTGGCCGCGGCAAGCCTCAGCATCGGTGCTGCGGTAGGTGCCTTGCCACCCGATGCTGCCGAGGGCGGCGCGTCGTTACTGGCGGCCGGGCTCGTCAGAGGGCAGGACCTGATCGCGGGACTCTACTCGGGCGGATCGCTGGCCAGCGAGGCGAAGGTCGTGCTCAAGGAGGTGCTGGGCGCCGAACGAGCGGCCGATCAGCGCATCGTCGACCTGGGCGACGACGAGTACACGGTCGGCCGTCCGCATCCGATGATCGACCCCAGGCTGCGAAGCGAGAAGATCGAGGAGGCCGGGGCGGACCCGCGGATCGCGGTGATCCTGCTCGACATCGTCCTTGGCTACGCCTCGCACCCAGATCCTGCCGGGGCCCTGGCTCCCGCCATCGAAGCGGCTCGCGCGGTAGCAAGGCAAGATGGCCGCGGCCTGGCACTCATCGCGTCGGTGTGCGGCACGCCCGGCGACCCGCAGGGCCTGGAGAGCCAGCACGCGATCCTCACCGACGCCGGGGTGCACGTCGTCGCCAGCAATGCCCGGGCAGCTCGCCTCGCCGGGCTCGTCGCGCAGCAAGCCGCGCTCCGCGAGGTGCATGCCTGATGCTGCCGAACGGCGTCCACGCGCTGAACATCGGCCTGGCGGGCTTTGCCGAACCGATCGCCGCAGCCGGCGGAACGGTGCTGAACCTGGACTGGCGGCCCCCGGCCGGCGCCGACCGCGAGCTTGGACTGCTGGTGGCTCGCCTCGAGGACGACATGGATGATCCCATCGGTCGGCAGGTGGCGACCGGCAATCGCACGGCGCTTGACGAACTCCTGGGGGCGAGCCCGTTCCTGGTCGACGTGCAGCCGGCAGGCGCTGCCATCCTCGGCCTGACCGGTCGCATGTTGCTGCATTCCGGGCCGCCGATCGGATGGAATCGCATGTGCGGACCGATGCGCGGCGCGATCATCGGCGCCGCGATCTTCGAGGGCTGGGCGTCCGACCCCGGCGAGGCGGAGCGCCTCGCCGAGAGTGGCGCCATCGCCTTTGATGCATGCCACCACCACGGCGCGGTCGGCCCCATGGCCGGCGTGGTCTCGCCCTCCATGCCGGTGGTGATCGTCGAGAACACGGCGGGCGCGACGCGTGCATTCGCTACCCTGAACGAGGGGCTCGGCAAGGTGCTCCGTTTCGGTGCGTACGACGAGTCGGTCCTGGCGCGTCTCGCCTGGTTCCGGGATGGGCTCGGGCCAACTTTGAGCCGTGCGCTGGCGATGACCGGCCCGATCGACCTCAAGAGCCTCACCGCCCAGGCGCTGCAGATGGGCGACGAAGGCCACAACCGCAACGTGGCGGCCACCTCGCTCTTCACGCGCGCCATGGCTCCGGCAATCGTGCGCGCTTCGCCGCTCGACGAGGCGACCGCGGCGCTCGACTTCCTGCGCGGCAACGACCACTTCTTCCTGAACCTGTCGATGGCGGCCTGCAAGGCCACCCTCGATGCTGCCCACGGCGTGCCGGGCTCGAGCGTGGTGACCGCCATGAGCCGCAACGGGGTCGACTTCGGCGTCCGCCTGTCGGGGACCGGCGACGCATGGTTCACCGCACCGGTCGGCGTGCCCGACGGGCTCTACTTCCCCGGCTACGGTCCGGAGGACGCGAATCCGGACCTGGGCGATAGCGCCATCACCGAGACCTGCGGCATCGGCGGGTTTGCCATGGCAGCCGCGCCGGCGATCGTGCGCTTCGTCGGGGGCACTGCCGCCGACGCACTCAACTTCACGCGCGAAATGTACCGGATCACCCTGGAGCGGAACCCGGCCTTTGCCTTGCCGCCCCTTGGCTTCGCCGGTACGCCGACCGGGATCGACGCGCGGCGAGTGGTGGAAAGCGGCGTTCAGCCCGTGATCAACACCGGCATCGCCCACAAGCTGCCGGGGGTTGGGCAGATCGGCGCGGGCATCGCCCGGGCCCCGCTCAGCTGCTTCGCCGATGCGCTTCGGGGCCTCGCCGAGCAGCTGCAGCTCCGGGGAGCCGCCTGATGGAGCGCAGCGTGGTGATCGCCATTGGTGGCAACGCCCTGATCCTGGACGGACAGCAGGGGTCGATCGCCGAGCAGTTCGCGAACGCGACCGATACCGCTGCGCACATCGCCGCGCTGATCGCCGACGGCTGGCGCGTGGTGGTGACGCATGGCAACGGGCCGCAGGTCGGCTTCATCCTGCTGCGGTCCGAGCTGATCGGCGAGTCGTCGGGGATTCCGCGCCTGTCGCTGGACATGAGCGTCGCCGACTCGCAGGGCGGCATCGGCCACATCCTGGGCACCGCACTCCTCAACGAGCTGGGCAGGCGCGGCATCACGGACCGGGTGGCCTGCATCCTGACCCATGTCGTAGTCGATCGGGACGATCGCGCATTCCGCGAGCCGACCAAGCCGATTGGTCCGTCCTACACGGCCGAAGAGGCGACCGCCAAACGCGAAGCGGAGGGCTGGGCGATGGTCGAGGATTCCGGCCGTGGGTACCGGCGCATCGTCCCGTCACCGCATCCACTGCGGATCGTCGAGGCGCGGCAGATCAAGACGCTGGTCGAGTCCGGCTTCGTGGTGATCGCCGCCGGCGGCGGCGGAATCCCCGTCGTCGAGACGGCCGAGGCCGGCTACGAGGGGGTCGAGGCGGTGATCGACAAGGATCTGGCCTCCGCGCTGCTGGCGAGCAGCCTGGGGATCCCGCTGCTGGTCCTCTCCACCGGCGTTGAGCAGGTGGCCATCCACTTCCGGCAGCCGGACCAGCGTTTCGTGGATCGACTGACCGTCACCGAGGCACGTCGCTACCTGGCCGACGGCGAGTTCCCGAAGGGAAGCATGGGCCCCAAGGTCGAGGCGGCCATCACATTCCTGGAGCAGGGCGGATCGGAGGTGCTGATCACCTCGCCGTCCAGCCTGGAGCGGGCATTCACGGGGACGTCGGGGACGCGCATCGTGGCAGACGAGGCGCTGGCATCGGTCAGTTCATCGGTAAGTTGAAGGAGGTTCCAGACACTTATGCTGAGCATGAAGGCAGAGCCCTACGAGTTCGAATTCGATCCCAAGAAGACCGCGCTGCTGATGATCGACTTCCAGCGCGACTTCGTGTATCCCGGCGGCTTCGGCGAGTCGCTCGGCAATGACACCTCGTTCCTGCTTGCCGCGCTGCCAGCAGCAGAACGCGTCCTGAAGGCGAGCCGCGAGGCGGGCATCTTCGTGATCCACACTCGCGAAGGTCACCGGGCCGATCTCTCCGACCTGCCGCGCGCCAAGTACGAGCGCGGCAGGCCGTCGATCCACATCGGCGACCAAGGACCGATGGGCCGATTGCTGGTGCGCGGCTCGCACGGACACGACATCGTCGAGGAGGTCTACCCAATTGAGGGCGAGCCGGTCGTCGACAAGCCAGGAAAGGGGGCCTTCTACGCCACCGACCTGGACACGATCCTCAAGCAGAAGGGGATCGAGCGGATCATCGCCTGCGGGGTGACGACGGAAGTCTGCGTGCAGACCACGGTGCGCGAGGCAAACGATCGCGGCTACGACGTCTGCGTCCTGTCGGACGCGGTTGCCTCCTACTTCCCCGAGTTCCAGCGCGTGGCGCTGGAGATGATCAAGGCACAGGGTGGCATTTTCGGCTGGGTCAGCGATTCGGCCGCCTTCCTCGAGGCACTCGGCAAGCCGGCTATGGCCGGCGCATCCGCCTGACGCGGGAGGGAACGATGCCGCGACCGTCGATCAGTCATCCGCCCTGATGGCGAACGGCTGCCCGTCGATGGGGGAAGGAGGAATAGGGAGAACCAATGACTGACACCACCGAGACTGACAAGGCCGAATACCGGCCGAGGCTCTGGGTCCCAGGTGACTGGAACGCCTTCTTCGGGCTTGGTACCAACGTGCTGCTGAACGTTCTGGTCCTGTCCGGGTTGATGCTCTTCGTGATCAAGCTGCCGGCAGACACGATCGTCTATGGCCGCATCCTGCCCGCGCTCGCCATCGCGCTGCCGCTCGGCAACATCTGGTATGCGTACCTCGCTTACAGGCTCTCGAAGAAGGAGGGGCGCGACACGGTCGCGGCAATGCCGTATGGGCCGAGCGTGCCGCATTACTTCTTCGTCACCTTCGTGATCATGCTGCCGGTCGTCATCAAGACCGGAGACGTGATGCAGGCCTACGAGGCAGGACTGGCGTGGGCCTTCTTCATCGGCGTGGTGGTGCTGATCGGCGCCTTCATCGGCCCGACCATTCGCGCCTACACCCCGCGAGCCGCGATGCTCGGCACGCTGGCCGGCATCTCGATCGCCTTCATCAGCATGGCCGCCGCGTTCCAGATGTACACCGCCGCGTGGATTGCACTGGCCACCTTCGCGATCATCCTGCTGTCGTGGACCGCCGGCGTTCGCCTGCCGTTCGGGATTCCGGGCGGATTGGCGGCGATCGTGGTCGGCACGGCGCTTGGCTGGGCGTCGTATGCCATCTTCGGCTGGCACGGGCTCGACCCCCAACAGGTGAGCGACTCGTTCAAGCAATTCGGCATCCACGTGCCGGTCTTCGGGACGGAGGTGATCTCGGGCCTGTCGAACGCAGCTCCGCTGCTCGCGACGGCAATACCCCTGGGCGTGTACAACTTCACCGAGGGGATGAATAACGTCGAGAGCGCCTCGGCAGCGGGCGACAATTACAGCCTGCGGTCGATCCTCCTTGCCGATGGGCTCGGCGCGGTCGTCGGCTCGTTCCTGGGCAGCCCCTTCCCGCCGGCCGTGTACATCGGCCATCCCGGCTGGAAGGCGGTCGGCGGTCGGATCGGCTATTCGCTGGCCACAGGCGTCGTGATCGCGCTCATCTGCTTCACCGGGTTGGTCAGCTTCTTCCTGGCCGTGATCCCGGGCGCGGCGCTCTTCCCGATCCTGCTCTTCATCGGCCTTGTGATCGGCGCACAGGCATTCCAGACTTCGGTGGCGCGCCATGCGCCGGCGATCGTGCTGGCACTCGTGCCGAACATCGCCCAGTGGGCGCAGACCCAGGTGGACAACTCGCTGGCCGCCGCCGGCACGAACGCCGCGGCGATCCTGCCAGCTCTCAATGGAAACGGCGTCGTGTACCAGGGCATGGCGATCCTCGGCTCGGGCGCCGTTCTCGCCGGCTTGATGTTGGGGGCGATCGCCGTCTTCATCATCGACAAGCACTACGCCCGCGCCATCTTCTATTGCGTGGCGGCAGCGGTCCTTGCGGCCGTGGGGCTGATCCACGATCCACAGGGCCTGATCTTCCAGTTCACCAATGGCTTCAGCGTCCGGGCACCGAATGAGGTGTACCTCGGCTACCTGTTTGCTGCCATCGTGATCTGGATCGTGGCCTGGCGCGAAGGGGGCGTAGGGGCATCCGACCTGGCGAGGGCGGTGATGACCCCACCCACCGAGGAGGAGCGCGCGGCCTGACCGCGTCCCAGCCGTTTGAGTTGCGGCCGGGTCCTTCGGAGGGCCCGGTCGCTCCTTCGCAGCGGAGGACCTATGGCAGTCGAGCTCTTCGTGAACGGGACCCTGATGCGGGGCCTCAAGCTGCACGGCAACCTGGATGGCGCCGAGTTCTTGGGCGAGTTCCGCACGGCACCGCAGTACCGGATATTCTCGATCGGCGACGTGCACCCCGGCATGTTCCATGTCGTCGAAGGAGGCATCTCGGTCCCCGGCGAGATCTACCTGCTCCCCGATGAGGTGTGGGAACGCGTCGAGGCCGGCGAGCCGCCCGGCCTCTACAGGGGGCCGGTGGAGCTTTCAGATGGCCGATGGGTTGACGGCATCCTCTTCCCCGAGGAGATGACTGGCGGCCACCGTGAGATCACGTCGTTCGGAGGCTGGCGCGCCTACTGGGAGGCCCGGGAGCGAGGCGAGGTCGCCTAGGGAGGTGCGGACCGCCCACTCCTCCGCCGAAATGCCGATCAGATCGGCCTTGTGACCCCTGGAAGTACGAATATCCGTCCTTGCCCGTCATTCGGCCAATTTGGTCGGCTCGATGACCGTGGAAGGGACGATCGTCCGTCGCAAGGCCAACCAGGTCGGCACTCAAGCCGCGGGCTCGTCCCCAGTCACCCCGGGCCGTTCGATCACGACCTCATCCGCCTCGTCGTTCTCGACGACCCGCACGTGCACGATCTCATCGCGCGACGTGGGCAGGTTCTTGCCGACGTGGTCCGGACGGATCGGCAGCTCCCGATGGCCGCGGTCGATGATCACCGCCAGCCGCACGGCCCGCGGGCGGCCATGATCGGTCAGGGCGTCGAGAGCCGCACGGACCGTGCGTCCGGTGAAGAGCACGTCGTCGACGAGCACGACGGTGCGCCCGGCGATCTCCGGCATCGCCTGTGTCTTCTTGACGATCGGTGCGTGCGCGACCTTGGTCAGGTCGTCGCGGTAGAAGCTGATGTCCAGCGCCCCGACCGGCAGGCTCACCCCCTCGTGCTGCTCGATCAGACCGGCCAGCCGTCGCGCCAAAGGGACCCCGCGGCTGCGGACCCCAACCAGCACCAGGTCATCGGTCCCGCCATTGCGCTCAACGATCTCGTGGGCGATCCGCGTCAGGGCGCGTCGCAGCTCATCAGCGTCCAGGATACGGCGTTCGCTCATGTGCCCGAGTGTAGCCCGATGCTGCCGGCCACCCGGCTCGTGGCCGTCAGCGACCGAAGACGGCAGGCCCGTCCCACGCTGGCGGTTCCGCCCCACCACCGATCTTTCGCGCCTCGCCACTCGCCAGAGACACGATCTCGAGGTAGGCGGAGGGTGGATCCCCGATACCTGCAGACGGCACCCCGATCGTGACGGCGACGCTCGCGGCATCCGGCGCGAATGCCACATCGACGATCCATCCGTCCTTCGGTAGGGCCAGTGGCAGGCGCGATGCCTTGCTCAGGAGGCCGGTGCTGATCCGCCCGACATAGACGGCCTGCTGGCTGGGATAGGTGCCATCTGCGCCTTGAGGCGCCCCAGTCCAGGCGCCGTCCCAGAAGGCGATCAGGTCGGAATCCGGGCCCCACGCGAATTTGCCCGATGCGAATGCCTCGCCACCGACTGGAGTGAGGTCGGAAAAGAGTGGCGTTCCGACCCACGGCGACACCGGTCCGGCGGACCTGAAATCGCGGGAGAGCTGCGGCATGCCACCGAGTGAGAACTGCCAGCCGCCGCCGCTCGACGCCATCGTGCCGGTCCAGAAGATCGCGCGGTTTCCATCGGGCGACACCGCCGGGATAAAGACCCCATCGATTGTTTGCTTCACCGGTCCGTCGCAGAACCAGCAAGTCACGACGGTCGACGGCTGTGCGCCGGCCTTGCTCTCAATGAGGTTGATGCCGCTACCGGGGAGGAATGAGCCAGCGTACGCGTTGGGTGCGAGCCGAGTGACTCGGGAAGGAGGGTAGGTGCCCGTGGTGTCGAACAGCCATGGATCGGTCGTGCCCGGCTTCCCGTCATTGGCAGCACACCCGGAACTCGGGCCGAGGTCCACGGCCGTCAAGGTGTACCCCAGCAGGAGCGGGGGACTCGGTGACCAGACAAGGCGGTCGATGAATGGGCCGGCCATCGAGCAGCCGAGCGCCGTGACTTTGCCTTCGATGAGATGTAGCACCGAGACCTGGTTAGCGCCGCTTTCGCCTTTCTGCGTGATATAGGCGAGCCATTGACCGTCGGGCGAGAGGGAGGCCGTGAGAGGCGGGCCGGACACAGTGCCAAGGTCGAGCGAGGCTCCGGTGGCGTCGTTCACGAATGTGAGGCGCGACGCTTGGAACGGCGCCCCGTTGAGCGACAGGTAGCCGAGTTCGCCGGGTCCAAGGGCGAAGACGCTGCCCGGCGTCGGGGCAACGGTGGGGGCCGCCGACCCGACGGCGCTGCTGGAGGGGGCGGAAGAGGTGGATGGATGCGGTGCGGCGGACGCGTGTCCAACCGGCCCGAACTGGAGCTTGCTCAAGACGACGACGGCGAGGGCGGCGGTCGCCACGGTCGCCAGCGATGCAACGATGCCCCGGCGGCGCCACCACCCACCCGAGCGGAATCGACCAGCCTCAATCCCCGTCCGCACCCGGGCTGACAGGTCGCGCGGCGGTTCGGCGCTGGGCAGCCCGGCGAGGATCCGCCGCTCAGCCGTGAAGGCGGCCAGCGTCGCCCGGCACGTCTCGCAGCGCGCGAGGTGGGCGTCGAGCTCGAGGCGTTCTGCACTGGTCAGGTCGCCGGTCAGCGATGCGCTGATCAGCTCGTCGACGTGGTTGCCGCGGAAGCTCATCGGACCAGTCCCTCCGCCGCCAGCAGGCGGCGCATCTCACCCCGGGCGCGGCACAGCAGGACACGTACCGCGCCGCTGGTCATCTCCATCACCTCGCCGATCTGCTGGGCGCTCATGTCTTCGACGTCCGACAGGATCAGGCACTGGCGGTGGTTCGGCTTCAGGTGCAGCAGCGCTCGGCCAATGCGCTCGTCGAGCAGGCCGCTCAGCACCTGGGTCTCAGGACCAGGGCCGCCATCGGGCTGCTCGACCTGCCGCTGCTCGTCATCGCTCATCCGCACGACGTTGCGGCGGCGACGCATCTCGTCGATGGCGGTGTTGGTTGCGATCCGATAGATCCATGCGCGTGCCGAGGAGGCATCGGTCAGGGTGTCGAGCTTGCGGTAGGCCTTGATGAAGGTGTC
>JBDTQD010000025.1:0-20951 GCA_039932375.1 Chloroflexota bacterium | reverse complement strand
CCGCCTCCGCCTCCGCCTCCGCCGGTGCTCGGTGCCGCGCTCGCCCCACCCCCGGTGCTCGCCCCTGCACTCGCCCCGCCGCCTCCGCCGGAACTCGCTCCAGGAGAGCTCGAGGCGGGCGTGCTGCACGCAACAGCAATCGCCGAGATCGCGACCAGGGCAAGCATCGGGCGCAGGTGACGCATCGGTCTGACTCCATACTGAAGGTTGGGCTGCCTGTTCAGGTTCGGGCATGCTAGCGGGGATTCCAGCTCGGAGAAGCCCCGATTCCCACGATTTGCATCGTTCATATGCTTGGCGCACCACGCGTCGCTCACGGGTACACTCCTGCCTCACATGTCGATTGCAGACGGCCATACCCTCTTCACGTCGGAATCGGTGACCGAGGGGCACCCCGACAAGTTGTGTGACGCCGTCGCCGACGCCGTCCTGGATGATGTTTTGTCGCGCGACCCCGAGTCTCGCGTGGCGGTCGAGGTGGCGGCCACCACCGGCATCGTGTTCGTCCTCGGCGAGATGACCACGCAGACCTACTGCGACGTGCAGTCGGTCGTGCGCGCCACGGTGCGGGAGGTCGGCTACGACGACGCTCGGCTCGGCTTTGACTGGGAGACGTGCGGCACGATCGTCGCCCTCAAGGAGCAGTCCCCCGACATCGCGCTCGGCGTCGACCACGCCCTTGAGGCGAAGCAGGGGATCGACCCCGACGAGCTGGGCGCCGGCGACCAGGGAATGATGTTCGGCTACGCCTCGGACGACACGCCTGAGCTGATGCCGATGCCGATCCAGCTGGCGCACCAGGTGTCGCGCCGCCTCGCGGAGGTCCGCCGCGCCGGCACCCTCCCCTTCCTGCGACCAGATGGCAAGAGCCAGGTGACGGTCGAATACGACGCCGATGGGCACCCCCGACGGGTGCACACGGTGCTCGTCAGCACACAGCATCATCCCGACGTGCTGCGCTCGGACCTGGAGGAGGGCGTGCGCGAGCTGATCATCAACGAGGCGATCCCCGCCGAGCTGCTCGACGCCGAGACCCGCTACCTGGTCAACCCCACCGGGCGTTTCGTGATCGGTGGGCCGATGGGAGACTCGGGGCTGTCGGGGCGCAAGATCATCGTCGACACCTACGGCGGCATGGCGCGCCACGGCGGTGGCAGCTTCAGCGGCAAGGATCCGACCAAGGTCGACCGGTCCGGCGCCTACATGGCCCGCTACGTTGCCAAGAACCTGGTCTCTGCCGGCTTGGCACGCCGCTGCGAGCTGCAGCTGGCGTACGCGATCGGTGTGGCGCATCCCCTGGCCATCAACCTGCAGACCTTCGGCACCGGCGTGATGCCCGATGGCGACCTCGCCGCCCTCGTGGAGCGCTCGTTCGACCTGCGCCCCGGCGCCATCATCGCGGGCCTCGACCTGCGCCGCCCGATCTACCGCCCCACCGCCGCCTACGGCCACTTCGGGCGGAGCGACCTCGACCTGCCCTGGGAGCGCACCGATCGCGCGGGGCTCCTGCGGGACGAAGCCGGCCTGGCCGGCGTTGCGGGGCCCGCAGCCTGAGGGACCGGTGACGCGCGCGCTCACGCCCGAACCCCCCATCAGATGGGGCGAGGAAGCGCGCGAAGGACGTATCCGGGCAGGCCTCTACTCCCTCATCAGGCGGGCGCAGGTTGCCCTGGGCGGACGGCCAGCCACGACACGCCAGTCGCTTCCCCACCTGCCTGCGGCCCTGCGTCAGGGCGAGCTCGCCGAGCGCTACCTCGTCGCCGAGGCCGAGGCTGATCACCGCCGGGCAGGCGCCGCCGCCACGACCGCCGCCGAGCAGGCGTTCTCGGTCCAGGCGTGGTGGCCGGCCGACGTGTGGGGCCATCGTGCGCTGTGGCATTTCGAGCGTGACGGGATGGACCTCGCCGCGACGCGCGCAGCCCGATTCATCGGGGATGTGCGGGTCGCGGGGGGCGACCCTGCCAGCGGCCGCGGGTACTATGCCGAGGCGATCAGCGAGGCACGTGACATCGGAGCTGAGCGGGAAGAGGGTCTGGCGGCGCTTGGCATGGGCCGGGCCGAGCTTGAGCTGGGCAACGTGACCACGGCGCGCCGCCTGGCACAGATCGCGCTCGACTTGCTTGAGCGCTGCGACGCGCCGGCCGCCGAAATGGCTTCGGCGCGCGAGCTGCGCGGCGAGGAGAAGGAGGTTGGATGACGGCTCGACGCCGGATGCACGTTGCGATCATTGGGGCCGGCGTGATGGCCGAGGCGATGATCGCCGCGCTGCTCGCCGATCGGCTGCCCCCGGGGAACGTGGTGGCCAGCCATCCGCGCCGCGAGCGTCGCGATGCGCTCGCCGCGAAGCACGGCATCCAGGCCGTGGCGCGCAATCCGGAGGCGGTCGACGACGCCCAGATCGTGGTGCTGGCCGTCAAGCCGCAGATGCTGGCCGGCGTCATGAAGGAGCTGGCCCCGGCGCTCCGCGACAGGCAGGTGGTCCTCTCGATCGTCGCCGGTGCCACCCTGCGCTCCCTGAGCTCTGGCCTGCACCACGCTGCGGTCGTCCGCGCCATGCCGAACACGCCGGCCCAGATCCGTCGCGGGATCGCGGTGTGGAGCGCCTCCCCGGCATGCAGCGTTGAGCAGCGCGACCTGGCCCGCGCCGTGCTGCGCGCTCTCGGCGACGAGAAGGAGGTCGCAGACGAGGAGTTCGTGGCGATGGCGACGGCGCTTTCGGGGACTGGCCCGACCTATCTCTTCGCCGTCATGGAGGCACTGATCGACGCAGGGGTCCACCTAGGCTTCCCGCGGGAGCTGGCGCATGACCTGGTGGCGGCCACGCTGGTCGGCAGCGCCGAGTTCGCCGCCCGCTCGGAGCTCCATCCGGCGCAGCTGCGCAACGCGGTCACCTCTCCCGGCGGGACGAGCGCGGCCGCGATCTACGAACTCGAGAAGGGGCGCCTGCGCACCGTCCTGTCCGATGCGGTGTGGGCCGCCTACCGCCGCACCCAGGAGCTTGGCGATCGGCTCGAGCGCGAGACCGACGCCTAGCCCGGAGCTCCGACGCCGGAGCCGGAAGCGCAGCCGCCTTGATGGTGTAGCGTCTCGACCTATGTTCGCGATCGTCATGGCCGGCGGATCCGGCACCCGCCTCTGGCCGCTTTCGCGCCGACGATCGCCGAAGCAGCTGCTGGCGCTGACCGGCGAGACGAGCCTGCTGCAGCAGACCGTTGCGCGTCTCGGCAGCATCCTGAAGCCGCACGACATCTTCGTCATCACCTCGCAGGCGCACGTCCGCGCGACGCAAGAGCAGCTGCCCCACCTGCCCCCCGACAACGTCCTGGGCGAGCCCCTTGCCCGCTCCACGGCGGTGGCGGCCGCACTGGCCACGGTCCTGGCGCGCAGGGAGAGCGACGAGGTGGCACTGGTCCTGCCGGCAGACCACTTCGTGGCCGATGAGGGGGCCTTCGTCCTGGCCCTCCAGGAGGCGGCGCGCACGGCGGAGCGTGGCTATCTCGTCACCCTGGGCGTGGTGCCGACCAATGCCGCGACCGGCTACGGCTACATCAAGGCCGGCGCCAGGCTCCAGCGAGGAGCGCCGACCGCGATGGTCCAGCGCTTCGTGGAGAAGCCAACCGCCGACGCTGCCGCGGCGATGCTCGAGGAGGGCGGATACCTGTGGAACGCGGGCATCTTCGCATGGCGCGTGTATGCCTACCGACAAGCGCTGGAACGCTTCCAGCCGGACCTGGCGGCCGCGCTCGACGCCATCGCGGCGCTGCATCGCACCCCCGGCTGGATGACGGACGTCCGGAATCTGCTGGAGCCGATCCAGGCCATCTCCATCGACGTCGGCATCGCCGAGCCCGCCGCCGCCGATGGGCGGATGGCGGTCGTGCCGATGGATGCCGGCTGGAGCGACATCGGCTCATGGTCGGCCCTGCTCGAAGCGCTCTCGGCGCGCAGTGGCGCCAGCCTGGTCGCCTCCGGCCAGCACCTCGACCGCGGTTCGGAGCGCGTCCTCGTCCACGGCGGGGATCGGCTGGTGGTGACGGTGGGGCTCCGCGACGTGATCATCGTGGACACGCCCGATGCGCTCCTGGTGTGTGCGCGCGATCGAGCCGAGGAGATCAAGCCCGTACTCGACGAGATCGCGGAGAAGGCCGGAGAGCACTATCTCTGAGCCGATCGGCCCACCTCCTGGGCACCAACAGGAAGACCCGATCCGATTCGCGTGGCTGGCGCGCCTGATCGGCCGCTTCATGGCGCTCTATTTGCGCCTGGTTGCCGCCACGGCGCGCACTTCCGGTCCGCCGGTCGTCCAAGGGCAGACGCTCTTCGCCATCTGGCACGAGTCGAACCTGGTGGCCTGCGCCGCCAACTACCGGCTGCGGGCCACCAAGCGGGTGATCAGCTTCAGCACGCGGGGATTTCGCGGCATCGTCATGAATACGATGCTCGAGGCGATGGGCTCCGGCGTGGTCGCCCTGCCCGAGGAGGGCAATCGCGGAGAGGCTGCAAGACTGGCGAAGGAGATGGCCCGCATCGGCCGGGAGGGCCTGAGCCTGGTCGTCAGCTGCGACGGGCCGCGGGGACCGTACCGGGTCGCTAAGCCCGGGGTGCTGATCGTGGCACGCTCGGCGGGGATCCCGATCCAGCCGTGGGGGGTCTCAATTCGTCCCGCATGGCGCCTCAAGGGGCGATGGGACAAGCACCTGGTGCCGCTCCCGTTCTGCCGGATGCGTGTCGATGAAGCGACGCCGATCATGATCGCGCCACGCGAGCCGCTGAAGCCGCGGCTCGCCGAGCTGCAGGACTCACTCGACGGCGTCGCTGCTCTCGCCGATCGCCGGATGGCGAAGCGCCGGCGCGTACGATAGGCGGCACGTGACCAGGATCAAGTTCGGCACTGACGGATGGCGAGCAGCCATCGCCGAGGACTTCACCTTCCACAACGTGCGCCGCTGTGCGCGTGGCGTTGCCGAGTACCTTGCCTCAGAGGGAACGGCCGAGCGCGGCGTGGTCGTCTGTCACGATCGCCGCTTCGCATCCGAGCACTTCGCGCGCGCCTGCGTCGAGGTGCTGGCGGCCCACGGCATCCGCTCGTTCACCCCGCCCGATGCGGTTCCCACCCAGGTCGGCAGCTTCTTCACGCGGGAGATGGCGGCGGGAGCCGGGATCGTGATCACCGCCAGCCATAACCCCTGGACCGACAACGGCTTCAAGGTCAAGGCCGATACCGGCGGTGCCGGTGCCCCCGAGATGCTGGCGGCCATCGAGGCGACCATGGATGGCCATCCGGAGGATGAGCTCCCGCCGCGCCGCGAATATGACGATGCCGTCGCAGCCGGCCTGGTCGAGACCTTCGATCCATACCCGCGCTTCCGCGAGCAGCTGGCCAGCATCGTCGACCTGGAGCGGATCCGCTCAGCGCAGGGGCGGGTCCTGGTCGAGCCGATGTACGGCTCCGGTGCCGGCTGGTTCACGCGTCTCCTCGGCGAGGCGGCGCTGACTGTTCGCGAGCTGCACACCGAGCGGAACCCGTTCTTCGGCGGCGTGAATCCGGAGCCGATCCGCCCTAACATCGATGCCTGGCTGGAGGAGATCCCGAGCTGGGGGGCAGACATCGGGATCGCCTTCGACGGCGACGCCGATCGGGTCGGCATGGCGACCGAGGAAGGGGTCTTCGTCAACCAGCTGCAGGTCTACGGGCTGCTCTACTGGTACCTGCTCGAGGTGCGCGGCCAGATCGGTCCAGCCGTCTACACCGTGACGACCACCTCCATGGTCCCGCGCCTGGCCGAGATCTATGGCACCGAGGCCCACGAGACAGGAGTCGGGTTCAAGTTCGTCGGACCCAAGATGACGGAGACGCACGCCGTCATCGGCGGCGAGGAGTCGGGCGGCTTCGGATTCGGGATGCACATCCCCGAGCGCGACGGGCTCGCGTCCGGCCTCTTCCTGCTCGACCTGTGGCTGACCAAGGCGAAGCGCGCGTCAGAAGTGCTGGCCGAGCTCCAGGCGCTGGCCGGCCCGAGCTACTACAACCGGATCGACATCCGCTTCGCCCGCGAGGTGTATGACGGCGTCAAGGCCGATACCCTCTCGCGACTCGAGCACGAGGCGCCCGAGTCGCTGGCCGGCAAGGCGGTGGTCCGCCGCCAGGCCCTCGACACCGGCGACGGCTTCAAGTTCCACTGCGACGATGGCGCCTGGCTGCTGATCCGCTTCTCGGGTACCGAGGCGCTCCTGCGCATCTACGTCGAAGCGCGGTCACCCGACGATGTCGAGGCCCTGCTGGCCGAGGGACGCCGCATCGCGGCCGCGGGCGTCCCAGCCTGACGCCATGAGCGACGCACGCGACTATTTCGGCTACAAGCATCCCGATGACGAGCCGGGGCGCCGCGAGGAGCCGGCCGCAGACGACCCTGTGGCGCCGCCGCAGTTCGACAAGGCGATCACGCTGGACGACCCCAAGGTCACGCGCGGCATCGACGCCGACGACATGCTGGCGCGTGTCCGCGAGCTGCCCCGACAACTGGCACTGGCGCGTCGCGTGGCGGCGTCCGTCAAGTTGCCGGCCTCGCATCGCGAGGTCGAGGCCATCTGTGTGCTGGCGATGGGCGGTTCGGCGATCGGGGCCGACCTGGTCGCTGGCATTGCCGGAGATCGGCTTCGGGTACCGATGGTGGTCCACCGCGACTACGGGCTGCCGGCGTGGGCTGGCAAGCGCACGCTGGTGATCGCGGCCAGCCACTCCGGTGAGACGGTGGAGACGGTCTCGGGGGCCGCTGAGGCGCGACGCAGAGGCCTGCCGCTGGTCGTGATCGGCACCGGGGGAACGCTCGGCGCTGCGGCTGCCGAGGACGGCACGCCGTACCTGCACTACGAGAGCCCCGGCCAGCCGCGAGCGGCGATCGGCTTTGGGATCGGTCTGCTGCATGACCTGCTGTCACGCGCCGACCTGCTGGTCGACCCAGATCCGCTCGGTCCGGCGGTCGAGACCCTGGAGGCGCTGCTGGAGCGAAACGCGCCATCGGTGGAGACCGATGCCAGCCCAGCCAAGCAACTCGCGTGGTCGGTCTTCGGGCGCATCCCCATCATCTACGGCGCCGGGGTGATGGCGCCGGTGGCGCATCGCTGGAAGACGCAGATGAACGAGAACGCCAAGGCGTGGGCGGCATTCGAGCCGATGCCCGAGGCGAACCACAACGCCATCGAGGGGAGCCTCAACCCGCGCGAGCTGTCAGATGCGTTGTACGTCGTAGAGCTGCGCGATCCGACCGAGCCGGCGGAGGTTGCGGAGCGCTATGGCGTGGTCAACGAGCTACTCGGTGAGCGGGCGACAAACAGGAGCGTGGTCTGGGCGGAGGGTCCATCGCCGCTTGCCCGCGTCCTCAGCGGCGTCGCCTTCGGCGATCTGGTGAGCGTGTATCTCGCAATCCTGTATCAGACCGACCCGACCCCGGTTACACTCTTGGCAATGTTGAAGCAGCGGCTCGCTCGGTCGACCGACTGACGGGCGCCGATAGTAACGGCGCCGGATGCCGGCGCCGGGAGGGCATGCGACGGTGCATTCGAGCATGATCGGCAAGGTCGAAAAGGCAATGCGCTACGCGCACGAGCCGGACCGGGTGAAGATCGGGCGCCTGACCGCCAGCTTCTCCGGCGACAACGGATCGCACACCGTCTCCTTCGACGCCGATCAGTGGCAGTGCACCTGCCATCTCTTCGAATCCGCGGGCGGCTGCTCCCATACGCTCGCAATCCAGAAGATGCTCGACCCGATGCTCTCGGACGCCGCCAAGGATACGCCGCTGTACGGCCGCAGCGAGGCCGCCGTCGTGGCGTAGGTCCGCCGCTCCGTCCGGATCCGAGGCCCGCCAGACATCGATCGTCGGCGGGCCTTCTGCTAGGATCGCGGCATTATCAACTGAAGACCGCGTCGGGTGCCGTGGCCGCAAGGACCACGGGTCAATGGAGAAGCCGGTGAGAAGCCGGCGCAGTCCCGCTACTGTATCCGCCCCGCGCCGCCTCATCGGGCGCGCGAGGACGGGAGCCAGGTCGCCAGCCCGCACGCGATGTCCAGACCCCTCGTGTGAAAGGGAACGGCATCAGCATGACCACCCGTCTTCGGCTCCCTCCCCTCGCAGCCCTACTTGCCCTGGTTCTGGCCGCGTGCCTGCCGGCGGCAAGCCCCTCCATCAGCGCCTCAGCCAGCGTCGGTCCGCTGGCGAGTGCGGCGCCCTCCGTCGCCGCCTACCCGCTCTCGCTGACCGACGACGCCGGCCGGGTCGTCGTCATCCCGGCCGAGCCGATGCGGATCGTGAGCCTGGCGCCATCAAATACCGAAATCGCCTGTGCCATCGGAGCCTGCGACCGCATCGTCGGGGTGACCGACTTCGACGACTATCCGCCGCAGGTGAAGACCGTCACCAAGGTCGTGATCAGCACCCAGGTGGACGTCGAGAAGGTGGTGGCCGCCAACCCGCAGCTGATCCTGGCGGCCGGCAATGGGCTGACCCCCGACTCTGTGATCGCTCGACTTACCGGCCTCGGCTATCCGGTGCTGGTGGTCTACCCGAAGAGCCTGGACGCCCTGTACGCCGATATTCAGCTCATCGGCCAGGCGATCGACACTGCGACGCAGGCCGCGGCCGTGGTGACGGACTTGCGCGCACGCGCCAAGTCGGTGGCCGATGCGGTCGCCAACGTGGCTCGGCCGCGCACCTTCTACGAGGTTGGCGTCTTCCAGGGGACGATCTACACCGCCGGCGCCGATTCCTTCCTGGCCTCGCTCATCACCATCGCCGGCGGCGAGCCGATCACCGGCGACCCGCTCTCCACCTCCATCCAGCTGGAGGCACTGGTCGCCGCCGATCCGCAGCTGATCCTGCTCGGCGACGCTGCCTACGACCCGACCATCACGTCTGACAGCGTCGCCGTCCGGCCGGGCTGGGAGCGGATGGCCGCTGTGGTTGACGGTCGCGTGGTGGTGGTGCGCGACGATCCGGTGATCACCCGCCCGGGGCCGCGCATCGTCGACGGGCTCGAGGCGCTGGCCCGGGCGATCCATCCCGAGCTATACCCCTAGCCGTGCGCCACTGATGCGAGCCAGCGTCACGACCAGCCCGCGCTTCGTCGCGCGTCCCTCGTTCACCCGGGCCGGGCTGGTGCTCGGTGGCGGCGCTCTGCTGCTTGCGGTCGCGATGGTGGCCGCGGTTGCGATCGGCAGCGTGGGGGTCGGCATCGGCGAGACGGCTGCGATCCTGGGTCATCGACTGCTGGCGCTGCCGATCCCCCAGACGTGGCCTCCGGCCGCCGAGACGATCATCTTCGAGCTGCGCCTGCCGCGCGTGCTCACCGCGATGCTGGTGGGTGGCGGCCTTGCCATGGCCGGCACGGTGTTCCAGGGGCTTCTGCGCAACCCGATGGCCGATCCGTACATCATCGGCACGGCGGCCGGCGCCTCGCTCGGAGCGATCATCGGCATCCTTGCCCCCATCCTGGTGCCCGCCCTTGCTGTCGGAGCCGGGACCGCATGGCTTGGGCTGGGGGTGGTCCAGCTGTTCGCCTTCGCCGGCGGGATCGGCACCGTGCTGCTGGTCTATTCGGTGGCGCGTGCCAATGGCCGCGTGCCGGTGGTGACCCTGCTCCTCACCGGATACGCCGTCTCATCGGTCTTGGCGGCAGGCGTTGCGTTGCTGATGTTCCTGTCGGGGCGCGCGCTCGGCGCGATATTTGGCTGGCTGATGGGATCGCTGGCCGGCGCCTCGTGGGCCACGCTTGCCTTCGCCTCTCCGCTCCTGGCGCTCAGCTTTGGTCTCCTCCTCGTCCGATGGCGGCGCCTGAACGTCCTGCTGCTGGGCGACGAACAGGCGGCGCACCTGGGGGTGGAGGTCGAGCGCGAGAAGCTGATCCTCACCATGCTCGCCACACTGGCGACCTCGGCGGCGGTCGCAATCTCCGGCACGATCGGCTTCGTCGGCCTGGTGGTGCCGCACCTGCTGCGCATGGCGACCGGACCGGATCACCGATTGCTGCTGCCCGCCAGCGTCATCTACGGTGCCGCGCTGCTGGCCCTGGCCGACCTCGGCGCGCGGCTGGCGGGCGGCATTCCGGTCGGGATCGTGACGGCGCTCCTCGGCGCACCGTTCTTCCTGTGGCTGCTGCGTCGTTCCCGCAACCTGGCACAGGGAGCGACCGCGTGACCGCCACATTCGCCACCGAGCCGCTGGTCGGAGCTCGTGGCGTCGTCGTCGGCTTCCCACTGGCCGATGGTGGCCGGCGCGAGGTGCTGCGCGGCGTCGACCTGGCACTCGCACGCGGCGAGCTGGTCGCGCTGCTCGGGACAAACGGGAGTGGCAAGACGACGCTGCTGCGCACCTTTGCGGGCACCTTGTCGCCAGAGACCGGATCGGTGACCTTCGAGGGCCGCCCGATCGGCGAATGGCGCCGGGACGCGCTTGCCCGTCGCGTCGCCGTCCTTCCGCAGCAGCTTGAGCTGCCGGTCGGCTTCCGCGTCGCCGAGCTGGTGGCAATGGGGCGGGCTCCGCACGCCACGCGCCTCTTCGCATCGACCGCCGAGGACGAGCGTGCGGTGGACCGCGCGCTGATCGACGCGGGTGCCGCCGACATCGCCGGTCGTCTGGCCGAGGAGCTCTCCGGCGGGGAGAGGCAGCGACTGCTGGTGGCCATGGCGCTGGCCCAGGAGCCGGACCTGCTCCTCCTCGACGAGCCGACGCTGCATCTTGACCTTGCCCACCAGGTCAGCCTGCTGGCTGCGGTGCGCAGGCTCCGCGACCAGCGCGGATTGACCGTCCTGGCCGTGCTGCACGACCTGAACCTGGCGGCGGCTTTCGCGCCGCGCGTCGCGGTGCTGGATGGGGGGCGGGTAGTGGCGAACGGGGCGCCGCTCGAGGTGCTCAGCCCCGCCCTGGTCCAGCGGGTCTTTGGCGTGGCGGTGGACGAGGCTCGCACAGCCGACGGGCGGCGCCATCTCGCCCTGCACGAGGTCTAGGGCAGGACCTCGTCGTCGACCGTCATCTCGACCTGCTCCTCGCCATCGGCCAGGACCCTGCGATGGACGTGGATGTGCGGATGGGTCTCGTCAGAGACCTGCTCCTTGGCGACCTTCACCATCGTCCCCTCGTCGACGTCCGAGAGCCGCTCGCCTGCCGGCAGGGCGTTGTTCGGCAGCTCGCTCCAGAGCACCAGGTTGAGGAACACGTTGAGGACCGCGATGACCGGGATGCCGAAGAGGGCGCCCCACACGCCGGCCACCTGGGCCCCGACCAGCAGGCCGACCAGCACGAGGATCGGGTGCATTCCCAGCGCATCTCGCATGAGGCGTGGCTGAAGCCAGTTGACGACGACCGTCTGCACCGCGATCAGGATCACTGCCGAGAAGAGGAATGAATCGGGGGTGTAGATCCAGGCTGCCACGATCGGCGGGACCAGGGCCAGCGGTGGGCCGAAGAACGGGATCACCATGGCCAGCGCCGAGAGCGTGCCTACCAGGAACAGGTACGGGATCCCGAAGATGGTGCCGACGATCCCCACCAGCAGGGCCTGGATGACGGCCAGGATGAGCTGGGCACGCAGGAAGCCGCCGAATGCGCGCGCCACA
The DNA here is from genome assembly GCA_039932375.1 of Chloroflexota bacterium. Classification (GTDB taxonomy): domain Bacteria; phylum Chloroflexota; class Limnocylindria; order QHBO01; family QHBO01; genus CF-167. Next base: position 9,340 of record JBDTQD010000025.1, on the reverse strand, counting down.
CTGCTCTCCAGGATCTGCATCTCGTCGGAGAACTGCCGAGGGACGATGCGGTTCAGCTTGGCCCGCAGGCGCTCGCTGTCGATCACCATGTAGAGGGACAGGATCAGGATCAGGCCGAGCGAACCGAGGGTGGCAAGAGTGGCGCCGGCGATCTCGTTTGCCTGGAGGAAGATCGCTGTCACCAGGTTTCCGACCTGGTCCTGCGCGCTGTGGAAGAGGGCGACGAGGTCAGGGCGATCCAGGCCGAGGGTGGACTGGTAGCCGGCCAGGGTCGCCTCGATCTTGGTTGCCGTCTGGGGAAACTCGGCGGTCGCCTTAGCCAGCTGCTGCGTGATCGCGGCGCCCGTCGTGAAGAGCACGAATCCGAGCAGGACCAGCGCGAAGAGGTAGGCGACCGCCACCGCGATGCCGTGCGCGAGGTGCAGCCTCTCCTCGAAGAAGCCGGCGACCGGCGACATCACGAAGGCGAGCAGCCATGCGAGGAACAGGATCAGCAGGATCTGGCTGAAGCCGCCGAGGATGCCGAGCATCAGCTGGAAGAGGAGCACGGCGAAGTAGGCCGACCCCAGGACGAGGAAGGCGAGCAGCCAGCGGCGTTCGCGCGTGCCCAGACCATCGGTCCGTGTCTGCTGCTCGGTCATCCGCCTCTCCCCGGGCGTCCGACGCCGACCGCGGCCCGCACCTCGTCCATGGTCGCCTCGAGGATTGGGCGCACCTTGGCGGCGCCGGCGGCGAGTACCTGCTCAACGTGAGCTGGGTCTGCGGCGAGCCGCTCGCGCAGCTCCCGCATCGGGCGGAAGCGCTCGATGATCCGCTCGGCGAGCAGCTGTTTCGTATCGACGCAGCCGGTGCGCGCGGTGCGCTCGCCGTCCTGGATCTGCAGGTAGTCGCTGCCGAAGTAGCGGTGCAGCTGGCAGACGTTGCAGACTTCGGGGCGACCCGGGTCGGTGCGCTTGATGCGCAGCGGGTCGGTGACCATGCTCATCACCAGGCGCCGGATCTCATCGGGCTCGGCGAAGATCGGGATGGTGTTGCCCGCCGACTTGCTCATCTTCTTGACGCCGTCGGTGCCGAGCACGACGGGGGCATCGGTGAAGACCGCCTGCGGCTCGGGGAAGATCGGCCCGTAGCGGCGATTGAAGGCGCGCACGATCTCGCGCGACAGCTCCAGGTGCGCTGCCTGATCCTTGCCGATCGGGACATGGCTGGCCTTATAGATGACGATGTCGGCTGCCTGCAGGACCGGGTAGTCGAGGAGGCCGAGGCTGTTCTCGATGCCCTGCTCGCGCTTCTCCTTGTAGGTCGGCGTCCGCTCGGCCCAGGCGACGGGCACGACCGTGTTGAAGATCCAGGCAAGCTCGGCGTGCTCGGGGAAGTCGGACTGGCGGATCAGCGCGCAGCGCTCGGGGTCGAGACCGACCGCGAGCAGGTCGAGCACCATCTCATGGGTCAGCTGACGCATCTGCTGGCCGTCGTGGACGGTCGTCAGAGCGTGGTAGTCGACGATGCCGTAGATGGCGTCGTACTGGTCCTGGAGCGCGACATAGTTGATCTGCGCGCCGAGGTAATTGCCCAGGTGCGAGGCGCCCGAGGGCTGGATTCCGCTGAAGACGCGCTCGCGAACGCTCGACTCGCTCATCGGATGGCGAGTGTAGCGTGCGCAACCAGCGGCAGGCCGCTCCAGGCCGGTTGCTCGACGCAAGGCGGCATAATGCGGCAGATGACCGAACCAGCCGACTGGTCGCGCGCCGCCGATCCCGCTCGTCGTATCGGTCGGGCGATCGAATTCCATGCCGAGATCGCCTCGACCAACGATCGCGCCCGTGCGACGCTGGACGAGCCTGGGAGCGACGGGTTGGCGGTGGTTGCCGATCTGCAGACCGCCGGTCGGGGACGCCGTGGCCGATCGTGGATCTCGCCGGCCGGCGCCAACCTGCTGTTCAGCATCGCGCTGCGCCCCGACGTCACGCCGCGACTGGCGGGCCTGCTCGGAGTCGCGGCGGCGCTGGCTGTCTGCGATGGGTGCGCCTCGTTTGCCCACGATGCGGGCCTGGCGATCCGCTGGCCGAACGATGTCGTCGATCGGGGTGGCCGCAAGGTGGCGGGCCTGCTGGTCGAGACTGCCCTGGAGGGTGGCGAGCTGGCCGAGGCGGTGATCGGGATCGGGATCAATGTCAACTGGCACCACGCCGAGATGCCGCTCGAGATCGCGGCCCGGACGACATCGCTGTTGGCCCTGGTCGGCGAGCCGACCGACCGAGTGGCCCTGCTCGGCCGCGTCCTCGATGCGCTGGATGCGGAGATCCGCGCCCTGGAGCGTGGAGAGACGCCGCTCCAGCGCGTGCGCAGCGTCTCCTGGCTGGATGGGCGCCTCATCGAGATCGACACCGGTGCCGAGATGATCGCGGGTCGAGCAGCCGGCATCGCGGACGACGGCTCGCTCCTGCTGGACGCCCAGGCGGGTCGCCTGGCGCTGAGCGTCGGCGAGGTGACGCGCGTGCATGAGCCGATCCCTGCCGCGGTGAGCGAATGAGCGATCCTCGCCCGCTGCGCGACCTGCACTCATCGGCCGGCGGCGACCCGGACCTGGCCGACGTGGTCGCGGCCCAGGCGAATCGCGCAGCGTTCGACGTCCTCTATCGCCGCTATCTCGACCGGGTCTACGGCTACGCCTTCTACCAGCTGGACGACCATCACGACGCCGAGGACGCTACCGAGCGCACCTTCCTGGCCGCGTTGCGTGCCCTGTCGACCTTCCACGACGAGGGAGCGACCTTCCGCGCCTGGCTCTTCCGGATCGCCCACAACACCATCGCCAACGCCCGCCGCAGCCGATTCAGGCGGCGCACCGAGCCGATTCCCGACGACCTGCAGCGGGCCGCGCCGAACGCCGATCCAGCTGGCCTGCTGCTGGAGGCGGAGGAGGGCCGGCGCGTCCGGCGCGCCGTCGCCGAGCTTCCCGACGACCGTCGCCAGGTGGTCCTGCTGCGCTTCGTGGATGGGCTCTCCTCGCGAGAGATCGGGCAGGTGATGGACCGATCAGAGGGCGCTGCGCGCGTGCTCCTGCATCGCGCCCTGCGCGACCTGGCCGCGCGCCTCGGCAGCTGAGGCTCCGCTTCCCACCGGATTCGGCCTGTAACGATCCGTCACCTCGCGGTGTTGGCCCCTGTGAGGGAGCGTCGCGCGACGCACCACGCCCCAATCGCACTGAGGAGACCTCTCTGCCAACGCGCACGCCGGCCGAACGCCTTGACGAGGCCGTCGACCGACTCCTGACCGGACGCCAGCCCGCCGTGGGGCCCGAGCTGGCGCCGCTGGTTGACGCTGCCGCGGTGCTCCGATCGGCGCTTGCCCCGCTCCCTGCCGGCACCCGCTTCGAGGCGCGCCTCGGGTCACGATTGGCCGCCGACGGGCCAATCGCCCAGATCGTGGCAGCGGTCGGCGATGCGACCCGCCGCGAGCTCCATCACCCCGGGCGGATCCTGATCACCGGTGCCGTCTCCTCGGCGGCGATCGGGGTCGGCTTCACCGTCCTGGCCATGCGTCGCGTCTCTCGGCGCCAGGCGGACGCCGGCCTGCGGCCGGCGCACCGGTAGCGTCGATGCCGATCAAGTTCCCGTTCTCCCGGCGCCGCGAGGTGACGCCCGACGCGTGGACGAAGTGCCCCTCGTGCGAGTCGCAGATCTTCAACCGCCAGCTGGAGCGGAACCTGCGCGTCTGCCCCACCTGCGGGCACCACTTCCGGATGGGGATCGGGGAGCGAATCGAGCTGCTCCTGGACGACGGGAGCTTCGTCGAGTTCGACGCGCGGCTGGAATCGGGCGACCCGCTCGGCTTCCACGACCAGAAGCCGTACGTCGATCGGCTGGAGGCGTCGCGCATCAAGACGGGGCTGCGCGAGGCGGCGGTATGGGGGATCGGTGCCATCGAGGCGCAGCGCGTGGCCATCGGCCTCTTCGACTTCCGGTTCATGGGCGGCAGCATGGGCAGCGTCGTCGGCGAGAAGGTGGCGCGCTGCTTCGAGACCGCGCTCACCGAGCGGATCCCGGCGGTCGTGGTGAGCGCCTCCGGAGGCGCGCGGATGCAAGAGGGGACCCTCTCACTGCTGCAGCTCGCCAAGACAACGGCGCCGCTGACCCGCCTGGACGGCGCCGGCGTCCCATTCATCAGCATCCTGACCGACCCGACCACGGGTGGCGTGCTGGCCAGCTTCGCTTCGCTCGGCGACGTGATCCTGGCCGAGCCGAAGGCCCTCATCGGCTTCGCCGGCGCGCGTGTCGCCAGTGGAACGGTCGGCGAGGAGCTGCCGGAGGGGTTCCAGAGTGCAGAATCTCTGCTCGAGCACGGGTTCGTCGACCAGGTAGTGCCTCGCTCCGAGCTGCGCCCGACCCTGTCGCGGCTCCTGCGTCTGCTGCCGGTGGCTCCTGCCGAGGACGGCTGGCCGGGTCACGCCGAGGTTCGCGGATGGGGCCCGATCGGGGTCCTCTCCGGCATCGCCGAGCGACTCGGCACCGCAGTCAGCGAGACGATCGGGATCGACGTCGAGCGCGAGCAGGATGGTGACGGGACCGGCCCATCGGTGCGGCCGAGCGAGGACGATCGATGACCGGGATCGTGCTGAGCTCCATGCCGCCGACCGCCGAGGCGATCGAATCCGCCTGGCGGCGGGTCCAGCTCGCCCGTCATCCGCAGCGGCCGAGGACACTCGATCTGGTGGGCCTCATGTTCGACGACTTCGCCGAGCTGCATGGCGATCGCTCCTATCGCGACGATCCGGCGATCGTCGGTGGTCCGGCGCTCCTCGACGGACGCGCGGTCATGGTGATCGGGCATCAGAAGGGAATGGACACCGAGTCGAACATCCTCCGCAACTTCGGCTCGCCCTACCCCGAAGGATTCCGCAAGGCGCAGCGCCTGATGCGTCTGGCCGACAAGCTCGGGATGCCGCTGATCACGCTGCTCGACACGGCCGGTGCGTTCCCCGGCCCAGCAGCCGAGGAGCGAGGCCAGGCCGAGGCGATCGCCTCGTCGATCAAGCTGATGACCGGCCTGCAGGTGCCGATCGTGGTGGTGATCATCGGCGAGGGCGGCTCCGGCGGAGCGCTGGCGATCGGCGTCGGCGACGAGGTGCTGGCGCTCGAGAACGCCACCTACTCGGTCATCTCGCCCGAAGGCTGCGCGGCGATCCTGTGGCGCGCTCCCGAGGCGGCACCCACCGCCGCTGCCGCGATGCGCATGACCGCCGCCGACCAGCTCGAGCTGGGGATCATCGACCTGGTCATCGATGAGCCCGGGGAGGGGGCACATTCGGACCACGCCGCAACCGCGGCCGCCGTCAAGCGCGCGATCCTCGCCTCGCTGGGCCGCATCACTCGCCTTGACACCGATGCCCTGCTGACGACCCGCTATGCTCGCCTGCGTGGCATCGGCCTGATCCGTGAGACGGAGATCACGTCGCCCACGCTTCCCGGTGAGCCGTCGCTGCGGCGCCGCATCGGGCGCCTCCTGCGGCTGCCCGGCGTGCCGCGGCGGCCGCGCTGGAGCGAGATCTGGCCGAGCGGCGAAGACGCCATCGATAGCAACGAGGAGGGCGCATGACCGATCCGCAGGACCCCCTCGAGCAGATCAAGCGGGCCGCCACCGAGCTGGTGCCCCAGCTCACCGAGCGGCTCGCGCAGCATGGGCTGGGGGAGATCGAGGTGCGCCAGGGCGACCTGCGGGTCCGGGTCGTCAAGGCGATCGAGGCTCGGCAGCCGAGCGCACCGACTCGCGCCGCGGCCCCCTCCACGGCCCCAGGCACGCTCCCGGCGGACCGCGTTGGCGTGGTCCCCAGTGGCCCATCGCAGCACGGCGTCACCTCGCCGGCGGTCGGATTCTTCGTGTACGCCGATGGGCTCGGTCCCGGGCTCCCGGTCGACAAGGGCGACGAGCTGGGCCACGTTGAGATGCTCGGCGTGCGGCATGACGTTCGCGCTCCGCGGCGTGGCACAGTGCGCAACCTCGTGACCGAGACAGGCGAGGCGGTCGAGTACGGCCAGCTGCTGATCGAGATGGAAGCCGAATGAGCGTGGCGCTCCTCTTCTCGCCGCAGGGCTCGCAGTCGGTCGGCATGGGCCGCGAGCTGGCGGCAGCCTACCCGGCGGCCGCAGCAGTCTTTGAGACGGCCGATGCCGCCCTTGGCTGGTCGGTTTCGACGCTCGCCTGGAGTGGACCCGAGGAGCGGCTGAATGACACGCGCCAGACGCAGCCATGCCTGGTGGCGACGTCAGTTGCCTGCCTGCGGGCGCTGGACGAGGAGCTCGCCTCCCGCGGCGAGCGGCTGGCGCCCGCCTTCGTGGCCGGGCACTCGGTCGGTGAGTACGCCGCCCTGGTCGCCGCGGGCGCACTTTCGGTGGCGGATGCCCTCCTGCTGGTCGCCCGGCGCGGCGACCTGATGGCCGATGCCGATTCGAGCGGCGGGATGGTGGCAGTGATCGGCCTCGATCGCCAGGCTGTGGCGGCTGTCGTCGCCTCGCTCGACGCCGGCTCCGACCTCGTGGTCGCCAACGACAACGCCCCCGGCCAGATCGTCATCAGCGGCACGCCAGAGGCACTGGCAGCAGCCGCGGGGCCGCTGCGAGCCGCCGGGGCACGGCGCACCATTCCGCTGAAGGTCTCCGGGCCGTTCCACTCGCCGCTGATGGCCGACCTCGGCGCGGAGCTCGCGAAATCGCTCTCTGTTGCCGCCTGGCACGATGCCAATCCGCCAGTGGTCAGCAACGTGACCGCCGAGCCGGTGCGAGACGCGGCCAAGATCCGGTCGCTGCTGGCGCGCCAGGTTCACTCACCGGTGGAGTGGGTCCGATCGGTGCAGCGGATGGTCGCCGAGGGGGTCGACACCTTCGTGGAGTGCGGCCCGGGAGCCACGCTGAGCGGCATGGTCCGGCGCATCGCGCCCCAGGCGCGCACGCTCCACGCCTTCGATACCGCCAGCGTGGCGGTGTCGGCCTCCGCGCTCCTTGACGCCGGGGTCGAGGTGGCGGTCTGATGTTCAACAAGATCCTGATCGCCAACCGCGGCGAGATCGCGGTCCGGATCCTGCGTGCCTGCCGCGACCTGGGCGTGCCGGCGGTGATCGCATTCAGCGAGGCGGACCGCGAGACGCTTGCGGTGCGGATGGCCGACGAGGCGATCTGCATCGGCCCCGCCGAAGCACGGAAGAGCTACCTGAACCAGCCCGCCGTGGTCTCAGCGGCGATGATCTCGGGCTGCGACGCGATCCATCCCGGCTACGGGTTCCTGTCGGAGGACGCCGGCTTCGCCGAGGTATGCCAGGCGCATGAGCTGCACTTCATCGGCCCGCGCGCGGAGGTGCTCGAGAAGTTCGGCAGCAAGTACGCCGTGCGACGAATGCTTGCCGCCAACGGCCTGCCCACTGTGCCCGGCAGCGGCGGGATCCTCTCCGACCTGCGCGAGGCGCTGGACCAGGCGGCGGCGGCTGGCTACCCGGTCCTGCTGAAGCCCTCGGCCGGCGGCGGGGGGCGCGGCATGCGCCTGGTGCGCAGCCCGCGCGAGATGGAGACCTCGCTGCCCCTCTCGCGCTCTGAGGCGCAGGCCGCGTTCGGGGACGACTCGGTGTACTTCGAGAAGTGGATCGAGGAGAGCCGCCACGTCGAGGTGCAGGTGCTGATCGACCGCCACGGGAACGGGATCCAGCTCGGCGAGCGCGACTGCAGCGTGCAGCGGCGCCACCAGAAGATCATCGAGGAGGCTCCGTCGCCGGCCATGGATGAGGGCGCCCGGCAGCGACTGCGCGACCTTGCCCTCCGCACAGTCCTGGCCGCTGGGTACGAGAACGTCGGCACGCTCGAGTTCCTGCTCGACCGCGAGGGGAACTTCTACTTCATCGAGATCAACTGCCGGATCCAGGTCGAGCACCCCGTCACGGAGATGCTGACGGGCCTCGACCTGATCGTGGAGCAGATCCGCCTGGCCGCGGGCGAGAAACTCGCCCTGACCCAGGAGCAGGTCCAGATCCGGGGCCACGCCATCGAGTTCCGGATCAACGCCGAGGACCCAGCCGACAACTTCGCTCCGCAGACGGGGACCGTCGAAGAGCTGACGCTGCCGGGCGGCCCCGGCGTGCGGGTCGACACGCACCTCTACGCCGGTTACGAGGTGCCGCCGTACTACGACTCGCTGCTCGCCAAGCTGATCGTATGGGGCGAAACGCGCGAGATCGCCCTGGCACGCTCCCGGCGCGCCCTGGCGGAGTTCCAGGTGACCGGTGTGAAGACGAACCTGCCGTTCCATCGTGGGATCATCGACAACGCGGCTTTCCTGGGCGCCGAGGTGAGCACCAACCTGCTCGACCGGGTCGGCCCCGCCGCATTCGTGGCGAGCACCGCCTGATATGCACGGGAGCACGAACCAGCCATGACCGATGACGCCGATGTGACGCAGGCCGTGGGCGACCTGACGCTGCCGCTCGAGGCGGCCGACATCATGCGGATCATTCCGCACCGCTACCCGGTGCTCCTGATCGACCGGGTCGTCGAGCTCGAGCCGGGGAAGCACGTGGTCGCGATCAAGAACCTGACGAATAACGAGCCGCAGTTCACCGGCCACTTTCCCGGGCGGCCCATCATGCCCGGGGTGCTGATGGTCGAGGCGCTGGCCCAGGCTGGCGCGGTCGCTGTCCTGTCGCTGCCGGCCTACCGAGGCAAGCTGGCGCTCTTCGCCGGGATCGACGAGTGTCGCTTCCGTCGGACCGTGGTGCCCGGCGACACGCTCCGCCTGGAGGTGACCCTCGAGAAGCTGCGCGGCGTCTTCGGGCGCGGCCGCGGCGTGGCGACGGTCGACGGCGAGATCGCGGTCGAGGCCACGATCAGCTTCGTGATCCCGCGAGACCAGTCGATCGCCGGAGGACGCCTTGGCGACTGACCGATGGAAGCGACCGAGTTCCGCGGAGCGCGGTGAGCGCCGGGTGGTCGTGACCGGGATGGGCGCGCTCACCCCCATCGGCAATGACGTGCCGACTTTCTGGGAGTCGCTGCTCGCCGGGCGCAGCGGGATCGACACGATCTCCGTCTTCGACCCCTCGCGCCTCGACGCCCGGATCGCCGGTGAGCTGAAGGGCTTCGAGCCCGAGGCGGTCATGCCCAAGAAGGAGATCCGTCGGCACGACCGCTACGTGCACCTTGCCTGGGCCGCTTCGCACGAGGCGCTGCGCGACGCCGGGCTCCCCAACCCGATCGAGGACCAGACGCTCGCCGAGCGCACCGGCGTGATCGTGGGGTCGGGGATCGGCGGGATCAACACCATGATCCGCGACATCATCGAGGCGCACGACCTGGGCGTG
>JBDTQD010000024.1:0-22840 GCA_039932375.1 Chloroflexota bacterium | reverse complement strand
CCGCCACCGGCCGGCACGCGGTGCTGACCGACATCAGCGGCAAGGAAGATGCCTACGGCGACATGGACTTCAAGGTGGCCGGGACGGCCGAGGGCGTGACCGCGCTGCAGATGGACATCAAGGTCGGCGGCATCCCGATGGCGGTGATGCGTGACGCGCTGGAGCAGGCGCGCGTCGCCCGGCTCTTCATCCTGGACAAGATGACCGCGGTCATCAGCGCCAGCCGCAGCGAGCTCTCGCCGTACGCGCCGAGGATCACGACCATCAAGATCCCGATCGACAAGATCCGCGACGTGATCGGATCCGGGGGCAAGGTGATCCGCCAGATCGTGGCGGAGACCGGCACCCAGATCAACGTCGAGGACGACGGGACGATCCAGATCGCGTCCGTCTCGCAGGAGAATGCCGAGAAGGCAATCCGCTGGATCGAGGGGCTCACCAAGGACGTCGAGGTCGGCAAGGAGTACCTCGGCAAGGTGACCCGCATCATGAACTTCGGCGCCTTCGTCGAGATCATGCCCGGCAAGGAGGGGCTGGTGCACATCAGCCAGCTCGCCGACTACCGGGTGGCGCAGGTCGAGGACGTGGTCGCCGTGGGCGATGAGCTGATGGTGGTCGTGACCGAGATCGACCGAATGGGCCGCGTCAACCTGAGCCGCCGCGCGGCGATGGAGCGGCACATGGCCAAGGCAGGCGTCAGCGAAGAGTCCTGACGCCGATGGGGGCCGACGCGCTGCTCTCCGCGGTCGCCCTCGAGGTGAGTGGTTGCACTCGCTGCTCCCTGCACGTCGGTCGCACCAACACGGTCCCGGGCGAGGGGAACCCGCTGAGCGACGTGCTCCTGGTGGGGGAGGGACCGGGTGCCCGTGAGGATGCGACCGGTCGGCCGTTTGTCGGCCCGGCCGGGCAGCTCCTGGACGAGCTGCTGCATGCGATCGGCTGGGCTCGCGATCAGGTATTCATCGCCAACGTGGTGAAGTGCCGCCCGCCCGGCAACCGCGACCCGGAGCCCGACGAGATCGCCGCTTGCCGCCCCTACCTCGAGCGCCAGGAGGCCGCGCTCGATCCGGCGGTGATCGTCACGCTTGGGCGCCACTCGCTGCGCCGTTATCTGCCCGACGCTCGCATCGGCGAGGTCCATGGCCGGCTGCGCCGATCGGGCGGCCGCTTTGTTTTCCCGATGTACCATCCTGCTGCGGCGCTGCACCAGTCCTCGCTGCGCGAGACACTCTTCGCAGATATCCGTGGCCTGCCGGCCGCGCTGCTTTCCGCTCGCGAGGCGATCGACGCCGAGCGGACGGAATCGGTTCAGGCGGCATTGCCCGTTCCTGCGCCACCGGCGCTGGCGGCTGAGGCCGACGACGCCGAACAGATGACCCTCTTCTAGGAGCACCATGCCAGACACCCTTCGCATCATCCCGCTCGGCGGGGTGGGCGAGGTCGGCAAGAACATCACCGTCATTGAGGCGGCCGGGGAAATCCTGGTCGTCGACTGCGGGCTTGCTTTCCCTGAGCCGGAGATGCTCGGGATCGACCTCGTCATTCCCGACGTGACCTACCTGCGCGAAAACCGAGACAAGGTTCGCGCCATCCTGTTGACGCACGGCCACGAGGACCACACCGGCGGCCTGCCGTACGTGCTGCCCCAGATCCCAGGCACCCCGATCTACACTAGCCGCCTCACGGCAGGCCTGGTGACAGGCAAGCTGAAGGAGCACAAGCTCCTCGGCCAGACCCGCCTCGAGGTGGTCGAGCCGGCCGTGGAATTCCGGATCGGCGCCTTCGCCATCACCCCGTTTCGCGTGAACCACTCGATCCCCGACGGAATGGGCTTCGCCATCCGAACCCCGCTCGGCACCGTGGTGCACACCGGGGACTTCAAGTTTGACCACACCCCGCCCGATGGCCGCCGGGCCGACCTGGGGCTGATCGCGGAGATCGGCAACCATGGGGTCGAATTCCTCCTCTCCGACTCGACCCGAGCCGAGCGCGAGGGGTACACCCTGTCGGAGATGACGGTAGGGGAGTCACTCAAGCAGCTGGTCGCCGATGCCACCGGGCGCGTCATCGTGGCCACCTTCGCCAGCAACATCGGGCGTGTCCAGCAGGTGCTCGACGCCGCCTGGGCGAGCGGCCGCAAGATGGTCGCGCTGGGCCGCAGCATGGAGCAGAACATCGCCATCGCCCTGGAGCTCGGCTACCTGGACCCACGGGCCGGCACGCTCACCGGCAAGGAGGGCCTGCAGCGGCTCGCCAAGGACAAGCTGGTGGTGATGACCACCGGCTCCCAGGGCGAGCCGATGTCCGGGCTGACGCGCATGAGCAACCGCGACCATCGGAATATCACGATCGAGCCGGGCGACACGGTGATCATCTCGGCCTCGCCGATCCCCGGCAACGAGGAGGCGGTCGCCAAGACGATCGACAACCTCTTCAAGGAAGGGGCGATGGTCCACTACGAGCCGCTGGTGCACTGCCACGTCTCGGGCCACGGCTCGCGGGAGGAGCTGAAGTTGATGCTCGGCCTCGTCAAGCCGCGTCACTTCATCCCGATCCACGGCGAGTACCGGATGCTTGTCCAGCACGGCCTGCTGGCCGAGGGCGCCGGTGTCCCGGTCGACGGCATCTTCGTGCTGGAGAACGGCCAGGTGGTCGAGTTCGACGGCGAGCGAGCACGGCTGGCAGGCAGCGTCCAGGCCGGAGCGGTGCTGGTCGACGGGATCGCCACAATCGACGGGGTCGACGGCGTGATCCTTCGCGATCGCCGCGCGCTTGCCTCCGACGGCGTGGTGATGGTCGCGCTCACCGTTGACCACGCGACCGGACAGACGGTCTCCGGGCCCGACCTGGTGGGGCGCGGCTTCCTCTCGGACCCGGATGACCCGGTCATGGCGGCGGCCTGCCAGCACCTGACCGATGCGCTGCTGCAGCCGGTGGCGGACGCACATGCCGCCGAGGCCGGTTACCTGAAGACGAAGATCCGCGACACCCTCTCCCGATTCTTCTTCGAGCGCACCAAGCGGCGCCCGATGATCCTGCCGATCGTGATGGAGGTCTGACGCGTTGGTGAAGCGCCGACGGTCGAACGGCTCGCGCCGCAGCAGCTCGCGTCGTCGCAAGGCCAGCACCACCGTGACGATCAGCAGTCGCGTGGCGCGCGAGGTGCTGGCGCTGGTGCTGGTCGTGGCGGCGCTGATCAGCACCATCGCGCTTTTCGCGCCCGATGCAGGGATGATCGTCGGGCCGTGGCACCGGTCCCTGGCCTTCCTGCTCGGCTGGGGGATCGCCTTCGCGCCGATCCTGCTGGCGGGCTTCGCGTTCATGCTCTGGCTGAAGACGATGCCCGCCGAGCGCTGGATGGCTGCGACCGGCGCGGCGGTGATGGCGATCGGCCTGCTCGGCATGTTCCACCTCTTCGGGGGGAACGGCGCCGCTGGGGTCGACCGCGGCGACGGGGGCGGGGCGATCGGCTATGTCGCCTCCGCGGTGCTGAGCGCCACCATCGGCGCGGCAGGGGCCTGGATCGTGCTCGGGCTGCTGGTGGTGGTCGGGCTGCTGCTCTATTTCAACATGACCGTCGGCGACGTGGTGGCCGCCTGGTTGCGCCGCCGCGACGAGCGCGCCGAGCTGGCGGAGCTCGAGGCGCGACGCGGCCCCGCCGACCGCCGCGCGCGACTGGAGCCGGTCACCGTGCCGACCACGACCGAGCAGCGCGGGTTGCTGGATCGCATGCGATCGGCGTTCGGTGGGGGAGTGGATGAGGACGCCCCGTTGATCGTGCGCCGTCCGCGACCTCCAGAGGGGGCCGTCGCTCCCGTCATGCGACCGCGAGACGTGGCCGTCACCATCGCCGAGCCTGACCCCCAGGCGGCGGTGCCCCTCACCGTCCAGGAGCTGGAGGCCGAGGAGACTGTGCACCTCGCAGAGGTCGAGCACCACGAGGTGGCCGACGCGGCACTGGAGACGAACCAGCGCACGTGGGAGCTGCCCGAGGTGGCGCTCCTGGACGACGCCCCGGCGAGCAGCGCCGCACAGCTCGACCTGACGGCCAAGGGGCAGCGGATCCGGGAGACGCTGGCGCACTTCGGGATCGGTGTGAAGGTCGCCCGCATCCAGGAGGGGCCCGTCGTGACGCAGTACGCCCTCGACGTCGAACCGGGAATCAAGCTCTCACGGATCGAGGGGTTGGCCGACAACCTGGCGCTCAACCTGGCGGCGCGGAGCATCCGCATCCAGGCGCCGATCCCCGGCGAGCCGTACGTGGGGATCGAGATCCCGAATAACGCTTTCGACCTGGTCACCCTCAAGGAGGTGCTCAGCTCCCCGAACTTCGACCAGGCCGCCACGCAGAGCAAGCTCGCCTTCGCACTCGGCCAGGACGTCGCGGGACAGCCGTTCAGCGCCGACCTGTCGCGCATGCCGCACCTGCTGATCGCGGGCGCCACCGGATCGGGGAAGAGCGTCTGCGTCAACGCAATCATCTGCTCGCTCCTGATGCGCGCCTCGCCGACCGAGGTGAAGCTGATCCTCATCGACCCCAAGCGCGTCGAGATGGCGCAGTACAAGGGCATTCCGCACCTGCTCACCGAGGTCATCGTGGAGAACGACAAGTCGGTGAATGCGCTGAAATGGACGGTCGGCACCATGGAGAGCCGCTACCACGAGTTCGCGCAGCGTGGCGTGCGCAACATCGCCGGCTACAACGATGCCCTCAAGCCGGGCGAACCGCGGATGCCGTACATCGTGATCGTGATCGACGAGCTCGCGGACCTGATGATGGTCAGCGCCTACGAGGTCGAGGCCACCATCACCCGCATCGCGCAGCTGGCGCGGGCGACGGGGATCCACCTGGTGGTCGCCACCCAGCGCCCATCGGTGCAGGTCATCACCGGCCTGATCAAGGCCAACATCCCGTCGCGCATCGCCTTCGCCATGACCAGCGGCGTCGACTCGCGCACCATCCTGGACACGGTCGGCGCCGAGGATCTGCTGGGACGCGGCGACATGCTTTACCAGCCGATCGACGCGCCACGCGCGGTGCGCCTGCAGGGCGTGCTGGTGACTGATCACGAGATCGAGACCGTGACCCGACACTGGCGCGCGCAGGGCGGCCCGCAGTACCGCCCCGAGATCACCGCCCCGAAGCGCGACGGGAAGGCCGGCGGCCGTCCGGGCGAGGAGGACGACGATGGCGACGCGCTCCTCACGGCGGCGGTCGACATCGTGCGCCGTTCGGACAAGGCCTCCGCTTCGCTGCTGCAACGCCGACTACGGATCGGCTACGCCCGAGCCGCCCGCATCCTCGACCAGATGGAAGATCGCGGCATCGTGGGGCCGGCCGACGGAAGCCGCTTCCGCGAGGTGCTGGTCACGCCCGATGGCTGGGGAGGCGAGATCGGTCCCGACGAGGGAGGGGAGTGACCGATCGGGAACCCACGAAGCTCGGCGAGGTGCTGCGTACCGCGCGCGAAGCGAGGTTCATCGATCTGGCGCGCGTCGAGCGAGACACCAAGATCCGGGTGCAGTACCTGTCCGCGCTCGAGCGCGGCGACTACCGCGACCTGCCGGGCTCGGTCTATACCAGGGGCTTCCTGCGCAATTACGCCCTCTACCTGGGGCTGGACCCGGAATACCTGATCGACCTGTATCGGCTCGAGAGCGGCGTCCCCGTCGAGCGTCCGTCGATGCAGGTCCGGCCGCGCCCCATCGCGGCGCGCCAGGGGCGTTCGCTGGTCGTCAGCTCCGGTGCGGTTACCGCGGTGATCCTGACTGTGCTGGTCCTGGCGCTGGTCGCCTACGTGGTCGGCGAGTTCGTGATCTTCGCCGGGACGCCCGACCTGCGGGTGACCGATCCGGCCGTCGACCTGCCGGCGTACTCCGGCACGCAATACACGATCCGCGGCGTGACCGCTCCCAATTCGACGATCAGAACCGAAGGACTCCGGCAGAACCCGACCGTCAAGGCGGATGGGAAGGGTGCCTTCAGCGTGACCGTTGAGCTGGTGCCGGGCGCCAATGTCGTCACGTTGATCGCCAATGACCCACTCACCACCCGCGACAGCGCGTCGGTGCGGCGCACGATCACCGTGCTCGGGGGCGCCAGCCCGACGCCGAGCCCGTTGCCGAGCCCGCTGCTCTGAGCGGCGGCATCGCGCGCGACGGCGGCCGAGCGGCGAAGATAGGGGAGCGGGGAAGAACAGGAGGGGCTAGATGGCCGATTCATCATTCGACGTGGTCAGCGACTTCGACCAGCAGGAACTGGTGAACGCGCTCGACCAGGTCCGCCGCGAGGTCGCGACGCGCTACGACTTCAAGAACGCAAAGGTCTCGCTCGAGCTCGGCAAGGAAGAGATCACCCTGCACGCCGACGACGAGTTCCGGGCCGGATCGGTGAAGGACCTGATTGAGACAAAGGCCGTGCGGCGCGGGCTGTCGCTCAAGGTCTTCGACTGGGGGAGGCTCGAGCCCGCGGCCGGCAGCACCGTGAAGCAGCAGATCGGGTTGCACCGCGGCCTCACATCCGAGCAGGCCAAGGAGATCGCCAAGATGGTGCGGGAGCGATTCCCGAAGGTGAAGCCTGCCATCCAGGGCGACGCGGTGCGCGTCTCCGGCAAGAGCAAGGACGAGCTGCAGGGCGTGATCACCCATCTGCGCGCGCTCGACTACCCGGTCGCACTGCAGTTCATCAACTACCGATGAGTCCGCCGAGCGACGCCGACCTCGCCGACGCGGGCGCGCGGTTGGGCGTTGCGCTCCGCGCTCGCGATTGGCATCTCGCGACCGCCGAGTCGTCGACCGGCGGCCTGATCGGGCATGCCATCACCATGACCCCCGGCGCGAGCGACTACTACGCCGGGGGCGTGATCTGCTACTCGAACCGGGCCAAGGAGGTGGGGCTCGGCGTGCCACCCGAGCTGATCGTCGAGCATGGCGCGGTCTCGCCCGAGGTGGCCGCGGCGCTGGCGGTCGGCGCTGCGCTTCGCTTCGACACAGAGCTGGGGCTGAGCGTGACGGGGATCGCCGGACCTGGTGGCGGCAGTGAGCGCAAGCCGCTCGGGACCCACTACCTGGCCGTGGCACGCCGCGGCCACCCGGCACGCGTCGAGCACCGCGTCTTCCCACATGATCGGGAGGGGAATCAGGCTGCCGCGGCGCTGGAGGCGCTGCAGCTCGCCCTCGACGAGGTCGCCGCGGCGAGCTGATGCGGCCGGGCGAGCGGATCCACGTCATCGGCATCGCCGGCTCAGGCGCGGCGGGGGTGGCGCTGCTGCTCCATCACGCCGGCGCGGAGATCGATGGCTGCGACGCGGACACGCCGTCCCCCTACACGCCGCAGCTCGAGGCCGAAGGGATCCACATCTTCAGCGGCCATGACCCGACCCACCTGGCAGGGGTGGAGCGAGTTGCCATCTCGCCGGCCGTGCGCGCAGTTCCCGAGCACGCCGAGCTGCATGCGGCGGAGCGGGCGGGAATCCCGGTCGTCACCTGGCAGGCGATGCTGGGGGAGCTGATGGCGGCCGAAGGCCGCCTCGGGCTGGCCGTCACCGGCACGCACGGCAAGTCGACCACCACCGCCCTGCTGGGGCACCTGCTCGAGTTCGCCGGCACGGATCCGACGGTCGAGGTCGGCGCCTTCATCCCGGCCTGGGGCGCCAGCGTGCGCCCCGGCGGGGGGGCGCCGTTCCTGGTGGAGGCCGACGAGTTCGGCGACAACTTCCTGAACTATCACCCCGCCGGCGCAATCGTGACCAACGTCGAGATGGACCACCCCGACTTCTTCGCCGATCGCAACGCGGTGCTCGCCTCGATGGAGCACTTCGTGCGCGGCATGATCGAGGATCCGCGCCTTGGCGGGCGACTGCTGCTGACGACCGCCGAGGACGACGGCTCCCAGGCCCTCCTGGCGCGCCTGGGAGGCTGGGAAGGGCGCATTCTCGGCTATGGCCCCGGCGGCGCAATCGAGGCGCATGACGTGGCGTACGCAGGCGGGGGAGCGACGTTCACCCTATTCGAACACCCGTTCGAATCCCCACTGGCGGGGGAGCACAACGTCCTGAACGCGACTGCGGCGCTGACCATGGCCCGCGAGCTTGGCGTCCCGCTCGACGTCCTGGCGGGCGGCCTGAGGACGTTCATGGGAGCCGGACGGCGCATGGAGCTAATCGCTGATACTGCCGGCGTGATCGTCTATGACGACTATGGGCACCATCCGACCGAGGTGCGCGCCACGCTGGCCGCCATGCGCCAGAAGGTCGGCGATCGGCGCCTGTGGGCCGTCTTCGAGCCGCACATGTACTCGCGTACGGCCCTCTTCCTTGACGAGTTCGCCGGAGCCTTCATCGATGCCGACGAGGTCGTCATCGCCGACATCTTCGCCTCGCGCGACACCGACGAGGCGATGCGCTCCACATCGGCCGAGGCCCTGGCCGATGCGATCGAGCGCATCTCCGCGGTGCCCACCCTGGCCGGCGGCGACGTCCAGACGGTGACCAGCTACGTTGCGGAGCACCTCAGCCCGGGCGACGCGGTGCTGGTGATGGGGGCGGGCAAGTCATACCAGATCGCCCAGGGGCTCAAGGCGGCGCTCGAGGCCGGTGTACTGACCCAGTCCAGGAGCTTCCCGGACCGATGAGCGGCGCCCGCTCGACCCTGGTTGGCGCTCTTCTGGCGCTCGGTGTGGCCGTGGTGCACGTGGGGCTGGTGCGCCTGGTCGATGCCTCTGGCGCGCGGGACCAGCCCGCCGTGATCCTGGTCCTGCTGCTGGCGGCATTCCTGGGGCTCTTGACCGCCGTGGTGGTCAGGGCGTTGCGCCTCTCGGCGGCTGCCGCCCCGACGGTGCTGGTGATCGGCTGGATCGTAGTGCCACCGCTCCTGAAGGCGATCCCGTCGGCGGCCACCCAGTATTTCGCCTCGGATGCGGCGCTCACAGCGCCCGACGCCGTCGCCCTGGCGGTCGCCGTGCTGGCAGCTGCGGTGACCCTGGGCGTTCAGGCCCAGCGCTGAGCCGGCCGCGTACGCCCTCGATTCACGTCTAACGTCACATAACAACTCTTTGCGGAAGCGTTAACCGGGACGAATGGCTGTGGCAAGCCATCCCACTGGTGGATGGGGCGGCCGCGGGCCAGGTCGTAGTCTGGCGGCATGAGACATGCATCGCTGTGGTACCTGACCGGCGCGAGTCTTGCATTCGGCGTTCTGCTGCTGGTCGGCGGCTCGTCCGCAGGCAGCGACATCGGCTCATTGGCGGCCGGATACGGCTCGCTGATCATCGGTTCGGCGCTGTTCCTGGGCGCCGGCCTGGCGATCCGGGCGCTGATCGGCCGTTCAGGCGCTCAGCCGCGGACCAAGTCGGCCGCCCCGTCCAGCACCATCCAGGGGCACCACTTCTTTTAGGATGCCGCGTCGACGGCCGTCTGGCCGCTGACGTTTCCGCCGGTGAGGATGAAGCTGGTCGGCCGATCGTGGCGCCCAGCCTTCAGCATGGCGGCCCAGGCAGCCCCTGCGGCCGGCTCGATTGCGAATGGCAGGGCCTTCGAGAGCGCCTGCGTGGCCGCCACGATCTCGGCCTCGTCGACCAGCAACATGTCGTCCACGACCTGGATCATCAGGTCAAGCGCCTCCGCCACCGGCACGCGCGCCGCGATCCCGTCCGCGATCGTGTCCGCTCGCGGCGTCTCGATGGGGGCCCGGGCTCGCCAGGAAAGGGTCATGGCGGGCGCGTTGGCAGCCTGCACACCGATGATCCGCATGGCTGGCGAGGCGGTGCGCAGCCAGGACCCGATGCCCGCGATCAGCGCCCCGTTGCCGACCGGCACGTAGACAACGTCGAGCTCCGGGAGGTCGCCAGCGGCCACGCCGTCGGTGAGCTCGAGTCCGATCGTGCCTGCGCCGATCGTGATCCACGGATCCTGGCCGTCCACCAGTAGGTGCCAGCCGCTCTGGGCTGATTGGTCGGCAGCGCTCAGGCGCGCGGCATCGAAGTCATCCCCCACCGTGCGCACGTCGGCGCCGAGGCGACGCATAGCCGCCAGCTTGGCAGGATTCGCGGTGGTTGCGGCAAAGACGGTGACCGGCACACCCAGCTCGCGCCCGGCGTAGGCGACCCCCTGGCCGAAGTTCCCGGCGGAGGCCACGATGAGGCCCCTCCGCTCCCCCACCGTATTCGAACGGACGAGCTCGCTCAGCGCCAGCCACGTTCCACGCCCCTTGAAGCAGCCGATCGGGTTGGCCGACTCCACTTTGACCACGACCGGCACCCCGAGCGCCTCGCTGAGCGGTTCCGAGACGAACTGAGGGGAGTCGCGGAACGCCATCGGGATCCGCGGATGGGCGGCGCGAATCGCTTCGGCGCTGACGTCGACCACCGGTGCCCCTCAGCGGCGCGTCGTACGCCCGGCCGCGGCCCGCTGGGCCTCGGGGGCGGCACGCTGCACCTCGGCCGCGATGGCGTCGGGCAGATGCCCCGACAGGCGGACGCCGGCATCGGTGTACCGCTCCGCAACGTCGCCTGCGAGCTTGGCGCGCGCCAACAGCTCCCCGCGCGACCACGGCACGACCGCGTCGACCGCGACCATCTGGTTGCGCAGCACGGTGGCCACCCGTGCGAGGAGGAGGTCGATCCCCTCTCCGCTCGCCGCGCTCACGAAGACGGCCCGGTCGGCGGCCGGCATCGAGCTGGCCGGCCTGCCAGGCGCGAGCAGGTCGATCTTGTTGAAGGCCACGATCCGCGGCTTGTCGCCGGCGCCGAGCTCGCTCAGCACCGCCTGGACCGCTTCCTGCTGCCCGACGAAGTCCGGATCCGCGGCATCCACCACCTCGATCAGCAGGTCGGCACGCAGGACCTCTTCCAGCGTGGCGCGGAAGGCCTCGACCAGGTCATGCGGCAGCTTGTTGATGAAGCCGACCGTGTCGGTCACCACGATGCGCTGCCCCGATGGCAGGGTCACCCGGCGGCTGGTCGGATCCAGCGTGGCGAACAGCATGTCCGCCACGAACAGCTCGGAGGCAGCGAGCCGGTTCAGCAGCGTGCTCTTGCCGGCATTCGTGTAGCCGACCAGCGCGATGGTGGCAACCTCGGCTCGCTCGCGCTGGCGAGCGGCGGTGGCGCGCTGGCGCTTCACGTCCTCCAGCTCGCCGCGCACTTTCTTGATCTTGTCGCGGATGAGGCGTCGGTCGGTCTCGAGCTGGCTTTCGCCCGGGCCGCGGGTGCCGATGCCACCACCGGTCCGCGACAGGTGGGTCCACAGCCGCGTGAGCCTTGGGAGGTGATACTCGAGCGCCGCCAGCTCGACCTGCAGCCGCCCCTCGCGGGTGCTGGCATGGCGCGCGAAGATATCGATGATCAGGGCTGACCGGTCCAGGACCTTGCAGTCGAGCAGCTTCTCGAGGGCCCGCTGCTGGTTCGGCGCCAGCTCGTCGTCGACGATCAGCAGGTTGAAGCCGGTCGCCGCACGCTCGTCGACCAGCTCCGCCGCACGCCCCTTGCCGAAGTACGAGGCCGGGTCGGGATGCTTGCGGCGCTGGGAAGCCGTGCCGACCACGACCGCTCCCGCTGTCTCGGCGAGTGCCGTGAGCTCGGCCAGGCTGCGCTCGATTGGCCAGCGACCATCGCCGGGGTCATCCAGGCCGATCAGGAACGCGCGCTCCTCGGGTGCGGTCAGGTCGATGAAGGAGGGGCGGTCGGGCATCTGGGTACTGCCATGGTAGCCGAAGGCGGGGTGCGTGCCGGCAGCGGAGCTTGAGCGTGGCCGGTACTTTTTTGCTACGGCGCCAGGGACCGCGATCTGCGATACCACCCGTGACCACACCGGCGCAGGAGGGCCTGGTGACAGATGCACGCGTGCCGTCCCAGGGCGGCACCCATACGGGGGTCCCCACGCCGGCGGGCATGGCCGCCCGGATGCTCCTCCCGCTGGGCGCCTGCGCGGGCGCCAGCATCGTCACCCTGAACCTCCTCAGCTCGTGGCAGACCGATTTCGTCGTCCGAGCGGCGGTCAGCGTGCTGGTGGGGACGGCGATCGCTGCGATCGCGATGGCGGCGACCCTGATCCACCCACTGGTCCGCTCGCGCGCCGACCTGCAGGTCCGCTACGACGTGGCGATCGCGGACGCGCTGCGCGACCAGCTGACCGGGCTCGGCAATCATCGGGCCTTCCAGGAGGAGCTCGATAGCCAGGTCGAGCATGCGACCCGCTACAAGGTGCCGGTCGCGCTGGTGCTGATCGACCTCGACGAGTTCAAGCAGGTCAACGACAGCGGCGGGCACGCCAGCGGCGACCAGACGCTCGCCTCGTTCGGCAAGCTGGTGGCCAACGAGCTGCGGCGGGTCGACCGCCCGTTCCGGATCGGTGGCGACGAGTTCGCGATCCTCCTGCCGCACACCGATGCCGGAGGCGCCCATATCGTCGCGCGCCGCCTGCTCGTCTCCGCGCTGCAGCCGATGGTGCGCGACCCGAAGACCAAGCCACTCTCCTTCTCGGCAGGCATCTCCTCGCTGCCTGACCTCGCCTGCAACCGCTCGCAGCTGCTGACCCAGGCTGATACGGCCCTGTACGCCGCCAAGCGCGCCGGCCGCACGGAGGTCTTCATCTTCGACCCGAGCGAGGAGATGGCGGACAGCTCAGCCGGCGCCTCGGCGGCGATCGCCGACGTGATCGCGCGGAACCTGCTGCGTCCCGTCTTCCAGCCGATCGTGGACCTGGCTTCGGGCGCCACGCTCGGCTACGAGGGCCTCATCCGGCCAGTCGCTCCGGCCCCGTACGCCGATCCGACCAGCCTCTTCGCCGCGGCCGCGGCGAGTGGCCACCTGGCCGCGCTCGACCTGGCCTGCGTCGAGGCGATCGTGCAGGCCGGAGCAAGGCTGCCCCACGACATGTTCCTGAGCGTCAACCTGTCGCCGCGCACCGTCGAGGCGCCTGAGTTCAGTATCCCGGCCATGCGCAGCATCCTGAGCCGCCACGGCTTCCCGCCGGAACGCCTGGTGATCGAGCTGACGGAGAATGAGCCGATCGCCGACATCGAGCAGCTGCGGCACAAGCTCGACGCCTGTCGGCGCGCCGGGATGCGCCTGGCGGCCGATGACCTCGGGGCGGGGAACGCGGGGCTGCGGCTGCTCAGCGACCTGAGATTCGACGTTGTCAAGGTCGACATGGGCCTCGTCCAGCGCAGCTCGCCTGGCGCGCGGTCGAGCGCCGTGGTGGAGTCGATCGTGGCCTTTGCCAGCCGCACCGGGGCGCTGGTCATCGGCGAGGGGGTGGAGCACGAGGCGCAGGTCGAGCAGCTGGTCCAGCTGGGCGTCACCGCTGCCCAGGGCTACTTCTTCAGCCGGCCCGGCCCACTCCCGGAGTTCGAGCCGGAGTTGCGTGCGTCCTTTGTCACGCCAGACGACGTCCATCCACCGCCGATCCACGCCGAGACGAACCTTGACGCCTGGCGCCAGTCGATCGGCCTGGTCACGCCGGCCGCCTAATCGCGGTCTACGCCAGGAGCGCCCGCAGCACGCGCTCGGTTTCGTCGACCAGCCGCGGGTCGTCGCTCGGACCATCGCCGGCTGCGAGCCAAACGATGCGCCGATCCCTGCCGAACCATGTGATCTGCCGCTTCGCGTACTGCCGCGTGCGGCGCGCCGTCATCGCCACAGCCTCCTCGAGCGACCACTCCCCCGCCAGGTGGCGGGCTGCCTCTCCGAAGCCGTGGCCGGTGAGCGGTGGCAGGCTCGGGTCGTGACCGGCATCCAGCAGCGCCCGCACCTCGTCGAGCAGGCCGTGGTCGAAGAGCCAGCGGGCGCGCTCGTCGATGCGTCGATACAGCACCTCGCGCGGGCGGCTGATGCCGAGCAGTGCAACCGCGCCGGGCCACGGTCGGGTCGCCGCCGCCGGGTCGACTCCCGCGCCGGCAGCGGCGCGCTCCAGGGCGCGCGTCACGCGTCGCGGGTTGCGCAGGTCGATGCGCCGCGCCGCGGCTGGATCTAGGTGGCGCAGCCGCTCGGCCAGCGCCGCGAGGCCGACAGCCGCCAGCTCCGCGCTGAGTTCAGCCCGCGCGTCGAGGTCGGGCGCCGCGCCGAAGGCGTAGCCATCCAGAAAAGCGGCGAGGTACAGGCCGCTGCCGCCGACCAGCACCGGCAGTCGGCCGCGCCGCGCCACCCCGCCGACCGCGCGGCGCGCCGCGGCGGCCCAGTCGGCGACGCTGAATGGCTCGTTCGGCTCGGCCAGGTCGAGCAGGTGATGCGGGACCGCCGCGCGCGCCGCGGCATCGGGCTGCGCGGTGCCGATCGCCATGCCGCGATACGCCTGACGCGAATCGGCCACCAGGATCTCAATCGGCAGTCGACAGGCCAGGGCCAGCGACAGCCCGGTCTTGCCGGAGCCGGTCGGGCCGACGATGCCGGCAATCGGCGAGGCCTGCGTGGCACGTCGCGCGGCAGGCGACGCCATCGGTGCCTCGGTCAGACCTCGATCAGGCGCTGCAGCTGGGTGATCGAGCCCGCTCGTCCGCTTGTCCGATCCGCCTCGATTACCACCGCGTTCAAGCTGACCGGCCCTTCCGCCACGGCGAAGCGCGTCGGCAGGTGGGTTAGGAAGCGCGGCAGGACGGTCTCCAGCGAGAAGCCGATCACCGAGTCGCGTGGCCCGGTCATGCCCACGTCGCTGATGTAGGCCGTTCCCTTGGGCAGGAGACGGGCATCGGCGGTGGGGACATGGGTATGGGTGCCGAGCACCGCCGTGACCCGCCCGTCGAGGTACCAGCCCATGGCGTTCTTCTCGCTCGTGATCTCGCAATGGAAGTCGACGATGCGCAGCGCCGGCAATGGCTCGGCGGCGCCGTCGAGGAGCCCGTCCATGGCGCTGAACGGCGAGTCGAGCTGGTTCATGAAGACCCGGCCCATGACGTTGACAACAGCCACCCGGTCGCCATCGGGCAGGGTATGGAGCAGCCAGCCTCGTCCGGGGGCATCGTCGGGATAGTTCAGTGGCCGCAGCACCGGTCGCCCGCTGTCGAGGTAGTCGTAGATCTCGCGCTTGTCCCAGATGTGGTTGCCGCTGGTGATGACGTCGACGCCGTTGGCGAAGAGCTCCTCCGCCAGGCTGGGAGTCAGGCCGGCGCCCGCGGCCAGGTTCTCGCCATTGGCGATGACCAGGTCGAGATCCAGCTCGGCGCGCAGCTCAGGCAGGCTGCCGACGACCGCCAGCCGCCCCGGCTTGCCGATGACGTCGCCGATGACCATGCACCGCAACCGAGCGGCGCGATCGGTCACCTGGCGTAGTCGACCGCGCGGGTCTCGCGGATCACGGTCACCTTGATCTGACCGGGGTACTGCAGTTGCTCCTCGATCTTCTTGACCACGTCGCGGGCCAGCCGGCTGGAGGCCATGTCGTCCATCTCCTCGGGACGGACCAGGATCCTGATCTCGCGTCCCGCCTGGATGGCATAGCAGCGCTCCACGCCGGGGAAGGCGAGCGCGATCTGCTGCAGGTCGTCCAGCCGCTTGACGTAATTGTCGAGCGACTCGCCGCGCGCTCCGGGGCGCGAGGCGCTGATGGCGTCGGCGATCTGCACCACCGTCGCCTCAGTGGACTCCTGTTCCACCTCCTGGTGGTGCGCGGCGATGCAGTTGCAGACGACGGCGTTGATGCCGTAACGCTTGGCGACGTCGCCGCCGATCAGGGCATGCGGGCCGTCGACCTCGTGGTCGATCGCTTTGCCGATGTCGTGCAGCAGCCCACCCTTCTTCGACTCGGGGATGTTGGCACCGATCTCCGCCGCCAGCAGTCCGCTCAGTCGCGCCGTCTCGACACAGTGGTTGAGTACGTTCTGGCCGTAGCTGGTCCGATACTTCAGCCGCCCGAGCAGCTTGATGAGCTCGGGGTGGAGCCCCGGCACGCCGGCGTCATACGCGGCCTGTTCTCCGGCCTGGCGCATCACTACCTCGATCTCGGCCCGGCACTTGGCAACCGTCTCCTCGATGCGGCCGGGATGGATCCGGCCGTCGCTGATCAGCTTGGTGAGGGCCATGCGAGCCACCTCGCGGCGAACTGGGTCGAATCCGGAGAGGACCACCGCCTCGGGCGTGTCATCGATGATCAGGTCGACGCCGGTCGCCTGCTCGAGGGCGCGAATGTTGCGCCCCTCGCGCCCGATGATACGGCCCTTCATCTCTTCGGACGGCAGCGGCACGACCGTCACGGTGGCCTCCGAGGTGTGATCGGCGGCGATCCGCTGCATGACGGTGGTGAGCACCCGTCGCGCGCGCTCCTCGCCGTCCTCGACCGCGTGGCGCTCGATCTCGCGCACCTGGTGATGCGCCTCCGCCTGCGCCTCGTCCACGATCAGCTGGATCAGGCTCTGGCGCGCCTCGCTGGCGGTCAGCCCGCTGACCCGCTCCAGCTCCACGATCTGCTGCTGCTGGAGCTCGGCCAGGCGCGCCTTCTCCGCATCCACCTCGCGTTGCCGCTCCTCGAAGGCCGACTCGCGGCGCTCGAGCGACTCGACCTTGCGGTCCAGCCCCTCCGCACGGTCGAGCAGCAGGCGCTCCTGGCGCTGCAGGTCGGCGCGCTTCTCGCGCGCCTCCTCTTCGGCGGCACGCTGCGCTTTGAGAGCGTCGTCCTTCCCCTCGAGGACGATCTCTTTCTGCTTGGCGCGCGCCTCGGTCATCAGGCGCTCGGCGTAGCCCTCGGCGTGCTTGACGCTGCCCACCGCACGAAGGCGGCGCGCCAGGTATCCGATGGTGATCCCCACGACCAAAGCGGCAGTCGCCGCCACGACGACGAAAAAGTCAGGCATCGGCTCCTCCGGTGGTTGGAGCCCCTATGGGCGAAATCGCACCGCTTGAGCGGCACCGGTCGAACAGTCTTATCGCTAGTTCCTGGCCTGAATGGCCGGTCGGAACTGTATCGGCGGAGTGTAGCGCAACCCGCCCCCGATGGCCCTTGGCAGCTCAGTCGGCTGCGATCCTGCCCAGCAGGGCGACCATGTCGAGGTCCCTCGGCAGGAAATCCTGCAGCATGATCCGCTGCGCCCCGGCCTCGGCCAGGCTCGCGATCCGCTCATGGGCCTGGTCGGGGGTACCGGCGATCCAGCGGTCCTGCCGCTCCTCCAACCAGTCGTCCGCACTCGCGTCGGCGCCGAAGATCGCCGTCTGCTCGCGCACGCGGTCCCGCAGTTCGCCCTCGGTCTCGGCCACCAGCACGCCGACCATCGCCGACAGGACCACGCCATCGGGGTCGCGTCCGGCGGCCACGCACGCGGCGCGCACGCGTGCATATGACTCGCGCAGGCGGTCGGGCGTTGCCGACTGGCGATTGAACTCATCGGCATAGGCGGCCACCAGGCGCGACTGTCGAGGACCCCCGTCGCCGCCCAGGATCAGGTTCGGGTGGCGCCGCCCCGCAGAGGTCGGGCGCGGCTGGAAGACGGAGTCGCTGACCTGCCAGTGCTGACCCTGGAAGCTCCAGCCGTCCGGCTCGGTCCAGAGGCCGTGCACGATGGCGAGGGACTCTTCGAGGAGGTCGTAGCGCTCGCGCAGCGTTCCGGGGTACGGGATGCCCAGCTGACGGTGCTCAGCCTCGTTCCAGCCCGCCCCCATCCCCAGCTCGACGCGGCCGCCGCTCATCTCGTCGACGGTGGTGACCAACTTGGCGAAGCTGCCGGGGATCCGGAAGGTGACCGGCGAGACGAGTGAGCCGATGTGGATCGTGGACGTGTCCCGCGCCAGTCCCGCAAGGGTGGCCCATGCGTCGGTGGTCGGCTGGCCGGAACGGCCGGGGAACGAGGCGTAGTGGTCCGATCGGAAGAACGCCTCGAGGCCGGCTGACTCGGCGGCCAGGGCAAGGGCCAGGACCTCGTCGTAGCTGAGCCCCTGCTGGGGCTCGCTCATCAAGGCAAAGCGCGTCATCGGCGAGCGTACAGGTCAGGCCTCATCCGGCGCGTCGCGTCCCGCCGCGCGAAGCGTGGCACGCACCGTCTCCGGATCGAAGCCACGTCGCATCAGGAAGGCTCCCACCCGCTGCACCGCCTTCGTGTCGCCGGGTAGCGGACGGCCTCGGAGATGCCTCGCCAGGGCGGCCGCCGCCCGCTCGGCCTCACTCCCCGGGATCGCCTCGGCCGCCAGCGCGGGCTCCGCCAGCTCCTCGCCGCGCAGCGCCTCCAGCACATCGCGTGGCACGCCGCGGCTGCGCAGCTCCGATTCCACCATCCGCCGCCCGCGTGGAGCATGGCGGTCTCGCTGCTCGGCCCACCAGCGCGTGAACGCGACGTCGTCGATCAGGCCGAGGGATTCCAGGCGCTCGAGGGTGGCGCCGATCAGCTCGGTCGAGACCGCGGCGCGGCGCAGGCGAAGCTCCACCTCGCGGCGGGTGCGTGGCCGCGTGCTGAGGAAATGGGCGGCGATCTCCATCGCCGCCTCCCGGTCCGGGACAGGGCGCTCTTCAGCCGGATCGCTCCCGCGCGGTCGGCGCGCTGCCATGCGTGCCCGCAGACTCCCCTACTCCGCCTCTGGGATCCCTTCGACGCCGACCTCGATCGAGGCGACCTTGCCGCGGATCTCTGCCTCGACCCGATCGGCCAGCTCGGGGTGCGCCTTGAGGAAGTCGCGCGAATTCTCGCGTCCCTGTCCGAGGCGCGTTTCCCCGTAGTTGAACCAGGCGCCGGTCTTCGAAAGGATGCCGGCCGCGATGCCGACGTCGAGCAGCCCCCCCTCCTTGCTGATCCCCTCGTTGTACATGATGTCGAACTCGGCCAGCCGGAAGGGGCTGGCGACTTTGTTCTTGACCACCTTGACGCGGGTCCGCGAGCCGATCGCATCCGTCCCGTTCTTCAGCGTTTCGATGCGGCGGATGTCCAGGCGAACCGAGCAGTAGAACTTCAGCGCCCGGCCACCGGGGGTCGTCTCGGGGTTGCCGAACATGACGCCGATCTTCTCGCGCAGCTGGTTGGTGAAGATGAGCGCGGTGTTGCTGCGGTTGATGGCGCCGGTCAGCTTGCGGAGGGCTTGGCTCATCAAGCGGGCCTGCAGGCCGACGAAGCTGTCGCCCATCTCGCCCTCGATCTCGGCGCGCGGAACGAGCGCGGCGACCGAGTCGATGATCACCACGTCGACCCCGTTGCTGCGAATCAGGGTCTCGGCGATCTCGAGCGCCTGCTCGCCGGTGTCGGGCTGCGACACGAGCAGCTCGTCGACGTTCAGACCGACGTTCTTGGCGTAGCTGGGGTCGAGGGCATGCTCGGCGTCGATGAAGGCGACGATCCCGCCGGCGCGCTGCGCGTTGGCCGCGATGTGGTAGCAGAGGGTCGTCTTGCCGCTCGACTCGGGACCGAAGATCTCTGTGATCCGGCCGCGCGGCACGCCGCCGACGCCGAGCGCCAGGTCAAGGGCGATCGAGCCGGTCGGCACGACCTCGACCTGCATCTTGGCGCCCTTGTCGCCGAGCCGCATGATCGCGCCACGGCCGAACTGCTTCTCGATCTGGATGATTGCGGCATCGACGGCGCGTCCGCGCTCGCCGTTGCGCTGGGTTGGGGTCTGGGTCTCGGCTGCTGCCACCGGGGCGTCCATGATCGCGTGGGCTCCTTCTCTTCTCACTCCCGGCGGCGAATCAGGTCAAGCCTCCTGGCCGGGTTCACTCCGTGGCTTGCGCTTCTTCTTGATCACCTCGACTGTCATCGGCTGTTCATAGGCCGATGCCGGCTGGATCTTCGGCGCCTTGTCCTTTGGCTTGCGCTTCTCCTGGTGGCGCGGTCGATCGCGGCCTTTGGCCATCTCGCTGGACCTCCCGATATGGGCCGGTCGAGGTGCACGGAGCCTGGCGGATCGGGCCTTAGCGGTCCCTTACCGTGGGCTTATCGGTCCTCAGCCGGGTGCTCCCGTATTGTGCCGTCACGGCTTCTCGCAGCGACCGGAATGACCCGTCATCGAGGGCCTCGCGGATGCGCCGCATGAGGTCCTGAGTATAGGTGACGTTGTGGAGCGAGGAGAGCCGATAGGCGAGCAGCTCCTCGGCCCGGAAGAGGTGCGCCAGGTAGGCGCGCGAGTGGTTGCGACAGGTTTCGCAGCCGCATTCAGGGTCCGGCGGAGCCGGATCGTCGAGGAAGCGGGCGTTGCGCAGGTTCAGCTTCCCCTGGCTCGTCCAGAGCTGGCCGGTGCGCGCGACGCGGGTGGGCAGGACGCAGTCGAAGAGGTCGATCCCATGCTCGACGGCGGCGAAGAAATCGGGCGGGTAGCCGACCCCCATCAGGTACCGCACCCGCGGATCGTCGCCGAGCGCCTCGCCCACGACTTCGAGGGCCGCTCTCATCTCGTCCATGCTCTCCCCGACCGACAGGCCGCCGATGGCGATCCCGTCGAATGGCAGCCGCGCAATCGCACGAACGCTTTCCCGACGAAGATCGGCATCGACTCCGCCCTGCACGATCCCGAAGAGCGCCTGGTCCGGCCTGGTGTGGGCCGCAAGGCAGCGCTCCGCCCAGCGGTGGGTCCGCGCCATGGCATCGGCCACCTGGGCCCGCGGCAGGGTGGCGTCGACCAGCTGGTCGAAGGCCATGGCGATATCGCTCCCGAGCGCCTCCTGGATCTCGATTGCGCGTTCCGGAGTGAGGCGCTGCTGCGAGCCATCGAGGTGGCTGGCAAAGGTCACGCCATCGTCATCGACCCGGCCCAGGTGGGCGAGGCTGAATACCTGGAAGCCACCCGAATCGGTAAGGATCGGTCCGTCCCAGCTCATGAACCGATGGAGCCCTCCCAGGCGTGCGATCCGCTCGTCGCCGGGGCGCAGCGAGAGATGGTAGGTGTTGGCCAGGATGATCTGGACGCCCGCCGCGCGAAGGTCGCCCGAGGTCAGGCTCTTCACGGTGGCCTGGGTCCCGACCGGCATGAACTGTGGTGTCTGGATGGAGCCATGCGGCGTCGTCAGGGTGCCGAGCCGCCCGCGCCCGATGCCGGTGGGGCGCGAGGCGAAGGAGGTCGGCGCGGTCACCGGCGCAGCCTAGCCGATGAACATCGCGTCGCCGAAGCTGAAGAACCGATACCCCTCCGCCAGGGCCACGCGGTATGCCGCCAGCAGAGTGTCGCGCGCCTCGAGCGGCGTGGCAGACGGTATGCCCGCTTGGACGAAGGCGGTCACCAGCAGCAGGAGCGAGCTCCGCGGCAGGTGGAAGTTGGTGATCAGCGCGTCGACCGTCCTGAACTCGTACGGCGGCGTGACGTACAGGTCGGTCCATCCGGACCCCGCGCCATCGCGCGCCGCGGTCTCCAGAACGCGGACGGTGGTCGTGCCGACCGCGATCACGCGGCCGCCCTCTCGCCTGGTCCCGGCGATGGCGGCGCGGGTCTCCGGCGGGGCCTCGTACCACTCGCGGTGGATGCGGTGCTCGTCGACGAACTCGCCCTCCAGCGGCCGAAACGTGTCAAGCCCGACGTGGAGCGTGACGCTCGCGCGCCGCACCTCCGCCGCCTCGAGCGACCGCAGCAGCTCGGGCGTGAAGTGGAGCCCGGCGGTCGGGGCGGCCGCGGATCCCGGAGGTCGCGCATAGACCGTCTGGTAGCGCTCCGCCGGCGTCGAGGCGTCGTGAATGTAGGGCGGCACCGGGGTTTCACCGACCGCGGCCATCACCTCGTATGGATCGCGCTCGAAGCGCACGACGCGCGTCCCGTCGGTAAGCCGCTCCCCCACCTCGAGGCGTTCTGCATTCCGCAGCGTGAGCGCGCCGCCGACGGCGACTCGGCGCGACGGACGGATCAGCGCCTCCCATTCGGTTGGCCTTCCGTCGAGCGGGCGCAGCAGCAGGATCTCGGCTTCTCCCCCGCCCTGTCGGGTCGCCGTCAATCGCGCGGGGATCACCCTCGAATCGTTGACGACCAGCAGGTCGCCGGGACGCAGGAGCTCCCCCACCTCGCGAAACACACGGTGCGCCAGGGCAGGGCGACCGGCCTGCGAGGCGGCGCGGTCGAGGGTGAGCAGCCGGGCGGCGTCCCGCGGCTCCACCGGGACCTGGGCGATCGCCGCCGCCGGCAGCTCGTAGTCGAAGTCGGCGACGCGCAACCGCGCGGCGGGTTCGGGAACCGTCATCGGCCCGGGCAGCGTAGCGCCCCGTCGGAGAGTCCGACCGGGCGCCATCGGCCCGGACCGTGCGCTACTTGATGAAGCTGTTGATCCAATCCTGGGCGAAGAAGATGAGGAAGGCGATCGAGACAGCCCACATCAGCCAGTGGATCTCGC
Source organism: Chloroflexota bacterium (assembly GCA_039932375.1). Taxonomy (GTDB): domain Bacteria; phylum Chloroflexota; class Limnocylindria; order QHBO01; family QHBO01; genus CF-167. The sequence continues at coordinate 632 of JBDTQD010000024.1, read as the reverse complement.
TCACCTTGCCGCGCACCGCCTTGATCAGCACCCAGCTGATGAAGCCGGCACCGATGCCGACCGTGATGTCGTAGGTGAGCGGCATCAGGATCATCGTCAGCAGCGCGGGAAGTCCTTCTTCCACGTCACCGACCGGGATGTCCTTGATCAGGGTGAACATCAGGTAGCCGACGAGCACCAGCGCTGGGGCGGTGGCTGCCGCCGGCACGATCAGGGCGATCGGCGACAGGAGGATGGCCACGAGGAAGAGCGCACCCGTCACGACCGACGTGAATCCTGTCCGGCCTCCGTCAGCCACACCGGCCGCGCTCTCGATGTAGGTCGTGTTCGAGCTGATTCCGGCAGCGCCGCCTGCGACCGCCGCGAGCGAGTCGACCAGCAGAACGCGGCCGATCCCCGGCACCGAGCCGTCTTCATTGGTGAGGCCCGCCTCGGCCGCCACACCGGTGACCGTCCCCATCGTGTCGAAGAAGTCGGTCAGCATGATGGCGAAGATGATCAGCAACGCTGTCACGAGCGGCAGCGTGCTGAACACCTGGCCGAGATCAAATTGGCCAAGCGTGTCGAACTTGGGAGTGGCGATCAGCTGGTCAGATGCCGGGATCTTTGCCACGCCGACGACCAAAGCCAAC
>JBDTQD010000023.1:0-22860 GCA_039932375.1 Chloroflexota bacterium | reverse complement strand
GCTATGGCAACGCCAGCGCCCGACACGACGGCGACACCTTCTGGATGAGCGCCAGCGGCGTCGACAAGAGCCACCTGCTCGAGATCGGGCGCGAGATCCTGTTGGTCACCGGCTACGACCAGGCGCACGGCGTGATCCGTCTCAGCATCCCGCCAGGCGTGAAGCCGCGGCGCGTGTCGGTGGATGCGATCGAGCACCTGACCATCTACCGCGAGCATCCCGAGGTCGGCGCGATCCTGCACGTCCATGGATGGGTGATGGGCGCAACGTCGACCGAGGCGGTCTACCCCTGCGGGACGGAGGAGCTGGCACGCGAGGTTGCGGGTCTCGTTCGTGATGCGCCCGATCCTGGCCGCGCCGTGATCGGCATGAAGAACCATGGCGTGACCATCACGGGGCCGAGCCTCGACGAGATCCTTGAGCGGGTCGGGCCGCACATCGTCCGCCAAGTCCCGATGTCCTGACCTTTCCGATGGGCGAGGGGCAGGCCCACGGCCTCGGGCTGCGCGTCGGCGCATCGACACTCAACTATCGGGCGCTGCGTGCCTTCGGCACCCGCCTGCCCCGCTGGACCGGGGGCTGGATGCCCTGGCTCGGCATGACCAGCTATTCGCTGGCTTCGCTGCCAGGCCCCGATTGGGTCCGCCTGCGCCCGCTCCTGTCGGGGATCTGCGGCTCGGACCTGGCGCTCCTCACCGGCAGGTCGAGCGCCGTCCTCTCGCCATTCAACTCCTTCCCCGCGATCCTGGGCCACGAGACGGTCGCGGTGGTCGACGAGGCCGGGACCGATGCCGGCGTCGCGGCCAGGCAGCGGGTCGTGCTCGACCCGATCATCTCGTGCGCGGTCCGTGGTCTCGACCCGTGTCCCGCCTGCCGCGACGGGATCCCCGCTCTCTGCCGTCGTGCGGCTGAGGGGAGCCTGGCGCCCGGCATGCTGATCGGGTTCTGCCGTGACCTGCCCGGCGCCTGGTCGGACGCGATGCTTGCCCACGCCAGCCAGCTCCACCCCGTTCCAGATGGCCTGCGCGATGAGATCGCCGTGCTGGTGGAGCCTCTGGCCTGCGGCCTGCATGCCGTGCTTGCCCAGACCCCGGCCGAGGGCGAGCGAGCCCTGGTGATCGGCGGCGGGGCCATCGGGTTGGGCACGCTGGCGGCCCTGCGGATGGTGGCGCCGCAGGCGGATGTCACGATCGTCGTGCGCCACCCGCTGCAGGCCGACCTCGCCGCCCGGCTCGGCGCGAACCACGTGGTGGTCGACCGTGATGGGGACGGCGCTCGCCGAGCGGCGATCGAACAGGCCGGCGCGACCGAGCATAGGCCGCTGGTCGGGCCGCCGACCCTGACCGGCGGCTTCGAGGCGGTCTACGAGTGCACGGGAACGGGGCCCGGCCTGCAGGCCGCACTGCGGGTCACGGCACCGCGCGGCCGGCTTGCGCTGATCGGCTCGGTGGCAGAGGTGGACCACCTCGACCTGACGCTCGCCTGGGCGCGCGAGCTGCGGATCACTGGCAACTACGTGTACGGGCGCGAGGCATCGCTGCCCGACGCCCCGCACACCTTCGACCATCTCCTCGCGCTCGTTGGCGACCACCCGGAGCTGCCAATCGCGGAGATCGTCACGCATCGCTTTCCGCTGGCGGACTGGCGCGACGCACTGCGGACCGCCACCGGTCGCGAACGGCATGCATCGGTCAAGGTCGTCTTCGATCAGCGCGCCGTGTGATGGCCTATGCTGATCGACACTGATCGTGGTGCCGGGCGCCGCCGGCTGGCCGGCACCGCTGGAGAAGGGATAGGTCAATGCCAAGCGACCTGATCGGGCTGGTCGTCCTCCTCATCGGGCTGGCGATCCTGATCGCCCTCCTGACGAGCATCGTCCACATCATCCGCGAGTACGAGCGGCTGGTCGTCTTCTTCCTTGGACGTCTGCAGGGCGGGCGCGGCCCGGGCCTGGTGCTGCTCATCCCGTTCATCCAGCAGGCGGTCAAGGTCGACCTGCGCGAGCGCTACCTGGAGGTGCCGCAGCAGACCTGCATCACCAAGGACAACGCGCCGATCAGCATCGACTTCCTGGTCTACTCCAAAGTCTTCGACCCGGTCGAAACGGTGACCGCCGTGGTCGACTTCACCGGGGCATCGCAGGCGCTGGCCGCGACCACCCTGCGAGCCGTGATCGGCGACATCCCGCTCGACGACGTCCTCGCCAAGCGCGAGGAGATCAACAACGTGCTGCGCTCCAAGCTCGACGAGGTGACCCATCGCTGGGGCGTCAAGATCACCAACGTCGAGATCCGCGAGATCGTCCCGCCACGCGACATCCAGGAGGCGATGAACCGCCAGATGAGCGCCGAGCGCAACCGGCGCGCCAACATCACCGAGTCCGAGGGGACGCGGCAGGCCACCATCAACGTGGCCGAGGGCGACAAGCAGAGCGCCATCCTGCGAGCCGAGGGCGAGCGACAGGCACAGGTCCTGCGCGCAGAGGGGTTCAGCAACGCGCTGAAGACGATCTTCGGCGCAGCGAAGGGGGTCGACGACAAGACGATGACCCTCCAGTACCTCGAGGCACTCAAGGCGCTCGCCGCCGGCGCATCCACCAAGTGGATCGTGCCGATGGAGCTCGCCGAGCTGACCCGGCCGCTGGCCGGCTTCATGCGCGCCGCCCGCGAGGCCGCCGAGCCGACCGCGAAGGGCTGAGCGGGGGACGCGCGGCATGGGATCGGCCTCCAGCCGACGGCGCGGGCTGGCCGCCTGGCTGGGGCGGATCGTGGCGGCCGCGACGCTTGGGTACCTCGGCTACTTGACGGTCGAGGGATCGCGCCGGATCGTGAGCCCCGGACGCCGGCCGTTCGCGCCGGCGGAGGGGGAGCCTGCCACCCCCGGCGACATCGGCCTTGCCTACGAGGACGTCCGCTTCACGACCGATGACGGCGTCACCCTGTCGGGCTGGTTGATCCCCGCCGGTCGCGAGACGCGCGCCGCGGTCGTGCTGATGCACGGCTTCTCCTGGCATCGCCTGCCGTGGCTGGCCGGCTTCGTGCCATGGCTCCAGCCGCGCTACCACGTCTTGCAGTTCGACTTCCGCGGCCACGGGAGCAGCGGCGACGCCCTCATAACGCTCGGCACCCTCGAGCAGCGCGACGTTGGCGCCGCCGTCCACTTCCTGCAGGGGCGAGGCCTGGGGCCGATCGCGCTGATGGGAATCAGCATGGGTGGCTCGGTGGCGCTCATGGCGGCTCCTGACCTGCCGGTCGCCGCGGTGATCGCCGACGCTGCGTATGCAGACCTGCGCAACCCGATCTCGAATCGGATGCGGGAAGCCGGCTATCCGCTGACCCGGCTCGGGGCGAGCCTGGTGGTCGGCGCCGCCAGCCTCCGCGCCGGCGTCCGGCTCCGCTCGCCGATGCAGCGCGTTTCGCACATCGCGCCGCGCGCCCTCCTGCTCATCTCGCCGGGCGAGGACCACCTGGTGAGCCCCGGCCAGTCGCGTCGCCTGTTTGCCGCGGCGGGGGAGCCAAAGGAGCTGTTCGAGGTCGAGGGCGCCGCCCATGCCGAGGCGCATTCGATCGCCCCCGAGTCGTACGAAGCGCGCGTCCTCGACTTCCTGGCACGCCACCTGGACGGGGTGCCCCCCGTATAATCGCGCGGACTTCAATCACCCTCGGGGAGCCGTATGGCAGCCACCAAGGTCCTGGTCGTCGACGACGACCTCAACATCCAGCGCGTCCTCGTCTTCGTGCTCAAGCAGGAGGGCTACGAGGTGATCGTCGCCTCAGATGGTGCTGCCGGCGTGGAGATGGCGCTGGAGGCCCAGCCGGACCTGATCCTGATGGACGTGGCCATGCCGAAGCTGGACGGCTATGCCGCCACCCAGCAGATCCGCGCGGCCGAGAAGAGCGGGCGCGTGCCGATCATCATGCTCACCGCCGAGGCGGAGGTGGAGCAGCGGGTCAAGGGACTCCGCGCCGGCGCCGACGACGACATCGTCAAGCCCTTCCATCCGCTCGAGCTGATGGCCCGCATCAAGGCGCTTCTGGCGCGTGGCGGTCCGAGCAGCAGCAAGGCGAGCGCAGAGCCGCCGACAATGGGCAGGCTGTGCCTCTTCTACCCGGCCAAGGGCGGCGTGGGAACGACCACCATCGCCATCAATACCGCGATCGCGCTGGCACGCGATCTCAAGCGCCGCACCGCTCTGATCGACGCCAACCTGCAGTTCGGGGACCTGCGCGTCTTCCTCGACCTGGGCCTGGACACGGCGTCCATCGTGAATGCCGTGAACGAGCCAGACCTCGACCTCGATTTGCTCAAGAAGCTGATGGTCAGCCATCGGTCTGGGGTCGAGCTGCTCCTTGCGCCGCCGTCGCCGGCATCGGCGGATATCGTCGTCGAGCGCCAGCAGCAGGGGCCCGGCGTGCTGAGCAACCTCCTTGCCCTGTCGCGTCGGCTGTATGACTACACCCTGGTCGACATGTCGCAGACGATCGACGACTTCAACCTGCAGCTCTTTGACGAGGCCGATGTCATCTACGTGGTGATGACCGCCGACCTGTCGTGCCTGAAGAACGTGCCGCTGGTGCTGGAGACGATGGACAGCCTGGGCTACGAGAAGGGCAAGATGCAGCTCGTCCTGAATCGGTCAAACGCCTACACCGGCATCAACGTCAGCAACGCCGAATCGGCGCTCGGGCACAAGATCGACTACCAGATCATTAACGAGTACCGCGGCGCCATCAGCGCCCTCAACTCCGGCGAGCCGTTCATGTCGAGCCGCCCCGACATGCCGCTCAGCAAGAGCGTGCTCGACTTCGCGCGCGCCATCGACAAGGCCGCCGTGGCGGTAGCTGTCCCCGCTCGCGCCTGACCGGTAAGCCCCGCCTAACGGGCCGATAAGGCCCGCCCACTAGCCTCCATGGCAGCCGGTCGCCGCCGGAGTTTGGGAGGCGAGCAGGTTGGCGGCCGGCCATCCCTCTGTTCGACTGCCGCCTCCCGAGGCGAGGGGTTGCCTGTGCTGGCCGAGACGCTCAGCGCATCGATCGTCGGGGTCGACGGCCTGCCGGTGCGGGTCGAGGTGGATGTCGCCTTCGGGCTGCCAGCGCTGACCATCGTCGGCCTGGCGGGAAGCCAGGTCCAGGAGGCTCGCGAGCGGGTGCGGAGCGCGCTGCGCAACAGTGGCTTCGAGCTCCCCGCGCGACGGATCACGATCAACCTTTCGCCGGCCGACCTGCCCAAGGACGGCACGGGGTACGACCTGCCAATCGCGGTCGGCATCCTCGCCGCCTCCGGGCAGCTGCCCAACCTCGAGCGGCTGCGCGACACGGCGCTGGTCGGTGAGCTTGGGCTGGACGGCGCCTTGCGTCCGGTACCCGGCACCATGGCGTTGGCGGCCGCCTCGTTCGCGGCGGGGGTAGCGGCGCTGATCGTGGCGAGCGGCGCGACCGGCGAGGCGGCCGCGGTGGCCGGCCTGCGCGTCCACGGGGCCATGTCGCTGGGCGAGGCGGTTGGCCACCTGGCGGGGGTGCGCGACCTTGCCGTCGCGGAGCCGACCTCGATGCCGGAGCGCTCGCTCCCAGCGGGCGGCCCTGACCTGGCGGAGGTCGAGGGCCAACGCCTCGCGCGCCGGGGCCTGGAGATTGCCCTGGCAGGGCGCCACAACCTGGCGCTGTGCGGCCCGCCGGGGATCGGCAAGACGCTGCTCCTGCGATGTGCGGCAAGCCTCATGCCGCCGCTCGAGGACGACGAGGCGATCGAGGTCAGCCGCATCTACTCTGTGGCCGGCCTGCTCGACCGCCGAGCCCCGCTCCTGCGGGAGCGGCCGTTTCGGGCTCCGCATCACACCATCTCGACCCAGGCGCTGGTCGGCGGGGGACCGCGCGTCCGTCCCGGAGAGGCTTCGTTGGCACACCGCGGCATCCTGCTGCTCGACGAGACACTCCAGTTTCGGAGTGACGCGCTGGACGCACTGCGCGAGCCGCTCGAGGGCGGCAGCGTGACCATCGCGCGGGTCGACGGCGCACTCACCATGCCGGCTCGCTTCACGCTGCTCACGGCCTTCAACCCGTGCCCGTGCGGGTGGCTCGGCTCGGCTCGGCGGGCGTGCAGCTGCGAGGACGCCACGGCTCGTCGGTACGCGGCCCGGCTGTCGGGTCCGCTGCGGGATCGGCTCGACCTGTGGGTGACGATGGCGCAGCCCGAGCCGATGCCCTCGCTGCAGCCAGAGGCGGCCGAGCCGAGCGCGGCTGTAGCGGCCCGCATCGGCGATGCCTGGCGCAGGCAGCTGAAACGACAGGGCGTGGCGAACGGCGAGCTGCCGGCTGGCGCGCTCGACGCCAGCACCGGCTTCGGCGACGAGGCGAACGGCGTGCTCGCCCAGCGGGCCCGGCAGTTCCATCTCTCGCCACGCCGGTTGCATCGGACGGCCCGGGTGGCGCGCACGGTGGCCGACCTCTCGGGCGCCGCTGACGTGTCGCGCCTGCACATCGATGAGGCGCTCACCTACCGGGGAGCGGTGGCCGCGTGATCGGCGTGGGAAGCAATGGACCCGTGGACACCCAGCCCATCGCCAGGGATGGCACGCCGCGAACCGTCGCACCGCCGGTCCGCTACGACCGCGGCGGCTGGGCAGGCCTGGATCTGGCGCACCTGGATCCCGAGACGGAGGCCCCGTTCTGGATCGCCCTCTCGCAGGTGGCCGGCATCGGGCCGGTGGGATTCGCTCGCCTCCTGCGCCGATTCGGCAGTGCACGAGCCGCGTGGGACGCCGGCCTGACCTTGCTTGAGGAGCTCCCGCGGGCGCCGGACGATGCCCCGGCTGGGCTGGCGCGACTGCGCCGCGAGGGGGTCAGGCCGATCGCCGAGCGCGTCCGAGAAGCGACCATCCGTGCGGGCGGCGTCGTCCTGACCGCGCTGGACCCGGGCTACCCCGCGTCCCTCAGCTCGGTCGATCCGCGGCCGCCGGTCCTCTTCCTGGCCGGTGACACGGCCTCGATGGGCGCTCCCTGCGTGGCCATCGTCGGCACGCGCCGCGCCACGGGCTACGGGCGTGCGTGCGCCGCGGAGATCGCGGATGAGCTGGCACGCGCTGGTGTCACCATCGTCAGCGGCCTTGCGCTTGGGATCGATGGCCAGGCGCACGCGTCGGCCATCGGTGCCGGCGGGCGAAGCGTCGCCGTCCTGCCCTCGCCGCTGGATCGCATCTACCCGCCTCGCCATCGCGCCCTGGCCACTCGGCTGGTCGCGCGCGGCGGAGCGCTCGTCTCCGAGCTGGCGCCGGGCCAGGCGCCAGGGAAGCCCGACTTCGCACGGCGCAATCGGGTCATCGCCGGGCTCGTCCGGGCCGTGGTGGTGGTCGAGGCTCCGGATCGGTCTGGCGCCCTCCTGACTGCCGCCGCGGCAATTGACTACGGACGCGAGGTGTTCGCGGTGCCGGGTCCCATCGACGCGATCGCCTCGCGCGGCTGCAATCGGCTGATCGCGGACAACCAGGCCACCATCGTGACCTCGGCAGCCGGACTCCTGCACAGGATCGGGGCCCAGCCGGGAGGCCGGCCGGTGAGCGTCACCAGCCTGTCGGACACGGAGGGACTGGTCCTCAAGGTGCTGCTCGAGCGGCCCGGATCGATCGAGGAGCTGATCGGTCGAACGCGGATACCCACCGGTCCGCTGGCCAGCACGCTCACCCTGCTCGAGGCGCGTGGGCTGGTGGAATCGTACGGTGGCGCGACCTTCCACCCGACCCTGACCGCGCGGCGGATCGGGCGTCCGGCTGGGCTTGCCGGGTGATGGCGGGTATACTCCCGCAGCCACTGGTAGTCCGTTCCTCGTGCCCGATGGCGGTCAACCCCGTGACAGGAGTCCCCGTCTATTGATTTCGATTGGCAATGCGCGCTTCGTGCCCCGCGCCCCCATCGCGTCGCTCGCTCGTCAGCTGCGACGCCACCGGGCACTCACCCGAATCCTGATCGCAGGCCTTCCTCTCGCCCTCGCCGTCGCGGTGTCGGCGGGCGGCGCTGCCCAGGCCGGTCTGACAACCGTCCAGCTCCCGCCGCCTTCCATCCTGCCGGTCAACGTCGGGGTCGGCATCGTCACGAACCATTCGGTCACCGTCGACTTCGCGACCGCCATGGATCGCGCATCAGTCGAGGCAGGCCTCACCATCGCGCCCGCCATTCCGCTCCGCCTGCAGTGGAGCGAAGACGGGCGGCGCCTGACGCTCACCCCCCGGGCCCTCTGGTCGACCGATGCGCGCTACTCGCTGGTCGTGGCATCCTCGGCCCGCACCTCGACGGGCATGAAGCTTGGCCTGCCGACTCGATTCAGCTTCACCACGCAGACCGCACCGCGGATCACCGACTTCCGCCTCCACTTCGTGGGCGAGCCGGCGAACGGCGCCGCGGTGCATAAGGCAGAGACCGCAGAGGCGACCACCGCCGATGCCACCGGCCCTCCCTCCGACACGGCCTCGGAGGTCAGTGCCGGGACCTCCCTTGAGATCACATTCAGCGCCGCAGTGAACCGGGGCGAGGTGGAGCGAGCGTTCCTGCTCAGCCCGGCGATGCCGGGGATCGTTCGCTGGAACGGAGCCACGATGACCTTCAGGCCAATCGGGCGTTTCACTCCTGACGCGCGTTACGCCGTCACGTTGGCTGGCGTGCACGACCTCGTCGGGAATCCGCTCGCCGGCGACGCGTCGTTCTCGTTCACGACCGTGCCGAGTGCGCAGCTCGTCCAGAGCGCTCCGAAGGCCGGCGCGACCGGCGTCGCCGACACGCAGATCTCGCTCGGGTTCAGCCAGCCGGTGGATGTGGCTGCGGTCGGGCAGGCGCTCCGGGTGGTCGATCACGCGACCGGTGCTGCCGTGAGCGGGAGCATCACCTGGAACGCTGTCCACACCCAGCTGCGCTTCGTGCCGACCCGCGCCTTCGCGGGTGGGCACAGGTTCGACGTGACCTTGGCCGCTGGCGCGCGTGACGCGGACGGCAACCCAGTGACGGCCAGCCTGACCTTCAGCACCAGGCCGCCGCCTGCAGCTCCGCGTCCCCGGGCCTCGGGGTCAGGCCCGGCCGCGTCCTCCACGCTCACCGGCTACGCCCTCAACCAGGTCAACGCGGCGCGTGCGGCGCACGGTCTGCCGCCCCTGGTGCTCGACGCCCGAATCTCGGCCGTATCGCTGGCGCATGCCTGGGACCAGATTCGGAACAACTACTTCAGCCACACAGGCTCGGACGGGTCGACCCCCCAGGATCGGCTACGGAGGGCTGGCCTCTCGTTTGGCTGGTCGGGCGAGAACCAGTGCTACAACAACAATTCTGGTCGCACGATCACCGGCGTGCTCAACTGGTGCCATGCCGAATTCATGTCCGAGCCGTACCCCGGCTATGCAAACCACATCGGCAATATCCTCGGCATCCACTACCACCGGGTCGGCATCGGGATCGCGGTGAGCGGGGCTAAAGTGGTCATCGTGTGGGATTTCGTCGACTGATCGGACCCTCCGGCATGCCCGATGACCGGTGCTACACTCCCTGACCGATGCCCCCGAAGAAGCGTTCCAGCGGCGACCTGGTGATCGTCGAGTCGCCCGCCAAGGCCAAGACGATCGAGCGATACCTCGGCTCCGGGTACACGGTCACCGCCTCATATGGCCATGTCCGTGACCTCCCGCAGCGCAGCCTGGGGGTCGACCTGGAGCACGATTTCGCCCCTCGCTACGAGCCTTTGAAGGAGCGCCGCAAGGAGCTCGAGAAGCTCGCCGACATGGCGCGCAAGGCGGACACGGTGTGGCTTGCCACCGACCTCGACCGCGAGGGCGAATCGATCGCCTGGCACATCGCCGACTACGCCGGGCTGGACGATGATCGGGTCCGGAGGGTCACCTTCAGCGAGATCACCAAGTCGGCGATCGACGTCGCCTTCGCCCATCCCCGGGCGGTGAACCTGCACCTCGTCAATGCGCAGCAGGCGCGTCGCGTGATCGACCGGCTGGTCGGCTACAAGCTGAGCCCGCTGGTGAGCAGCAAGATCCGTCGTGGCTTGTCGGCCGGGCGGGTGCAGAGCGTCGCGGTTCGCCTGGTCGTCGATCGGGAGCGGGAGATCGACGCCTTCACGGCCGAGGAGTACTGGACCATCGCCGTCGAGCTGGCACGTCGCGGCGAGGCAGGCCGCTTCACGGCCGAGCTGACGAAGATCGATGGCAAGAAGGCGCGCATCGGCTCCGGGGCCGAGGCCCGTGAGCACGAGGCCGCCTTGAAGGCCGCGGAGTACCGGGTCGCATCGGTCACGCGCACGCAGCAGAAGAAGTCGGCACCGCCCCCGTTCACGACCAGCACCCTCCAGCAGGAGGCGTCTCGCAAGCTCAGCTTCGGGGCGAAACGCACGATGAGCGTGGCGCAGTCGCTGTACGAGGGCGTGTCGCTGCCCGAGGGCCAGGTCGGGCTGATCACCTACATGCGCACCGACTCGCTGTCGGTCGCCGGCTCTGCGGTCGCTGAGGCGCGATCCGTCATCGGCAGTCGGTTTGGCGCCGACTTCGTGCCCGACAAGCCAAATGCCTTCCGCAACCGAAGCCGCGGCGCCCAGGAGGCGCACGAGGCGATCCGGCCGTCCAGCTTCGCTCGCACCCCGGACGCGATGCGGGCTCACCTCAAGCCTGATGAGTTCCGGCTCTACGAGCTGATCTGGAAGCGCGCCATCGCCAGCCAGATGGCCTCGGCTCGCTTCGACCAGGTCGGCGTCGATGTGATCGCCGGCCTCTACACACTGCACGCCGGGGCGCGCAAGCGGGTCTTCGACGGCTACCAGGCGGTCTACGTCGAGGGGCGCGATGACGAGGCGGACGAGCGCCTGGCCGTCCTCCCTGACTTGCGCGACGGCGAGCCGCTCGACCGTGGCTCGGTGGCCGCCGAGCAGCATTTCACGCAGCCTCCGCCGCGCTTCACGGAGGCGACCCTGATCAAGGCGCTCGAGGAGCACGGCATCGGACGGCCGTCGACCTACGCCCCGACCATCGAGACGATCCGGGCCCGCGGCTACGTCACCATCAAGGAGCGGCGCCTCTTCCCCGAGGAGTCCGCCTTTCGGGTCACCGACCTGCTGGTCGAGCACTTCCCCGAGGTGGTCGACATCGAGTTCACGGCTCGCATGGAGGAGCAGCTCGACGAGGTGGCCGCCGGGACCAATGAATGGGTGCCGATGGTGCGCGCCTTCTGGGATCCGTTCAGCGTCAAGATCGCCGAAGGCAAGGCGAACATCCCGAAGCAGGTGGAGATCACCGATATCGTCTGCCCCCTGAGCGGCGATCTGCTGGTGAAGCGCTTTGGCCGCAATGGCTGGTTCCTCGGCTGCAGCGGCTACCCCGACTGCAAGTTCACCATGCCGCTCCCCGGCGACGAGGCCGAAGCGGTCGTGCTGCCCGGGGTCGGCGAGGAATGCCCCCAGTGCGGGCAGGGTCACCTGGTCGCACGGACTGGCCGATTCGGGCCCTTCGTCGGCTGCGATCGCTATCCCGACTGCAAGTACATCAAGCGCGAGACGCCGGCCGCCGAGCGATTCGGGACCTGTCCCAAGTGCTCGCTGGGGACGGTCGTCACCAAGCGCTCGCGCCGTGGCCGCCCGTTCTGGGGCTGCGATCGCTACCCCGACTGCGACTATTCGGCCTGGACCCGGCCCGGCCGCCCGGAGGAAGAGGGCGAGGCTCCGGCAGCAGCCGCGGCCGCCGGTGGCTGAGGCCCTGGCGCTCAGCAGCGATGCGGCAGCGGCCCTGCAGCGCTTCCTCGGCCATCTTTCGAGCCGCAACTCGTCGCCCGGCACGATCCGCGAATATCGGCGCCACGTGGCCCAGTTCTTCGCCTTCCTCGATGTGCGGGGCGTCGCCTGGAGCTCGCCCGACCGCGCGACCGTGCGAGCGTATCTCGGCACTCTTGCCGAGCGCGGCCTCTCTGCCTCGACGGTTGGGGGTCGCCTGGCGGCGATCCGCTCGCTCTACCGTCACGCGGCGCGACAGGGCTGGATCGCAACCGATCCCGTCGCCGGGGTCCGCTCCCCGAAGCGGCCCGGCCGCCTGCCGCGCGTCTTGTCGGTGGCGAGCGCAGCGCGGCTGGTCGAGGCTCCCACCACGATGACGCTGCACGGCCGGCGGCACCGCGATCCCGCGCTTGGCGACGCTGCCGCACGGCGCGACGCGGCGCTCCTCGAGCTCCTCTACGCCACTGGCATGCGCATCAGTGAGCTGTCGTCCCTGACCATGGACCGCATTGACCTGGAGCAGCGCCGGCTGCGCGTCATTGGCAAGGGGCAGAAGGAGCGGGAGCTGCTCTTCGGCGAGCACGCGGGTCGCGCGCTGCGCGCCTACCTGGCCTCGGGACGCCCGACCTTGGCCGCGCGAGCGACGCGATCCACCGCGGCGCTCTTCCTGAACAGCAGCGGCGGCCCGCTGACTGCGCGCGGGGCGCGGATGGTGGTGGAGCGCTGGGTGACCGCGTCGGGCGCACCGGCCAGCACTTCGCCTCACACCCTGCGCCACTCGTTCGCCACCCACCTGCTCGAGGGCGGCGCCGACCTGCGTACCGTGCAGGAGCTGCTCGGCCACGTCAGCCTGGCTACCACCCAGATCTACACCCACCTCTCGGACGCATCTCTGCGCACCGCCTACCGCTCGGCGCACCCTCGATCGGGCCGGACCGGCGCCGGCCGCGCGGCGCGGTGAGCGAGGCCACAGGCGGGGAGACGCCGCCAATCGTGGCGGGTCCATCGGTCGGTCGGGTGCTGGCCAATGCCAGCCTGATCCTGACCATCGCCGCGCTGGCCAGCCGGCTGCTGGGCTGGATCCGGCTCCTGGTGATCGGCTCGCAGTTCGGAGCGACCGCCGACCTCGACGCCTACTTCGCCGCCTTCCGCATCCCGGACGCCATCTTCCAGCTGGTCGTGGCCGGCGCGCTGTCGGCGGCCCTGATCCCGGTCTTCAGCAGCTACCGGGCGCGCGGCAACGAGCAGGAAGCGTGGCGCCTGGCCAGCAGCGTCATCAACCTGGTGCTGGTTGCGCTCGCCGTCTTCAGCGCCGTGATGGCGATCCTGGCGCCTTGGGTGGTGCCCATCATCGCCCCCGGCTTCGATGGCCCAACCACCGAGCTGACCATCCGGCTCACCCGGCTGATGCTGCTCAGCCCCGTCTTCGTGGGGATGGGAGCGGTGGTCAGTGGGCTGCTGAACAGCTACGGCCGCTTCGGCGTGCCGGCCCTGGCGCCCCTCGTCTACAACCTGGCCATCATCGCGGCGGCCGTCGTGCTGGCGCCGATCCTGGGGGTCGAGGGGCTTGCGATTGGGGTCGTGCTCGGCTCGATCCTGCACCTGGCGATCCAGTTGCCGCAGCTGCGCAAGGTTGGGCAGCACTATGACCTGACCATCGGCCTCAGGCACCCAGGCGTACGTCAGGTGGCCTGGCTGATGGGACCGCGCATCCTGGGCCTGGCGGCCGGGCAGGTGAACTTCATTGTCAGCACGGTGCTGGCCAGCAGCCTTGGGGTTGGCAGCGTGACGGCCTACAACTACGCCTTCCAGCTGAGCCAGATCCCGGTCGGCGTGCTCGGCGTCAGCGTGGCAATCGCCCTCTTCCCCACATTCTCACGCGATGCGGCGCTGGGCAGGATCGTCGAGATCCGGCGCCAGCTGTCGAACAGCCTGCGCCTCCTGATCTTCCTGGCCGCGCCGCTGACCGCGGTGATGATCGTGCTGGCCGGGCCGATCGCCGCGGTCTTCTTTCAGTACGGCCTCTTCTCGGCGGCCGCCACCGACCGCACGGCGGGCGCGCTCGTCTTCTTCAGCATCGGCCTATCCGGCCATATCGTGGTGCACGTGCTGACGCGTGCCTTCTATGCCATGCAGGACACCCGCACACCGGTACTGTGGGCGATCGTGGCGGTTGCCATCAACGTCCCGCTGATGACCATCCTGTCTGGACCGATGGGGGTTGAGGGCCTCGCACTTGCCCTCTCGATCAGCGCCAGCCTCGAGGTGATCGGCCTGGCATTGGCCCTGCGGCGCCGGATCGACTCGATTAATGAGGTGCAGGTGCTCTATTCGGGCGCCCGATCCGCCCTGGCGGCGGCCATCGCCGCCGTGGTGATGTTCATGGGACTGGCCGCCACGCAGGCCTGGCTGCCGAGGCTGCTCGCCAATGGGGCGGGGCGTGTCCTGGCGCTGCTCGTTCTCGCGGGGATCGGGACTGCGGTCTACCTGCTGGTCGCCGCAGCCATGCGTTCCGATGAGCTTGCGCAGCTGCGGCGCTACCTCTCGCGGCGCCGGCATCGGGCGGAGGCGGCATGACCCGCGTTCGACCAGCGATGCCCGATGACGAGGCCGCCTGGCAGGCGCTCCTGGGTCGAACCGCCTCGGGCGACTTCCTGCACGATTGGGCGTGGGCCGCCGTGGCCGCCTTCGACGGCCAGCCGCAGCGGCGCTTCGTGGCCGAGGAGAACGGCGAGATCGTGGCGTTGGTCGCTGCCCAGGAGCGGCGCATGCCCCTGGGGCGCTCGTTCTGGTACGTGCCGCACGGGCCGGTGCTGGACTACGCGGATCCTCGCGCCGGCGAGTGGGTGCGCGCCCTGGCGATTGCTCTGCGCGAGGTCGGTCGTGCGGGCCGCGTCGTTGCCGCCAAGCTGGAGCCGCGCATCGAGGCCGACTCGGCGTCGGTGGCCCTCTTCGGGAGGCTGCGACCTGACCCACGGCCAGTCCAGGTCGGGCAGACGCGACTGGTCGACCTGGGCGACGACGAGGTGCTGCTGAGCAGCTTCGACAAGGACACACGGTACGCCGTGCGCCGCTCGCAGCGCGAGGGAGTCGAGGTCCGCGTCCTGGCCGACGCCTCCAATACGGCCCCGATCGACGCCCTCCACGGCCTGGTGCTCGACACGCAGCGCCGCGCCGGCTTTCCGAAGCCGTCCCTGGAGCGCTACCGGATCGCCTGGCAGGGGCTCGGCGGAGCCGGGCGCGCCTCGATCCTCGAAGCACGTCGCGGCGGCCAGCTGCTCGCCTCGGGGATGCTGGTGGTCGAGGGCGACCGGTCCTTCTACCTGTTCGCCGGCTCGCGGCGCGAGGAGCCCGGCGAGCCGAAGCACTACGCCTCATACCTGCTGCAGTGGGAGATGATGCGCCGCGCGCGCGACCTTGGCAGCCGCGTCCACGACCTGTGGGGGATCGCTCCGGCCGACGCCGGTCCCGATCACGCCTGGCACGGGGTCGGCCTCTTCAAGAAGGGCTTCGGCGGTCGCGCGGTGCGCTGGGCAGGGACGTGGGATGTGGTCATCGATCCGAGCTTCTACCGGCTCCGGTTGGCCATCGCCATGGCGCGCCACGCCATCCCCAGGCGGACCCGATGAGCGCGCCGCGTCACATGGGCCTCGGTGAGCTGACCGACGCCATCGGTCCGATACAGGTCATCGGCATACCGGTGGGCGAGATCGGCTCGATCGCCTACGACTCGCGCCAGGTGACCCCGGGCAGCCTCTTCTTCGCCGTGCCGGGCGACCACGTCGACGGCCACGAATTCATCGCCGATGCGGTCGTGCGAGGAGCCGCCGCGGTGGTGGCCGAGCGCGAGACGCCCGGGCTGGCAGTGCCCCAGCTCATCGTGGCCCGAACACGCGACGCCCTGGCCGATGCCGCGGATGAGTGGTATGGACGACCCTCGCAGCGGCTGGAGGTGATCGGCGTGACCGGCACCGATGGCAAGACCACGACTGCCTTTCTGGCCGTCGCCGCCTTGCAGGCAGGCGGTCGCCGGCCGGGGATGATCGGAACGGTGGCGGTTCGGGTCGGCGACGAGCAGCGCTCGAACGACGATCGCAACACCACCCCGGAGGCGCTCGAGCTGCAGGCCCTGCTGGCAGAGATGAAGGAGGCCGGCAACGACTGCGTGGTGCTGGAGGCGACGAGCCACGGCCTCGCGCAGTCGCGCGTGCGCAACTGCCGCTTCATGGTCGCCGTCGTCACGAACGTCACCAGCGAGCACCTCGAGTTCCATGGCACGCTGGAGGCGTATCGGGCGGCCAAGGCGATGCTCGTCGAGGAAGCGCCCGTCGCCATCCTGAATGCCGACGATCCCTCCTTCCGCTACTTCCGCGACCGTGCCCGCGACCGAGTCGTGACCTACGCGGTCGACGGGCCCGCTGACGTCACCGCGACGCAGATCAGCGCCGGGCCGAATGGCACCTCCTTTACGGTCGTCGGCCCGCGTTGGAGCGGGCAGGTTCAGCTTCGCCTTCCCGGCGCCTTCAACGTGCACAACGCGCTGGCATCGTTGGCGCTGGCCGAGGTGGAGGGAATCGATCCTGCCTCTGCGGCGGCGGCGCTCGGCGGCCTGACCGGCGTCCCGGGCCGCATGGAGCGGATCGACTCCGGCCAGCCGTTCGGCGTCGTGGTCGACTACGCACACACCGCCGACTCCCTGGGGAAAGTGTTGCGCACCTTGCGCCCGCTGACCTCCAGCCGGCTGATCGTGGTCTTCGGGTCGGCCGGCGAGCGCGATCGCATCAAGCGCCCCGCCATGGGCAAGGTCGCCGCAGAGCTGGCCGACCTGGCGGTGATCGCCGACGAGGACCCGCGCCTGGAGGATGGCCACGCCATCAACGAGGCCATCGCCGAGGGCGCCCGCGCCACGGGTGCTCGCGACGGCATCGACCTGTGGGTGATCGACGACCGGCGAGCTGCGATCGCCCACGCCGTCGGCCTCGCCAAGCCGGGCGACATGCTCCTGCTGGCCGGCAAGGGGCATGAGCGAAGCATCTTCTACGGCACCGAAAAGCGGTGGTGGGACGAGCGCGAGGTCGCCCGCCAGGAGCTCGCCGCGGCCGGCTTCAAGCCCGATGTCTGAGCTCGCCACCTGGCGCGTCACCGACCGGGACGCCTGGAACGCCTTTGTCGAGCACGCGCCGCATCGGAGCTTTCCGCAGCTCTGGGAATGGGGCGAGCTGCGTGAATCGGCGGGCTGGCGAACGATCCGCTTAGCCGTCGGCCCTCAACCGGACCAGCCACTTGCCGGCGCCCAGGTGCTGATCCGCGAAGTGCCGCTCCTTGGGTGGCGTCTTGCGTACGCCCCGCGCGGCCCCATCGGCCGTCTCGATGACCCCGTCATCCGCAAGGCACTCCTGACGGCCCTCCGCGAGCTCGCAAGAACGGAGCGAATAGCCACGCTCAAGGTCGATCCCGAGGCGACCGCCGACGACCCGTTCGGCGCCGTTCTGGTCAAGCCCCCGTGGCGCCCCTCCGCCAAGGTGCAGCCGCCCAGGACGCGCCTCATCGACCTCGCTGACGACGAGGAGACCCTCCTCGCCAACCTCCGTCAGAAGCATCGCCAGTACGTGCACAAGGCGCAGCGCGACGGGGTCAGTATCGAACAGTTCGACGCTAAAGCTGATGACCGGGCGGCCACGCGGGCGCTCGCCGACTTCTACCGCATCTACGCCTACACCGCCGAGCGCGCGGGCTTCGTGGCCCGCGTCGCCGAGTACTACGAGCATGTCTGGCAGCTCTTCGCTCCAAATGGACATGCCCGCCTGTTCTTTGCGAATCTCAACGGAGGGCGGGTCGCCACGCTCTTCCACTTCACCTGCGGCGACCGCGCCACGGAGGTCTACGGCGGCATGACCGATACCGGTGCCGACTCGCGCGCCAATTACCTGCTCAAGTGGGAGGCGATCCGCACCTTCCGCGCCGAGGGCTTCGCCACCTACGACCTGTGGGGCTTGGCCACGGGAGGTATTACCCAGTTCAAGGAGGGCTTCGGCGGCCGCGAGGTTGCATACGTAGGAGCCCGCGACCTGCCGCTACGCCCCTTCCACGCTGCCGCGCTAAGGCTCCTGTTGCCCACCTATGGCATCGCCCAGCGCGCCCGGCTCCGACTCTCGGGTCGCAAGCTCGCCGGCAGCGACGACTAGGATCCGCAAACATGCTGGCCCCTGACGCACGAATCGACGACGGCGCCGGCGTCCGGATGATCCCGATCAGCACGCCCAACGGCGACTTCCGGGTATGGACCAAGCGCGTCGGCGACAACCCGAACATCAAGGTGCTGCTGCTGCATGGGGGGCCTGGCGGAACACACGAATACCTCGAGGCGTTTGACAGCCGCTTCACCGCGGCGGGAATCGAGTACTACCACTACGACCAGCTCGGCGCGGGCAACAGCGACCAGCCCGATGAGCCCGACCTCTGGCAGCTCGATCGGTTCGTGGACGAGCTCGAGCAGGTCCGCTCCGCGCTCGGCCTGGACCGCACCAACTTCTTCCTGTTCGGCCATTCCTGGGGAGGCATCCTCGCAACGGAGTACGCGCTACATCACCAGGAGCACCTGAAGGGGCTCGTGATCTCGAACATGATGTTCGACTGCCGTGCGTACAACCGGTACGCGGAGAAGGTGTTGATGCCGGCCATGAATCAGGCGGCGCTGGCCGAGATCAAGGAGCTCGAGGCGCGCGGCGACACCGACAATCCACGCTACATGGCGCTGCTCACGGAGCATCACTACGTCCACCACATCCTCCGCATGCCAGCCGCGGAGTGGCCGGACGCGGTAAACCGCAGCTTCGCGCACATCAACCCCGCCGTGTATGTGCCGATGCAGGGGCCGAGCGAGCTCGGCATGAGCGGCACGCTCCTCGACTGGGACCGCACCGAGGACCTGCACCGCATCGACGTGCCAACGCTTGTGATCGGTGCCCGCCACGACACCATGGATCCGGTGCACATGGAGGCGATGGCGAGCCGCTTTCCGCACGGGCGTTACCTGGGCTGCTCGAACGGCAGCCACCTGGCGATGTGGGACGACGCTGAGAACTACGTCCCGGGGCTGATCGACTTCCTCCTCAACCCCTAGCATTGCCGCCCATGAAGAAAGCCGCCACCATCGACGAATTCCTCGCCGACGTTCCCGACGAGCAACGCGCCGCGCTCGAGGAGCTTCGGAAGCAGGTCCGAGCCGCCGCCCCCGAGGCGACCGAGGTGATCGCCTATGGCTTGCCGTCGCTCAGACTTCGGGGCAAATACCTGCTCAGCTTCGGGCCAGCCAAGAAGCACCTCTCGTTCTACCCCGGGGCGGTGCTGAACGACTTCAAATTGGATCTGAGCGGCTTCGAGACGACGAAGGGCTCGATCCATTTCACGCCGGAGAAGCCGATTCCTGCCAGCGTTGTGACGAAACTCGTCAAGGCCCGCCTCGCGTACGTCGAGAGCCGCGAACGCCGCTAGTCTGAGGCCGATGCCTCCGCTCGTTCGCCGCGCCGACGACACCGACCGCCCCGCCTGGGACGCCTTCATCGAAGCACGCCCCGAGGCCGATCTCCTGCAATCCTGGGCCTGGGGCGAGTGCACGGCCCTCGCCGGGGAGCCACCTTTCCGCATCATCCTCGAGGACGCCGGCAAGATCCGCGGCGTCGCCCAGGCCCTCCTCCGTCCTGCCGGCTTCGGCCGCCAGGTTGCCTACGTTGCTCATGGCCCGATCTGGGACCGATCGGCGTCAGATGCCGACCGACTCTTCACATGGCTGCTGCAGGGCCTGCGCACGCTCGCCCGCAAGGAGAAGGCGCTCGTCGTCAAGCTCGATCCCCGCGCCGAGCCCGGCGACTCAACCGATGTGGC
The DNA here is from genome assembly GCA_039932375.1 of Chloroflexota bacterium. GTDB lineage: Bacteria > Chloroflexota > Limnocylindria > QHBO01 > QHBO01 > CF-167. The sequence continues at coordinate 3,237 of JBDTQD010000023.1, read as the reverse complement.
GGCCCTTGCAACGGAGCACAACCTGCGCCGCGCTCCGGACCTCCAGGCCCCAACCACTCGGATCGTCGAACTGCTGCACGGCGCCGACCAGCCCGATGCCTCCTGGCACGCCGACGCTCGCCGCCTCTCGCGTCGCGCCGAGCGAGAGGGGACCCAGGTCACCATTTCCCGCGACGCAAATCCCAACGACATCGCGACGCTTCACGACCTCCTGATCACCACCGCAGAGCGCGGCGCCTTCCGCGTCCGTTCGCAGGCATTCCTGGAGCGCCTCGCCTCAGAACTGAGCGCCTCGAACGGCTGGTACCTCGGCATCGCACGTGTCGACGACATCCCGATCGCCGCCATGGCCTTCCCGCGCATTGGCAACCGCGCTTACTACCTGTACGGCGCGCTCCGCCGCGACTCCGAGTACAAGCACCATTACGGCGCCCACGCCGTGATGGCCACCATGCTTCGCACTCTTGCCGCCGATGGCTGCACGACCGCCGACATGTGGGGCGTCGTCGAGCCTGACGACACCACCGCCGATCCCGCCTGGCGCGGCTTCTCCGACTTCAAGCGCACCTTCGGTGGCACCCCGCTCCGGCACCCGGGCCTATTCGACCTCGTGACCGATTCCTTCTGGTATCGCCTGCGAGAAGCTCGGCTGCGACTCTTGCACCTCAAGGTGCGGGACTAGGGGCGCAAACAGGTGACGACCGAGTAGAAGAGGAAGTAGGCCCCGGCACTGGCTAAGATGTTCACCCCTCCCCCAAGGATGATCCCGAGGGGCCGCCGACCGCGCTGCGCGAGCCGAGCCGCGGTAAGCAGGCTGGCCCCCATCCCGATCCCGACGATCGCGGCGACTCCGAGGCAGCCCCCCACAAAGCCGGCAGCGCTTCGGCTACCTGCAACCTGACATGACGAAGCGGTCCCGGCACCCGTCAACAACACAGTTGCCACAGCGAGACCCAGCACCACCGCCAGAACGGTGGCGGCGAGGGCGATCTGGCGGTCGCCGAGGCCCCGCGACGAAATGCCGCCGACGACCGGGGCCGCAACCCAGAGAGCAAGGATGAACCACTGCGCGGTGGCAAGGTCCAGTGGACCGAGCGAGCCGGCCATGCCGGCGAACAAGAGGACGCTGAATGCCAAGACGAGGATCCCGAAGGGAACTACCACGCCCCGGAGGATCGCAGTGCCAGTCATGCAGGCCACCTCTCAGCGATCACCTTGATCCGAATCCGTACGCCAAGGCAAGAGCCAGCAGCCCTCGAGGAACTGCCGCATAGCGGCCCTGGCCGGTAAGAAGGTACCGCTGGCCCGATTGCGGGCAGCACTACGCCGCATCGTGTGGGACGTCTGAACCCTGATCTCGCTCGGCTGTAGCTCTTACGATGGGCAGGCATGCTGACTCGCGCTTAGGTCACCGCTTGGATCTTCCTTGCCATCGTCGTCGGGCGCCGAGATGGAATCGCCTCGCTTGCCGCTATCGTTGCTGCGGCAGACTGGATCAATCATGCGATTCCTACGGACAAGGAATGGCTGCATGCTTCCAACGCTCTCCTCGCGGCTGACCCGGACGTTGAGGCTAGGTCTGCGAGCCTCCGATGAAGCGGCCATAGACATGTCAGAGGTGTAGCCGCGCGGTCGCGAGCTCGAGAAGCAATGAGGTAGGACGCGAGCGGCGACCCCGCAGCGCGTTGCGACAGCCGCGCAAGGGGTGGTCGCTCGCGGCATCCCACATCGGTCCATCCTGATCCCCCGACCGGACTGCTACCATCGTTCACACCATGGACCTGGCACGCCTGCGGGCGGCCCCGGCCGCCGTGGCGAAGCGCATCTCTGGAAATGCCCAGCCAGCGGCCAGCACGCCCACCATCGAAACGGTCGTCGCGGAAGCGCGACGGCATCGGCCGAGCGTCAACGTCGGCCTGATCGAACGTGCCCATGCCGTGGCCGCGACCGCGCACGAGGGGCAGCTGCGTGCATCGGGCGAGCCGTACATCACCCATCCGGTGGCGGTCGCCTATGAACTGGCAGCGCTGCAGATGGACGCCGAGAGCATCGCCGCAGCCCTCCTGCACGACGTCCCTGAAGACACCGACCTGACCATTCAGGACCTCGAGAAGCGCTTCGGGCGCGAGGTTGCGCGGCTGGTCGACGGCGTCACCAAGCTCTCCAAGTTCGGATCGGCCCGATCGATGGAGGAGCAGCAGGCGGAGAACATCCGGAAGATGTTCCTGGCCATGGCCGAGGACGTGCGGGTGGTGATCATCAAGCTCGCCGATCGGCTCCACAACATGCGCACGCTCGGCGCCCTGCCGCCCGACAAGCAGGTGCGCATCGCCCGCCAGACGATGGAGATCTACGCCCCGTTGGCGCATCGGCTGGGGATCTGGCAGTGGAAGTGGGAGCTCGAGGACCTCGCCTTCAAGTACACCGATCCGGAGACCTATCGCAAGATGGTGACGATGCTCGCGGACCGGCGCCGCGAGCGCGAGTCGTTCATCAACAAGAGCATCGGCATCCTGCGCAAGGAGCTGGCCAAGGTCGGCATCGAGGCCGAGATCAGCGGCCGCCCGAAGCACCTGTACAGCATCTACAAGAAGATGGAGCGCAAGGGGGCCGAGTTCAGCGAGATCTACGACCTGCACGCCGTGCGGATGATCGTCGACCAGGTGCAGGACACCTACGCGGCGCTGGGCGTGGTGCACAGCATCTGGCGACCGATCCCCGGGCAGTTCGACGACTACATCGCCATGCCCAAGGCCAATCTCTACCAGTCCCTCCACACCGCGGTGATCGGGCCCGATGCCAAGCCGCTCGAGGTCCAGATCCGGACCCGCTCCATGCACGAGGTGGCGGAGGCGGGGATCGCCGCGCACTGGCGCTACAAGGAGGGCTCGCGCGGCGACCGCCGCTACGACGAGAAGCTGGCCTGGGTGCGGCAGCTGATCGAATGGCAGCGAGAGGTGGTCGACGCCACCGAGTTCGTGGAGGGGCTCAAGCTCGACCTGTTCCAGGACCAGGTCTTCGTGTTCACCCCCAAGGGCGACGTCAAGGACCTCCCCAGTGGAGCCACCCCGCTCGACTTCGCCTACAGGATCCACACCGATGTCGGCCACCGCACCATCGGCTCCAAGGTCAACAACCGATTGGTGCCGCTCGACTACCGGCTGCGAAACGGGGACATCGTTGAGATCATCACCACCAAGGCGGCGCACGGGCCGTCGCGCGATTGGCTGGCGATCG
>JBDTQD010000022.1:0-22885 GCA_039932375.1 Chloroflexota bacterium | reverse complement strand
AGACGGTGGTCTGCATCCTCACCGGCCACGGCCTCAAGGACCCGGACATCGTGGCGAGCGAGGAAGCGACGCTGAACGCGGTTCCTGCGAGCGCCGCTGCAATCCGTGAGGCGATGCGCCTCTAGGTCGGGCCTCGGCCGTATACGGCCAGGACGGTCTTAGTCGGTGGAGTCAAGGTGGCCGTGGATCACCGCCTCTGCTGCTGCGGCGCTGGCTGGCTGGCCGGTGACCGCCTCCGCGAAATGATGGCGGTCCAGTGCAAGCAGCTGAACCTCAGTCTCCGCTATGACCGATGCCGTGCGCGGCACGTCCCGAAGGAGCGCGATCTCACCGAATGACGCACCTGCGCCCAGCGTTCGCACAGGCACGCCGTCGACACTGACCTGCACCTGGCCGCTGGCAATGACGTAGAAGCGGTCGCCGCGCTCGCCCTGGGTGATGACCGCCTCCCTCGGACGAGCTGCGACGGGAATGAGGACTGCGGCCAGCCGTTCCAGCGCCGGGCCGGGCAGCAGGGCGAAGAATGGGACGCCCATCAGCGCCGCAAGCTCGCGCGGTCGGACGACACTTGCCGCATCGGCTCGCCGAAGCTGGCCCCAGCTGAGCGCCGTGACGCCGATCAGCGCCGCCCCGCCGGCCATGAACGCGCCACGAGTGCCAACCAGCAGGATCAGCGCCGGTGCCAGCACCGAGCCGATCGCCATCGAACCATGGTGGATTCCTTCCAGTACGCCGAAGACGCGGCTAAGGACGGCCTCGGGCGAGACGCGCTGCAGCAGCGTGCGGCCGGCCACGTCCAGGACCACCCATCCCATGCCGGCGACGGCGAGCAGCGCGACCGAGAGGATCGGGACTGGCAGCAGGCCGACCACGGCGAGCGCGCCGCCCCATATCAGCAGGCCCACCCCGAACGGCCCCGCTAGACGGGCACGGCCGACGAGCAGGGCAGCGAGCAGTGACCCAAAGATCCCCCCGGCGCCGATTGCGGCGTTGAGGAATCCGAGGCCGGATTGCCCGATCGAAAGCACCTGGAGGGCAAGCACCACCAGAAGCACGTCGAGTACCCCCCACAGCATCGATCCAGCGCCGAGCAGCAGGGCCACCGAGCGCGGCCGCTCCTCCCGGGCGAGGGTGGGGAAGCCGGCCAACGCCGACGAGAGCGCCGCGCGCACACCGCCGGTCTCCTCGACGCGACGTGGTGCCGTGGTGCGCGGCAGCCCGGCAACCAGGATTGCACCGATAAGCGACAGGACGGCTGCGCCCGCCAACACCGGTGTGGGACCGGCGAGCTGCAAGACCACGCCGGCCGACGTCGGACCGACCAGGATGGCGATCGTCTCGATGGCGCCGGCAGTCACGTTCGACGCGGTCAGCTCGGAAGGCGTACGAGCCAGGGATGGCTGAATGGCTGCCTGCAATGGGCGAGTCAGGGAGATGGCGGCATTGGTTGCGGCGGCGAGGGCGTAGACCGCGGCAACCGGCGCGTGCAGGAATACTGCCGCCGCGATCGCGGCCCCCGTCGCGGCCTGCAGCAGATAGGCGATCAGCAGGACTCGCTCACGCGGGTAGCGATCTCCGAACGACGCTGCCAGCGGCGCGACGACGGCCGCGGGAGCGAGCTGCAGGACCGCGACCAGCCCGACCTCGGTGGCACCGCCCTGCTGATAGGCGAAGACCAGGATCGCGACCCAGATCGCCCACTCGGCGAGGTTGAAGCCCAGGAAAGCGAGCTCCACCCGCCGCAGGCCGGGGTTGCGAGCGACCGCTCCGAACGCGGCCGCAGACGCCGCCAGGCGAGCCCTGAGCTGTTGGAGGGGCGACATCGGCCGGATGCTACCCTGCCCGCCATGCTGCGCGTCCGGGCGCGGCCTGGCGTCGTTGCGCGTTCGCACCTGCGCGCTATCCTCGTCCCACGGCGATGGGGCTCGCCGCAAACCGCCCGGTCCACGGGCTGATAGCCCCTACCGTGGCATTTCGCCACGCGCAGGGGAGGTTCACGCATGAACGTGGTCCTGATCGGGCTAGGTGGCTTCACCGGCGCGATCGCCAGGTACGCGATCGACGGGTGGGTGACGGCGCTGGGACGGGGTGCCTTCCCGTGGGGCACGCTGGTCATCAATGTCAGCGGCTCGCTGGTGCTCGGCCTTCTGTTCGCCCTCGGCACGGAGCGGGCCGTGATCCCGCAGGAGCTGCGCAGCCCGTTGATGATCGGCTTCATCGGCGCCTACACCACCTTCAGCACGCTCGCGCTCGAGTCCTGGCGCCTGCTCGAGGACGGCGCCTGGCTGTTAGGGGCGGTCAACCTGGGAGGGTCAATTGCGCTGGGGCTGGTGGCGGTCTTGGCCGGCGTGCTGATCGGCAGGGCGATCTGATGAAGCTCGAGGGAACGGCGATCCTGGTCCGCATCTACATCGGCGAAAGCGACCACCTTGACGGTCGCCCGCTCTACCAGGCGATCGTGGCGCGGCTTCGGGAGCTGGGCATCGCCGGCGCCACCGTCCTGCGCGGGATCGAGGGCTTCGGCGCGCACGCCCACCTGCACACGACTCGCCTGCTCCGGCTGAGCGAGGATCTCCCCGTCCTGATCGAGGTGGTGGACAGCGAGGACCGGATCAACGCCGTACTGCCGGAGCTGGACCGCATGGTCAAGGACGGGCTGATCACCATGGAGAAGGTGCAGGTCATCGCCTATCGGGCGGGTGATCCGGGCCGCGTTCCCACCGCCGATGGCTGAACAGCTGGCCGGTGGGGTCGCTCGATGCGCGTGGGCCACCTCCGATCCACTCTATCTCGCATACCACGACACCGAATGGGGCGTCCCGATCCACGACGATCGGCGCCTCTTCGAGCTACTGAACCTTGAGGGCGCGCAGGCCGGCCTCTCCTGGATCACCATCCTGCGCAAGCGCGACGGGTATCGGCTCGCCTTCGATGGCTGGGATCCGGAGCGGATTGCGGCCTATGGCGAGGCCGACGAGGCTCGCCTGCTCGCCGACCCTGGAATCGTCCGCAATCGCGCCAAGGTTCGGGCGGTCATCGGCAATGCGAAGGCCCACCTTTCCCTGACCGATGCGCCAGGCGCCTTCGACCACTACCTGTGGTCATTCGTCGATGGATCGCCGATCGTCAACCGCTGGCAGGCCTCCGGCGAGGTCCCGGCCGAGACCGATGATTCTCGCGGCCTGTCGCGGGACCTGAAGAAGCGTGGCTTCTCGTTCGTCGGGCCAACGATCGTCTACGCCCTCATGCAGTCGGCCGGCCTGGTCAACGACCACCTGGTGAGCTGCTATCGCCACGCGGAGCTGATTGGCCGATCGCCGGGGGGCCATGAACGCTGAGCGTTCATAACGACCACGTTGCGACGATTTCGAGCCCGCGGTCGGCTGTGGCGAACGGTGAGCGTTCACGGCGGCCAGGTTGGGCGGTTGGGAAGTCTGTTTCGCGATCAAGTTGGCTGTTGTGAACGCTGAGCGCTCACGGAACTTATCGCCACTCGGCCCGGCAGCGCTCCGGAGGCGATGATCGCCGCGAGGGCAAGGCGATCCGAGCGTCCTTCCCGCGACTGGCTTTGTCAAGCGCAGCCCATCCGGTGAGACGGCCGGGCGTCCGTATACTCGGCCCGCATGCCGATCATCGCCACGATCGAGGTCCCGGCCAGCAGCGCCAATCTGGGAAGCGGCTTCGACTGCTTCGCCGCGGCGCTGAGCCTCAAGCTGCGCGCCGAGCTGCACGACGGCGATGAGGCTGGGATCCTGCTCAACGCGCACGGCGAGGGAGCTCCCGGCCCGGACGACGATCCTGAGGAGAACCTCCTGATCCGCGCCTTCCGCGAAGGGTTGCGGCTCGCCCACGGCTCGGAGCACGGCGCCGGAAGCTGGCGGATCGAGGTGAGCAGCATGATCCCTGCGGCGCGAGGGCTGGGCAGCAGCGCGGCGGCCATCGTGGCGGGCCTGTTGCTCGGCGCGACGGCAGGGCGGCATGCGCCGGACGCCGACCAGCTCCTCACCGTGGCGGCCGCCCTCGAAGGCCACTCCGACAACGTGGCAGCTGCCCTCTACGGCGGAGTCACGCTCGCCGTGGCCGGGGAGGTGGGCACGACGCCGCTCCTCCGTCGATTTCGGGTACCAGAGGCCTGGATCCCAGTTCTCTTCATCGCGGCATCCACCAGCAACACCAGCGGCATGCGCGCCGCCCTGCCGCGGACCATTCCGCATCACGATGCCGCCGCGGCCGTCGCGCGGGCGGCTCTGCTCGCGACCGCGGTGGTCACGTCCGACGCGGGCCTGTTGCGAACCGCCATGGACGATCGGTTACACCAGCCATACCGGCTTCCACTCCTGCCGGGCACTGCCGAACTGATCGAGTCGGCTTACCAGCACGGCGCCGCCGGTGCCGCGCTCTCCGGGGCAGGTCCGAGCGTGCTTGCGATCTGCGACTCGCCGATGGGCGCCCACTCCGTGGAGAAGGCGTGGAACGCCGCTGGCGTGCGCGGCATGGCGGCTCGCCTCCGCTTCGACACGGACGGCGCCCGGCTCACGACGCCCCCGGACCGATGAGCCTCGTAACCCTCACCGGCATCGCCAAGAGCCACGGCGCCCAGCATCTGTTCGACGACGTGAACCTGCAGATCACCGCGGGCCGGCGAATCGCGATCGTCGGGCCCAACGGCGCCGGCAAGACGACTCTGCTCGAGATCATCACCGGCGAGCAGGAGGCAGATTCCGGGACCGTCACCCGAGGCAAGGACCTGGCCATCGGCTACCTCCGCCAGGAGGTTGCACAGGCGCAGGGCCGGTCGGTTGTCGCCGAGGTGGTGGCCGGCGCCGGGGCGGTGAGCGGCATCGAGCGCCGCATGCGGCATATCGAGTCGGAGATGGCCGAAGCCAGCAACGACGAGACCGCAGCGGACGAGTTGGCCGAGCTGATGGACGAGTACGGCCGGCTGCAGCATCGGTTCGAGCAACTGGGCGGCTGGTCGCTGGAGGCGGAAGCGCGCCGCATCCTGGCCGGGCTCGGCTTCGCGCAGGATGACATGGACCGGGACATCGGCCAATTCAGCGGCGGCTGGATGATGCGGGTGGCGCTCGGTCGCCTGCTCCTCGCCAACCCGGACCTGCTGCTGCTCGACGAGCCGACGAACCACCTCGACCTGGCATCGGTCGAATGGCTGCAGGGATTCCTGGCCGAGTACGCCGGTGCCGTGGTCCTGGTCAGCCACGACCGCGACTTCATCAACGCCGTCGTCAACCGCGTGGCGGAGCTGAACCACGGCCTCTTCACCGAGTACGTCGGCGACTTCGCGGACTTCGTCGAGCAGCGCGACGAGCGGCTGGCGCAACTCGAGTCGGCGGCGAAGGTGCAGGGGCGCAAGATCGCCCAGATCGAGCGGTACATCGAGCGCTTCCGCTACAAGAAGACGAAGGCGCGCCAGGTCCAGAGCCGGATCAAGCAGGTCGCTCGGATCGAGAGGATCGAGGTCCCCACGGCGCGTACCAAGGCGGTCAAGTTCCGCTTCCCCGAGCCAACGCGCAGCGGCCGGGTGGTGGCCACGCTCAGCAAGGTCGTCAAGCGCTACGGCCGGCACGCCGTGTACGACGGTCTGGACCTGGTGCTGGAGCGCGGGCAGAAGGTGGCGCTGATCGGTCCGAACGGGGCCGGCAAGAGCACCCTGCTGAAGATCCTGGCGGGGGTGCTGCCGTTCGAGGGAGGCACGCGCGAGCTTGGCAGCAACGTGCGAGTCGCCTACTTCGCGCAGCATCAGATCGACGCCCTGAACCCCGCCAACACGGTCTTCGAGGAGCTGTCCGGGGCGGCGGCGCGAATGAGCACGGCCGAGATGCGCCGATTGCTTGGCGCCTTCCTCTTCACTGGCCATGCGATCGAGAAGAAGGTCGAGATCCTATCCGGTGGAGAACAGACCCGGCTGGCGCTGGCCAAGCTGATGGCCGACCCTGCCAACCTGCTCTGCCTCGATGAGCCGACCAACCACCTGGACATCGCCTCGCGGGATGTCCTCGAGGACGCGCTCAACGCCTTCCCCGGCACGATCGTGCTGATCACCCATGACCGATACCTGATCCGCTCGGTTGCGAACGCCATCATCGAGGTCAACGCCGGCGAGGCCACGCTCTATCCGGGCGACTTCGAGTACTACGCCGCCAAGCGCGGGCTGGACATCGAGACGCGCGGGGCGGTGGAGGGGATTGCAACTCCCCGCGGGATCGAGGCCGTGCCGGCGCGCCCGCGCGAGTCGGCGGTCGAGGCCGCGGCACGCAAGCGAGCGGAGGCGGAGGCACGCAACCGACGCTATCGGCGGACCCGCGACATGCGCGACGCCCTGGAACGGGTGGAGAAGGAAGCCCGCCAGACCGATGTCTCCCTGTCCGAGATGAGCGCCCGCCTGGCGGATCCGGCCACCTATGCCGATCAACATGCCTTCAGGCAGCTGATCGACCGCCACAACGCGGCACGCGACCGCGCCGAGGAGCTTGCCTCCGAGTGGTCGCGCCTGTCGATCGAGCTGGAGGCGGCCGAGGCGGAGGAGAGCCTCACCCCATCGGCCCGATGACGACGCGCCCCTCCTCGAACCTCCTCGGGGCGGCGCTGATCGTGATCGCGGCCACCAGCTTCGGCGTGCTCGGGCCAGTTGCCCACTACGCCAACCGGGCGGGCGTCTCGAGCCTGACCCTGGTCACTTGGCGCGCTGGGGTCGGCGCGATCTGCGTGATCCTCTTCCTTGGCCTGCGCGCGGCGGGTGGGACGCGGCTCTGGCGTCCGTGGCGCGAGATTCCACGCCGCGACCGCTTCTACATCTCGTTGGCGGCCCCGACCAACGCGGTCCTCAACCTGGCCATGTTCGTGGCGTTCGTGCGCATCGGGATCGCCCTTTCGCTGCTCATCTTCTACATCTATCCCGCGCTGGTGGCGCTGGCCAGCGTGATCTGGTTCGGGGAGCGGCTCGATCGCCTGCGCTGGGCGGCGCTCGGCATCTCCATGGCCGGCGTCGTGCTGGTGGTGGCCGGAGCCGGGGACCTCGGCCGGCTCGATGCCCTCGGGATCGGGCTGGCCGGACTCGGCGCGCTGGCGCAGATGTTCTATGCCCTGGCCGCACACCACGGATTCCGCCAGGTGCCCGGGACGCAGGCCGCCGTGCTCACGATGGGTGGTGCGGCAATCCTGTACCTCGTGTTCACCGCGTTGACCGGTCGGCTGGCCGACGTCGGTCAGCCCCTGGTGAGCGTCGCTGCGCTGTGGCCCGTGCTCGTGGCCGGGGTGTTCGGAGCCGGCCTGGCGACGGTCTGCTTCATCGGTGGCATCCGGCTCCTCGGCGCACCGCGGGCGACCATCCTTTCGACGCTGGAGCCGGTGGTCGGCGTGGCGTTGGCGGCGATCCTGTTCGGGTCCGTGCCGACGCCGCTCCAGTTCGCCGGCGGGGCACTGATCATCGCCGCCGGGATCGTGCTGCAGCTGCGTCCGAGCGGCGAGATCGCGGAGCACGAGGCAGTGCCAGAGCTCAAAGGTGCCTAGCCCGCCGCGGCGCGGCGCGGCGCGGCGCGGCGCGGCGCGGCGCTACGGAGCGTGGCCTTATGAGGGACGAAGCGCGCCCACGTGGCTCTCCTCCGTCCGAATGCCATGCCGCGTGGCCGCACAACGGAAGACCTGACTCCCACCCGTCGTAAGGCCATCCAGCATGGCGTCGTGCCTTCGGGCCGCGGCTACACCATAAGCGCGGCATGCACCGATTGGCACGCTCGCGCCACCTGCTCGATGGGCACCTCGGCCCACACAACGCGCATGCCGCCCTCGTCGAACGAGCCGGCGCCGTGCGCGGGAATTGGCAGAAGCTCGGGCATCCGCACTGCAGGGCCGATCAGGCTGATTCGGGCGATCCGATCCTTGCGATCGACCGCCAGGAGCATCGGCGCATCGCCTTCAAGCGAGCGAGAAGGGCGAACCTCCGTGCTCTGCCCCTGCGCAACCGACCGAACGACCAGCCGCAACCTCCCGCGCCGAGCGCGGCGAACCGCCACAGGGTGGACAACCTCGGCGCCGGCCTCGGCCAGGAGCTCGAGCTGAAATGCATCGACCGTCGCCAGGAAGCGGGCGCCCGGAACAAGGTGCGGATCGGCCTCCAGGACCCCGCCGGTGTCCTTGAACAGCTCGCATCGGTCGGCCCGCAGGGCGACCGCCAGGACCACCGCCGACAGGTCGGTTCCGCCTCGTCCGAGGGTCGTGAGCTCCCCGTGCGAGCCGATCCCCTGGAAGCCGGCCACCACCGGCACCATCTCATCTGCCAGCGCGGCGCGCAGCCGTCGCGGCAGGACACGTCGCACCTCGGCGCCCAGGTGCGATGCGGCTGTCCGGATCCCGGCCTCGGCCCCTGAGAACGAGCGGGCGCGGATGCCTCGAGCCTGCAACCCCAGGGCGAACAGGGCGGCCGAGAGGGCCTCGCCCGTGGCCAGCGCGCGGTCCGTCTCGCGGGCGAGCAGCGAATCGGGATCGTGCGACGGCTGACGCAGGCCCGCACCCCCATCCGGCAGAAGGACCGCGGCGGAGGCCAGGATCGCGTCGGTCACCCCCTCGAAGGCGGAGACGACCACAACCGGCCGCTCGCCGGCCGCTCGCTGGGCAGCGACCGCGGCCACCGCAGCCGCGATGTCCTCGGGCCGTCGCAGCACGGAGCCGCCGAACTTGTCCACGACGACACGACCACCTGCAGCCTCGCCCGGACGCGCGCCTGCCACGTTGCTATCCCTGCCCCAGCACGATCGGCGGCAGCTCTTGCAGCGAAGCGATCACAGCCATCCCCGACATGTCGTTGTCGGCGCGGCGGTGGTCATCCCAGAACCACCGGTCCGCCACCTGCCAGGCGCGATGCATCGCTTCGTCGGTGACCTCGCGCCCGTGCTCGGCCAGGACGCCCCGAAGCGAATCGGCCAGCGTGCGGCGTGGAGCGAGGGTGGTGAAGCCGGCGTCGAGGCAGACGAATCGGTAGCGCATTGTGCCCTACGGTAGCGCGCTACTCTCCGCGGGTGGCCGACCACCTGACCGATGGCTCCGCGCTGGCGCGCGTTCGCTCCTCCCTGCTCGCCTGGTACGCGGCCGACCACCGGGACTTTCCGTGGCGGCGCACGACCGATCCCTATGCCGTCCTGGTCAGCGAGGTGATGCTCCAGCAGACCCAGGCCTCGCGCGTCGCTCGGCGCTTCCCAGCCTTCATGGACCGATTCCCCACGGCTGCCTCGCTGGCTGCAGCCCCTGAAGCCGATGTCCTGGCTGCGTGGTCCGGCCTGGGCTACAACCGCCGCGCCCTGGCGCTCCGGCGGGCCGCGGTGGTCGTGTCCGAAGGCTGGCCGCGGGACGTGGCATCCCTCGAGCGGCTGCCGGGAATCGGTCCATACACGGCCCGCGCACTGGCCAGCCTGGCGTTTGGTGAGCCGGTCGGCGTGGTCGACACCAACGTGCAGCGCTGGCTCGTCCGCCGCTTCGGACACTCGACGGCGGCGCGCCCGCGTGACCTCCAGATCCTGGCTGACGCCCTGGCCCGTGCCGGGGACGCCGCACATGCCGCTCCCTGGACCCACGCCACGATGGAGTTCGGGGCCGCCATCTGCACCTCGCGCAACCCGCGCTGCGACGCCTGCCCCATCGCCGACGGGTGCCCGTCGCGCGGGATCGCGGCCACGGTGCCGGTCCCGCGCCAGGTGACGTTCGCCGGGTCGGATCGAGCGCTTCGCGGCGCGCTCCTCCGCGCGCTGAGCGAGGCGCGTGGAAACTCGGTGATGACGCGGGCTGCGCGGCAGCTCCTCCCTGAATCGGCCTTCGACCGGATCGTCGCCGCGCTCGAGCGAGACGGACTCCTACATCGGTCCAGGGGCAGCCTGCTGCTGGGCGGTCGGCGGAAGCCGGCCGCTACAATCGGGCCATGAGCGCCGCCACCGCCGGTCTGAAGGTCAAGATCGGCGACCAGATTCCGTCGGTCGGGTTGCGCGCCACCGACGGCTATCTCCTCAACCTGCGAAGCCTCGTGGCAAAGCAGCCGATGATCCTCGTGTTCTTCGCGGGTCCGACGGCCAAGGGCATCGCGCGCGAGCGCGGCGACGCCCTGGCCGAGGCGCTCAAGGAGGCGCATCCGCGCCTGCAGAAGCAGGGCGTGGCGGTCGTCGGGGTAACCACTGACAACGAGCGGCAGCAGGCTGCCTACGTCGCGGAGCTTGGCCTGCCCTATCTCCTGTTCTCCGACGAGCGCCGCGCCGCGGTCGATCTGCTCGGCGTCCCGACCACGGAGGCGCGCGGCAACATCAACGCCGAGCCGACCGCCTTCGCAGTCGGAGTCGACGGCACGATCCTGGACATTCTTGAGCAGGCCACGCCCAAAGGGCTAGTGGCGCGGCTGCTCGAAGCCATCTTCCCGCCGGGGTAGACCGATGCTCGCCGTCAGGAGCCACGTCGCCGGCGAGCCGTTGCGCATCGAAGAGGTGCCGCTCCCCCAGCCGACGGGCACGGAGGTCCGGATCAAGGTCGCCGGTTGCGGCGTCTGCCACACCGATCTGCTCATCGCCCGGACCCCGCGCATCCGCGTCGAACGGCCGATCACGCTGGGCCATGAAATCTCCGGCTGGATCGACACGGCCGGACCCGATGCTGGCGCCGAGCTGCGCCGCGCGCGGCTCAGCGAAGGTGAGCCGGTCCTCGTCTTCGGCGGATGGGGCTGCGGCGCCTGCGCCCAGTGCGCCGCGGGCGAGGAGCAACGCTGCGATCGCTCCGAGTCGCCCGGCTTCCAGCGCGACGGTGGCTACGCCGAGTACATGCTGGTGCCCCACGGGCGCCACCTCGTCCCGCTCGGCGACCTGGATCCGGTCAACGCCGCGCCCCTGGCCGATGCCGGCGTTACCCCCTGGCGGGCGGTGCAGCGAGCCAGACCCTGGCTCCCGCCGGGTGCGAGGGTCCTGCTGATCGGGCTCGGCGGCCTTGGCCAGTTCGCGCTGCAATACCTGCGCCGCCTGCCCGACCTGACCATCGCGGTGCGCGAGCTGAGCCCCGACAAGCTCGCCCTGGCCGACGAGCTGGGCGCCGACCTGGGCCTCCTCGAGGGGGACGAGGCGCTCGTCGATCTGGGGCTGGGCGGACCCGCCGATGTTGTCTTCGACTTCGTGGGCAACGACCCGACCCTGGACTACGCGGTCCGCAACGTCGCTCCGGGCGGCCTCGTCTCCCTCGTCGGCGAGGGAGGTGGGACGTTCGAGTTCAGCTTCGACCGCGTCCCCGTCGAAGCCAGCCTGACCACCACCGCTTGGGGCTCGCTTGCCGATCTGCGCGACGTGGTCCGCCTCGGCAGGCGAGGGCGCATGCGCTGGGAGGTCGAGCGGATGCCCCTGCGCAAGGCGCGTTCCGCACACGATCGGCTGCTGGCGGGACAGGTCAAGGGGCGATTGGTGCTGGTGCCCTAGTCGGGAGCTGCGCCCCACTCTTGAATGAGATTCTCGGTCCGCTCCACGAAGAAGGTCGCACCCTTCTGCCCGTAGAGATTGAGCGCCTGCCGTGCAGCCTCGATCGCCTCGGCCGTACGCCCGCCCCCGTGGAGCACGTATGCCAGGTGGATGAGCACCGCACCGTGGATCGACAGGTAGTCCGTCCTGGCCATGATCGCCAGCGCCTCGCCGGCCAGCGCCTCCGCCGCGCCGTGGTCGCCGCGGCGGGAGAGGACTCGCGCCTGTACCGCGCGCCCGACGGCCTGGGACATGACGTCATCGGTCGACGATGTCTCGCGGGCGATCGTCCCGAATCGCCATGCCTCGTCGCCCTCCTCGAGATCGAGGAGGACCTCACCATAGACGGCAGCGTAGGTTGAGGCGAATGACCTGTCGCCAATCGCGATCATGGCCTCGTACGCCTCCCGGGTCAGGCGGGCTGCTTCGGAAAGGTTGCCGGCCTGGTGCTCGATCCCGCCCTCTTCGCCAAAGCAGTCAGCAATCTGGATCCGGTCCCCAAGATCCTGGGCCGCGGCGCGCGCACGGGCAATCAGCTCCCGGGCCTCGGCGAACCGCCCCTGGAGAACCAGCAGGCGACTGATGCCGCGATACGCGCCAGTAACCCGCTTATCTCCATGGGCACGATCAATCTGAGCCTGAAGTCCGACAATTGCCTCCTCCACCGGCGTCGGGCCCCACACCAGGGACACGCCTCTCGCCATCTGAGCCTCGCGTTGCCACCGCTCATCGCCGTCGCCTAATTCGAGGAGGGCCGCGGCCCGTTGGGTTGCCTCGCCCGCCCGCCCCATGGCGAACAGGAGGAAAGCGATC
The DNA here is from genome assembly GCA_039932375.1 of Chloroflexota bacterium. Lineage (GTDB taxonomy): Bacteria > Chloroflexota > Limnocylindria > QHBO01 > QHBO01 > CF-167. Next base: position 10,583 of record JBDTQD010000022.1, on the reverse strand, counting down.
ATGCCCTCCGCCAGGCGCGCGCCGGCTGTGTCTCCAACCCGTGCCAGAATCGCGCCGTGGCGTTCGGCCTCACGCATCGATTCCGACATCTCCGTCGCACGCGTCGATGCGCGAACCATTAGCAGGCCAAGGGAACACAACGCGCTCGCTCCTTTGTCGCCTGCGCGATCCGCCTCGGCAATCGCATCCGCGAGGATCTGCTCGGCGCGCGGCGCGTCGCCGGCTTCAAAGCATCGATCACCGAGCCTGGAGAGCAGCCGTCGCCGTCGTGGCAGGTCGCCAGCCAGCAGCTCGACCGCACGACCCAGAAGATCAACGGTCGCGGCTGCATCGGCACGTCGGTCGGCCCGTTCCCCGGCGTCTGCGAGCAGCGTCCCTGCCCGCAGGGCGAGCTTCTGGGCACGGGCGTCGGCCGGACCCAACTCGGCCCGGTACCGATATGCCTGCTCCAAGTGGTAGGCAATGATCTCCTCGAACTCGACCAAGCGATCGGCGGCCACCACATCGAGCCACGCGGCGAAGCGTTCATGTAGCTCCGAGCGCGTCTGCTTGGCAATCGCCTGGTAGGCGGCGTCGCGGATTAGCAGGTGCCGGAACCGATACGCCTCCTCGCCGACGAACGTGGCCTGGTCGGGGCGCACCAGCTCCATGCGCACCAGTCCGGCCAAACGGTCGCGAACATGATCTCGCAGCGGCTCGGCAGCCAGCGCGGTCACCGCCCCGCGGTGGAACGTCTTGCCCTCGACCGCGGCGCTTTCGATGACAGTCCGCTCCTCCTCGCCAAGCCCGTCCAGGCGCGCTGCCAGCAGCGCCTGGATGCTGGAGGGGATCGCAAGGTCACGCAGGTCGCCGGCCGCCACCCAGCCGCCGTCGCCGCGCTCCAGGAAGCCGTCGTCGATCAGCTTGGCCAGCAGCTCCTCCACGAACAGGGGGTTGCCCTCGGCCGCGGCGCTGACCTGTGCCCTGAAGTCGGGCGACAGTTCCGCCTTGCCGAGCAGGCTGCCCAGCAGCTCCTCCGACTCGCCGGCCGACAGCGGTTCGAGCTGAACGGTGGTTGCCGAGCGCTTGCCACCGCCCCAAGCAGGGCGCTTCTCGAGCAGCTCCGAGCGTGCCATGGCGATCAGCAGGATCGGCGCATCGCGCGTCCAGTCCGCAATGTGCTCGACAAGGTCCAGGAAGGTGGACTCGCCCCAGTGGATGTCGTCAAGGACCAGCACCAGCGGCTTCGCTCGAGCAAGCGCCTCGAAGGTCTTGCGCACCGCCCAGAACAGCTCCTCCTGATCGTGGTGGGAATCGGCGTTCACGCCCAGCAGGCTGCCGGCCGCGGCGGCGATCCGCTCAGCCTCCGACTCGCCAGCCAGCACCAAGGAGAGGGCGGCGCTTGCCTCGTCCGCGCTGGCCGACTCACCGATCCCAATGCCGCTGCGCAGCGCCTCGGCCACCGGCCAGTAGGTGATCCCGCTGCCATACGCCAGGCATCGGCCGTGGGCGACCCTCGCCTGTTCGCCCAGCGTCGCGATGAATTCCTCGACCAGCCGTGACTTGCCGACACCCGCTGTTCCGAGGACGGTGAACAAATGGCAGACCTGTTCCTCGACAGCCTCGCGGAACGCGCCATCCAACAGCTGCATCGGGCGGCGTCGCCCGATGAGCGGCGCTTCCTGCGGACGGACGTGTCGACCATGTGTTTCGTCAACGGCCGCCAGGCGCCAGGCTGGTACAGGCTCGCTCTTGCCTTTCAGGGAGAGCGCGGGTATCGGCTCAGCGGTCACCGCATCGTGCACAAGGGCGTGGGTCTCCTCCCCCATCAGGATCTCGCCAGGTGCGGCGGCGGCCTCCAGGCGGGCGGCCACGTTGACTGCGTCGCCGGTCACCATGCGCTGCCCTGCGGCGACGTCTCCCGCCACCACCGGGCCAGTGTTGATTCCCATTCGCCACTCGATCGCCACTCCGCGGTCGGCACGGATCTGCGGTTCCAGCTCATTTAGCCGCTGCCGAATCTCGACGGCTGCCCGGCATGCCCGCAGGGCGTCATCTTCATGCAACGTCGGCACGCCGAAGACGGCCATCACCGCGTCCCCGATGAATTTCTCAACCGAGCCACCGTGCCGCTCGATCGCTTCGCGCATGGCGTCGAAGTACCTGGTCATGACGGCGCGCAACGACTCGGGGTCCATCTGCTCACCGAGCGCCGTGGATGAGACGGCGTCGATGAACAGCACCGTCACCGTCTTGCGCGTCTCGCGACCCGCCTGAGCGGATCCGTCGAGTCGGGTGCCGCATGACGAGCAGAACCGCGCACCGGCGGCATTCTCCACCCCGCATGTCGGGCACGTGGCCGTGCTCATAGGTTCGTCACGCGGGAATCTCCGCCCCCAGCCGTTTGAGCGCCTCGTCGACCCTGGCCAGTGTCCGCTCCCGACCCAGCAGCTCCATCGAGCCGAAGAGGGGCGGCGATACGAGGCGACCCGTGATCGCCACGCGCAACGGACGGAAGAAGTCGCCCGCCTTCCAGCCGTGAGCCTCGGCGGAGGATCGGCAGATCGCCTCCAGCTCACCTGCGGCGAAGTCGGGCTGATCGATCGCTCCCAGTGCCCCCCGGGCAATGGTGAGCGCCTCTGCCGTCTCGGCTGCCGAGCGACCCTTGGGCGCCAGCAGCTCCGGCTCGTAGAGGGCGGCAATCTGGTCATCGGTCTCGGTCAAGAAGGCTGCCAGCTCACTGGCATCGCCCAAGCGCACCAGCCGCTCCTTCAGCAAGGGCGCCAGGCGCATCAGGATCCCGTCGTCGAGCTCCTCGGGTATGAATGGGCGCAGGCGGTACGCAAGCTGCCCATCGGCCAGGGATCGGATGTAGACCCCGTTGAGGTAGTCCAACCGGTCCTTGTCGAAGACCGCCCCGGCCTTGTGCACCTCGCCGATCTCGAAGCGTGCGGCCAGCTCCTCCAGCGAGAAGATCTCCTCCTCGGTTCCCGGCGACCAGCCAAGGAAGGCCAAAAAGTTCACCATCGCCTCGGGCAGGTAGCCCTGCTCGCGATAGGCCGTGATCGCCGTTTGCGACTTCCGCTTGCTCATCTTCGACCGGTCCGGGTTCAGGATCAGCGGAATGTGCCCGAAACGCGGCTCCCGGTAGCCGAGCGCCCGGATCAGCGCGATGTGCTTGGGCGTATTCGACAGGTGGTCCTCGCCGCGAACCACGTGGGTGATCGCCATCGCCTCGTCGTCGACCACCACCACGAAGTGGTAGAGCGGCATCCCGTCGCCCCGCACGATGACGAAGTCGCCGAGCAGTGCGTTGTCGAACTCGACGTCGCCACGGATCAGGTCGTCGAAGCGGATCTTGTCCGGTGGAACCTGGAAGCGCAGCGCCGGACGGCGTCCCTCGGCCTCGAAGGCCGCCCGCTCGGCATCGGTCAGGCGCAGGCATCGACCGTTGTATCGCGGAGCCTCGTGGGCGCGCTCCTGCTCGTGGCGCACGGCCTCGAGCTCATCGGGCGTGCAGTAGCAGTGGTACGCGTCGCCGCTGGCGAGGAGCCGATCTGCCTCGCGCGCATACAGCTCCATCCGCTGGCTCTGGCGGTATGGCCCGTACGGACCGATGTCGCCGCCGTCGGCCGACTGCGGACCCTCGTCCCAGGTGATGCCGAGCCAATGCAGGTTGTCGATGATGTCGGTCTCCCACTCGTCGGTGCCTCGGGCGACATCGGTGTCCTCCACGCGCAGGACGTAGGTGCCGCCGACGTGCCGAGCGAAGAGGAAGTTGTAGAGGCTGGTGCGGGCCGTCCCGATGTGCAGCGGGCCGGTGGGGCTGGGCGCCATGCGCACGCGAATTGAGGTCGGGTCGGGGGTGCTCATCGGTCGCCCGATGGTAGCAGGGGGGTGTGCCCGGCTTGGGTCGGTCGGGGCCTCGGCGATGGTGTCAGACCCCGCGCGCGCACCCGTGCAGCCGTGCTGCGCCGAGGTCCTGCTGCACGGGCGACCTCGACAGGACAGGTCCAATACCCACGACGTTTCCTCACCGGCCGAGGAGCGCCTCGACTGCGGGCTTGATTGCGCCCACCCAGCGCGCGTATTGAGGGCCGGAAGGGTGCAGCCCGTCGCCTGCAACCAGTGACCGCTCTGTCGCGGCCGCTTCCGAGATCGCGAAGATCTCTGGCACGAAGCGGATTCCCTGGGCTGTGCACGCCTCCGCGAGCAGCACGTTCACCCGCTCGATCCCTGCCCGCTGCTGCTCGGGCGATCCAAATGCCGCGCCCTGCGGGGTAACCGTGTAGTCCGGCGTCGCCACGCAGAGCACCCGGTTGGCGGGAAGCAAGGTCAGCAGTGCCCCGAGGATCTTCTCGACGTTGGTGCTATACGCCTCCTCGGGCACTCCCTGCACGACGTCGTTCACGCCGATCATCAGGGTCACGAACTCGGGGTGCAGCCCGGCCAGCGCCGGAAGCTCCTGGTCGATCAGGTCCTGCGACGTGTACCCGTTCACTCCGAGGTTGGCGACGAGCTGCAGCCTGGGCTCACGAGCGACCAGCTGGCTCGGCCAGCTCTCGGCGGAGCTCACCGAAGTGCCGATCGTGTACGAATCGCCGAGCGCCACATAGCGCATGGCGTCCTCCCGGGCCGATGGCGTCACATCCGTCGCACAGGCTGCCAGCGCAAGGACGAAACCGACGGCTGTGACGCCAGCCCTCAACGCCCCAGCGTCGGGTTCCCCTTCGCGGTGTTCAGCTTCACCGCCTGCTTGACGAGGTCGCGCAGCGCATCGGCCGGGATCTCCTCGACAGTCGTGATCTTGATGTGGCGCATCCGCTCGCCATCGCCGGTAAGGACCTTCTTGGGATCGTCCATCTCGGTGCCGCGCCAGAAGCCGATGTCGACGTGCTTGGGATACGCCTTCATCCAGATCATCGGTCCGTTCCATTCCCAGACCGGCTGGGCCCACTTGATCCCCACGGCGGAGTGCGGGGCGCCCTCCTTGACGACCTCGCGCAGGCGCTTCATGGCATCTGTGCGCCAGTCGTCGAATGCCGCTATGTACTCGTCAACGGTCTTCTGCCCGTTCATCGGTCGGTTTGTCCTCGTGCGTGTGCCAACAATGTAGCCCTGCCTAACGGAGCGTGAATGCCGGTCGAACCTCGCCCGCCGCATCGCCGCGCGGATCGACGATTGGCGGCGAAGCGTATTCCGCCAGCCGCTCGAGCTCAACCTCCCCGAGCACGCCGAGCTGGCTGAGCGCATGGCAGGTCGCGACGTTCCGAGCCCGGTTCGACGAATCTCCGTCCTCGATCTTGAGGGCGAGGCCTGCCGTCGCATATCCCCCGGCCGACGCCCGGAGCATCGCCACAGCCTGCACCCCCTCGGCGCCAGCCTTGGCCACCAGCCGGCCGGGCGCGGCTCGCATAGCCGCCGTGTCGAGCCGGCGCCGCTCACCAGCGACCAGCTCCGGGTGCGCCATCATCGCGTCCCGGATCCGTTGCAGAGCGGTTCGCAGCGCAGGATCGGTCACGCCTCGCGGGTCGGCGAGCCGCGCGAATGCCAGGGCAAGTGCGCGAAGCGGGATGCCGAAGCTGACCACCCCACAGCCATCGGTGGCCGTCGCGACCGCTGAAGGAGAGACGTCGCTCACGACAGCCACCGTCTCGAGCGCAAGCTGCTGAATCGGATGATCGGGCTGCCAATAGGTCTCGATTGGCCAACCAGCCGCCCTGGCATGCAGGGCCATTTCGGCGTGCTTGCCCGAGCAGTTGTGCCGGAGCGGCGTAAGCGGCTCGCCGTCGCGGATCAGGCGCTGCGCCGTCTCAACGTCGAACGGGGGGTGCACGCCACAGGCGAGGACGTCGCGGGTGAGCCCTCCCTCGCGCAACAGCGTCTGCACCAGGCGAACGTGCCGGTCTTCGCCAGAGTGCGAGGCGGCCATGATCGCCAGTGACTCCACCGGCGAGGGGAAATCGTAGGCGTCGAACCTGCCCGATGCGACGAAGGGAGCCAGCTGGAACGGCTTCGCCGTCGAGCGGATGAAGACGATCTCGTCGGGGTCGCCGTACGACGCGAGGAGCTTCCCGTCGGGCGATACGACGGCGATGGAGCCGCGATGGCGCGACTCGACACGGTCGCCGCGGGTGACCTCGACCAGCAGGCGGGCCACGCCGGTGCGTGACCTACCCGGTCAGGAGTTGCCGGAGCTGCCGGGACCGGCGGCGGCGGGCTCGGAGGCGGAAGCCGCCTCGCGGTCCTTGTTGAAGATGCTGCCCTGGCCGCCCCCCGAAGCGGCGGCCGAACCCTTGGCCGAAGCCGAGCCCGACGGGGAGGCAGCAGCCGCCTGCGGGGATTGGGCATTCGAGGATGCGCGACCCTCGGGGGTCATCATCACGGCGCCCTCGAAGTGGGCGCCCTCCTTGACCACCAGGACCTGCGCCTTGACCTTGCCCTTGACGCGCCCGGTCGAGCCGATCTCGAATCGGCCGCCACAGTCAACGTCGCCCTCGTAGTCGCCGTTGATGATCACGTTGGCGGCGGTCACGGTGCTCCGCACCTTGGCCTGCGGGCTGATGATCAGCGTGCCGGAGCACTCGATCTCGCCGCTTGCCTCGCCCTCGATCCGCAGGTCGCGATCCGAGACGTACTTGCCGTTGAATCTGGCGTGCGGGTCGATGACGCTCTCGTTGCCCGGGTCGGGGCGGCGGAACTCCATCGGGTTGGGCGTCATCTCGGCCTCATCGGGAAAGCTATCGGGATACAGGTTGCCGACAACATCCTCGCGGAGGCCAGAGTCGGCCTTGGTGTCTCGTTTGGTTCCGAAGACCACAGCTGGCTCCTTCCTCTGCGTCGCGGGCCACGAAGTGCCGGCACATGGCGCGACGAATCGGCTAAGGAGCGATAGCCTAGCAGCACGGTGGTAATCGAGGTAGTGGGTAGTCCAGGGGCCGCCTAGAATTCGCCGATGGATCCCGCCCGCTACCCGAATCTGCACGTCTCGCAGCACCCGCTGGTAGCCCACAAGCTCGCCCTGCTGCGAGATCGCTCGACCGAGCCGAAGAAGTTCCGCGAGCTCGTGCGCGAGCTCTCGTGGCTGCTCGGCTACGAGGCGATGGCCGACCTCACCACCCAGCCGATCACGGTGGAGACCCCCCTGGAGCCGATGGCGGGCGCCCAGCTCGAGCCGAAGGTCGGCCTCATCCCGGTGCTCCGTGCCGGCCTGGGGATGGTCGACGCCATGCTCGAGCTCATGCCGAGCGCCGAGGTATGGCACATCGGCCTCTACCGGGACGAGCGCAGCCTCAAGCCGGTCGAGTACTACAACAAGCTGCCCACAGCCGCCACCGTGCAGGTCTGCCTCATCCTGGACCCGATGCTGGCCACCGGCGGTTCATCGTCGGCCACGGTCGACATCCTCAAGCAGTGGGGTGCTGCGCGGATCAAGCAGGTCTCCCTGATCGCGGCGCCGGAGGGGGTCGCGACGCTGTCCGCCGCACACCCGGACGTGGACATCCATGTCGCCGCGGTCGACCGTGCACTAAACGAACGCGGGTACATCGTGCCGGGGTTGGGGGACGCCGGAGATCGGCAGTTCGGCACCTTCGCCGGGCCGTCGTCCGAGCCGGGGCACGATCCCGCCGACGAGACCGCCGAGGTAGTGCGGCGCCTGCAGCGCAACCTCGCTGGCGAGCGCTAACCGGTCGCTGCCGCAGGGGCGGGGCGCGAGCTCCACGTCACGCCTGTTCGTGCAGCAGGGCGGCCGTGCTGCACGGTTGCACGACCGCCGCTGACAGCGAGGCGCGCCGCCTAGCGAAGGTTGACCGCAGACCGATCGGGGGGCAAAGGAAATGCCCCGAAGGAACCGCCTCCGGATCCGTTGATGCAATCTCGGGAACCCTTGGCTGCCCCTTCGGGACAACCGAAGAGTAAGGCCGGTACCGGAGAGGGGCAACCCCACTTATCCCCGAACTTCAAGGATCATTGACAACTTGTCCACAGCCGATCCCCGACATCTGCGCCGGGCGGCCCCTATCGAGTAGGCTGCCCCCATGGAGAAGCGCCGGGTCCTGTTCGTCTGCGTCCACAACAGCGCCAGATCTCAGATGGCCGAGGGGATGCTGCGCGCCTGGGCGGGCGACCATTTTGAGGTTGCGAGCGGCGGGACCGAGGCAGCCGGCGTTCGGCCCGAGGCGATCGCGACGATGGCCGAGCTCGGGATCGACATCAGTGGCCATGCCTCCAAGACGATCGAACGGTTCGTGGGCCAGCCATGGGACTGGCTGATCCCGGTCTGCGAGGAGGCCTGCGAGGCCTGCCCATACGTCCCAGGCGCCAAAGCGGTGCTGCGCTGGTCGTTCGACGACCCGTCGGCCGCCACCGGCAGCGAGGAGGAGCGACTCGCAGAGTTCCGCAGGGTGCGGGACGAGCTGGCCGCCCGCATCCGCAGCTTCATCGCAGCCGCCTAGGCCGTCTCTTCACGTGCCGGCTCGGCGGCCCCGTTTCCGCCGGGCCAGGGGTTGGAGGTCGAGAGGGACGGCTCCGGCATCTCCGCCGGGGACGCTTTCGAGGCGCGTCCCACGTGGGAATCCAGCGGCCCCGCGGAGGCGCGGCGCTCGGCGTGGATGATGTGCATGACGGCGTTGATCAGCGCCAGATGGGTGAAGGCCTGCGGAAAGTTTCCGAGCTGTCGCCCGGTCTGGGCGTCGATCTCCTCCCCGAAGAGGCCCAGTGGGCTGGCGAACGAGAGGAGCCGTTCGCACAGCTTCCTGGCCGGATCGAGCTCGCCAATCTCCACCAGCGCCGTCACCAGCCAGAACGAGCAGATGGTGAATGTTCCCTCGCGGCCGCCCAGGCCGTCATCGGTCTCGTCGACGCGGTAGCGGAGGACCAGGCCGTCCTCGGTCAGCTCATCGCCGATTGCCAGCACGGTTGCGCGGATGCGCGGGTCGTCCGACGGCAGGAATTGGACCAGGGGCATGAGCAGCACCGACGCGTCCAGCGCGGTGGTGTCGTAGTGCTGGGTGAAGACGCCACGCTCGTCGACGGCGTTGCGACAGATGTCGGCATGCATATCGTCGGCGGCCGCCTGCCAGCGAGCTGCGGTCTCCGACTCGTCGCGGATTCGCGCCAGCCGAGCCCCACGATCGGCGGCAACCCAGCACATCATCTTCGACGAGGTGAAGTGCCGCGGCTCGCCGCGCACCTCCCATATCCCGCGGTCGGGCTCGCGCCAATGCTCGATGGCCGCCTCCACCTGGCGCGACAGGATCGGCCAGAGGTACTCGTCCAAGTGGTCCCGCGATCGGGCGTGCAGGTAGACCGAGTCGAGCATCGCGCCCCACGCGTCGTGCTGGACCTGGCGATGCGCGGCATTCCCGACCCGCACCGGCCGCGCGCCTTCATAGCCGCTCAGGTGTTCGAGCACCTGCTCGGGCAGATCGCGCTCGCCACCGACCCCATACATCACTTGCAGGTCCGCGTCTCGCGTAACGTCGGCGATGAAGTGGAGGTAATCGCTCGCCTCCCAGTCAAAGCCGAGCGTGTACAGGCTCCATAGCGCGAATGTCGAGTCGCGGATCCACGAGTAGCGGTAGTCCCAGTTGCGCTCGCCACCCGGCGTCTCTGGCAGAGAGGTGGTGGCGGCGGCGACCAGGGCTCCGGTGGGAGCGTAGATGAGGCCCTTCAGTGTCAACGCCGATCGTTCGAGAAAATGGCGCCACGGGTGATCCGGGAAGCGCCCGCGCGCAAGCCAGTGCTGCCAGTGATGTGCGGTCCACACCATGCGGCGGTACGCGGCGTCATCGGTCCGCGGCGGCTTTGGTTTTCCCCAGGACAGGGCGACGAACCTCGTCTCGCCCTGCCGCATCATGGTGCGGGCCAGCGCACGAGGTCCCTCGAAGCCAATGTTCAGGTCGCTGGACAGCGTCAGCTCGATGTCCGACGCCGCGCTGCGGCAGACGCCCTGATGGTAGCCCTGCTCGGAGTAGGACCAGTCTCCGCGAGTACGACCGTAGTCGAAGACCGGTTCGCAGTCCATGACCAGCTGCACCGAGCCATTCAGGCAGCGCACCATGCGCAACAGGATGTGGTCGGCGTCGTAGTCGGTGGGTGCACGCACCTGCGAGCCTGAGCGCTTCTCCCCGTCATGCCATGGACCGATGAGCAGCACATCCCGCACGATGATCCAGCCGGTCGACGTCCCCCAGCTCGTCTCGAGGATGTTGGTGCCGGGCAGGTAGCGACGATCCGCCGGCACCCGAACATCGGCAGGGCCGAGCCGGAAGCCGCCCGCGTCGCGGTCGAGGATGGCGCCGAACACGCTTGGCGAGTCGATCCGAGGGAGGCAGAGCCACTCGACGTTGCCGCTCGGGGCCACCAGCGCCACCGTCTCGCAGTCGGTCAGGAAGCCGTAGTCGGCGATGGGCGGGAACGGCGAGGAGCCATACTCCGCGGGGGCGGGACCCATCGGCTCCATCGGGTGGTCATTTGGGGGGTTCTGCATCGAGCACCTCGGGTCGCGGATGCAAGTCTTACCATGGACGGGCCGGCGACGCCACCCCTGCGCTAGACTCGCTGGCGATGCCCGACTCACACGTGAAGGTGGCCGTCACCGG
>JBDTQD010000021.1:0-23489 GCA_039932375.1 Chloroflexota bacterium | reverse complement strand
AGCGTCGGCCTCCGGAGCCGAAGGTCGCAGGTTCGAATCCTGTCCGGCGCGCCAGCCACGAGACCGAGACCGCAAATCGGTCATCATCGCCTGGTGCCTGACCTGATCCGCCGTGACCGGCTCGCCCGCGAGGCCGATGAGGAGCGCCTCTCCCGCCCGGCCACCCGCGCGATCGCCAGCCGTGGTCGAGCGCGGGCCGAGGAGCCGGATCCGTTCCGGACCGCCTTCGAGCGGGACCGAGATCGGATCATTCACTCCAAAGCCTTTCGTCGACTGAAGCACAAGACGCAGGTCTTCCTCAACCCCGAGGGCGATCACTTTGTGACGCGCCTGACGCATACCCTGCAGGTCGCCCAGATTGCCCGCGCCCTGGCGGCCGGGCTCTCGCTCAACGAGCCGCTGGCCGAGGCGATCGCGCTCGCCCACGACGTCGGGCATACCCCCTTCGGGCACACCGGCGAGGAGGCACTCTCGCCCTACTTCTCGCCGGACGGCTGGCACCACGCCGCGCAGAGTTGCCGCGTCTACGAGGTGCTCGAGGACCTGAACCTGAGCTGGGAGGTGCGCGACGGGATCCGCGCCCATTCCTGGAGGATCAACCCGCCTCCGTCAACTCCCGAAGCCTTCTGCGTGCGCTACGCGGATCGGATCGCATACCTGACCCACGACGCGCTCGATGCGATCCGAGCCGGCGTCCTGACGGCCGACTCCTTCCCTCGGGCGGTGCAGGCGAGGTTCGGCGAGCCGGGACGGGCCTGGGTCGGAGAGATGATCGAGGCAGTCCTCGAGGACTCGCTGCGAGTTGGCGAGGTGCGCATGGACGAGGAGACCCTGGCGGTCATGAACGACCTGCGCGAATTCATGTTCGAGCGTGTCTACCTGGCGCCATCCCTGCTGCGCGAGCAGCGCGCCGCCATCAGCATCCTGCGCGACCTTGTCGATCTCCACCTCGAACACCCCGACGAGATCCCCGCCACGTATCGCGAGGTGGATGCTCCGCTCATCACGCAGGTGGCGGATTACGTTGCCGGCATGACCGATCGCTTCGCGCTCGCGGTGCACGATCGGTTGACGCCCTAGGGGGATGACGACGGGCTCACGGTCTGCGGCGAACCCGGCGCGACGCGGTACACCTGGTAGCTGCTGTCATCGCAGTCGAGCACGATCCGAGCAGGCCGATCGACCGCGTCCGGTGACGTCCGACTGCCGGGCGGGCCCCAGACCCGGCGGGTGGTGAGGCCGATGAAGGTCGAGCCGATCTCGACCGGTGAACCCTCGGCAAAGCTCGGCGCCGCGACCGGCGAGCCGGCCGGCAGGTAGGCTCGATCGCCCCACTGCAGCCGGGCCGGGCAGCCGTTGAGGCGATCGAATGCCTTCGACATGCCGTAGAGCCCGATCGCCAGGAAGACGGCGATCGCCAGGGTCCCGCAGCCGATGGCTCGCCAGTTCATGGGTGGGTGATCTGGAACCGTCCGTAACTGCCGGAGGCCGGCGAGCGCCTGGCGTCCACGCGCTCGACCACCGCGCCCGGGGGGCCCTGGCGCAACAGTCGATCGAGCTCTGTCAGCGCATGCGGCGAGCCCTCCGCGACCAGCTCGACGGAGCGCTCGTCCGGGCCATTCATGACCCAGCCGGTCACCCCCAGCCGATTGGCAGCCGAACGCACCCACCACCGAAACCCGACACCCTGCACCCGGCCGATGACGGTCGCCGAGAGCCGCTCGAGCTCCGCGGCCGGCTCCGCATTCACCGTGCGGATCCCCTCGGCCAGGCGAGCATCGCCACCCCCAGTGCCAGGCGCGGCGCCGCGTTCTCGCGCAATCCGTCGCGAATCCGCTCCAGCAGGACGATGAAGTCGCGAATCCCCTCTCGGCTGACCCTTGTGGCCGCGGCCTGCAGGTCGGGCAGCATCATCGTGCTGGCCGCGATCTCCGGCCGACCGGCCCCTGCAACCAGGAGGTCGCGGGCAAGCCCCAGCCACGCCTCAACGATCAGCAGTGCCGCCTCGCGCTGAGCCACGCCGGTCGGCCGCGGCATCTCGTCATCGCTTGCCACGTCCTCGCCGCCGTCGGCGGACTGATGCGTGCCGAGGCGGCCGGCATCATCGAGCAGCTCGCGGACCCGGCCAAGCCGATCGGCGCGTCCGCTGTCGATCAATCCCAGCAGCTCGCGCTGCGTTCTCCGTCTCCAGTCGACCGATTGGGGCGTCCGGGCATAGCCGAGCGCCGTGCCGGCCATGCCGCCGGCGATGCGGGCCAGGTCCTCGGCCTGGTCGAGAGGGAGCCGCTCGCGATCGACCAGCCACGCGACCAGCTCGGCGCGGGGAACGGCTCCGACCCGCAGCGGCTGGCTCCGTGACCGGATCGTTGGCAGGACGCGGGTGGGCTCATCGGCCGTGAGCACAAACATGTGCCGGGCGGTCGGCTCCTCCAGGGCCTTGAGGAGAGCATTCTGGGTCTGCTCATTGGCCCGATCGACCCCTTCGACCAGGACCACCCGTCGCTCGCCGGCGATCGGCGCACCGGCGCTCTCGGCCAGCCAGCTGCGCGCCGCAGCGACGATGCTTTCCCCGGTCGACCGTCCTTCGCGCCAACGCTCGGGGGAGCCGATCACGAGGTCGGGGTGCGCCCGTGCCCGGGCGTCGCGACAGCCTCGGCAGGCGTTGCACGGCCGCTCGCCGGACTCCGATTCACAGAAGAGTAGAGCCAGCAGGTCGTCGACAAAGGCGCCCTTGCCGCTCCCCGCTGGGCCATGGATGAGGAGGGTGCGCTGGAGCCGGCCGCGGGATGCGGACCGCTGCGCGATCGCCCGCGACGTGGCCTGGCCGAAGCTGCGAAAGCCCGGCTCGATCGGGATCTGGCTCACCGCCGGAGTATAGGCAGGACCGCCCGTAAGCCAGCGATAAGGGGCCGGTCAGGCCCCATTGGGCACCATGCCGATGCCCCGCCGAATCCGCCCGGGCACGCGCGGTGGCGGCCGGCTGGCAACCGGACCCGCCGCACCCGTCAGGCGGCCGGCGGGGCGCCAATCTGGGAAGCGTGACATACTTGGCGACCGCCCCCACCTGAGAAGCAAGGAGATGCCAGCCATGCCCGATCAGGTATCGACAAACGCCAGATCGATCGTTTCGCGGATGCTCGACGCAGACCTGCCGGACCAGTTTTCGAAGCGCGGCCGCGCAGTAACGGAAGCCATCGGCGACGCCGCCGAGACCGTATCAGAGCGAGCCGCAGCCGGTTGGCGCGATGCCGAACCGGCGCGCCGCCAGGCCGGAAAGGCCGGTCGCGAAGCCCTTCGCTGGGGCAGCAAGACCTGGCGCAAGGAGATGCAGCCCACTATCGGCCGGCTGTGGAGCAAGCGAACGGTCGCGCTCGGCGCGGCCGGAGCTGCGGTTCCGGTGGCCCGCGAGCTGATCGATGACGCAGCCGTTCGCATGGGGATTCGCGCACGACGCGAGCAGCGCCACTGGGGCGCCTTCTTCCTCGGTCTCCTGATCGGTGCCGCGGCAGGCGTGATCGCTGCCGTGCTCACCGCACCCAAGGCCGGGCGCGAGATGCGTGACGAGCTGGCCGTGACGGCGCGAGACGCCGCCACCCGCGCCCGTGAAGTCGCCGCCCGAACGCGCGAAGAGGTGACGGCTCGCGCTCGAGAGGCCGCTGCTTCTGCCGGCGAGTGGGTTCCGATCTTCCAGCGCCCGGAGATCGCCGACGAGGCGGTTGGTGAGCCGGTGGCCGACGTGGTGGAGGTGCCCGAGGTGCCGCAGGCCACGCGCCCAACGCCGAGCCGCAAGCGGACCTCGAGCAGCAACCCGATCAGCGAGGACGATCAGGCCAACTGATCGGTCCGCTCCCAAACGCAAGAGGCCGGCCACGTGGGCCGGCCTCGCTGCATCCGACGAAGGTCAGGTGGCCTTCGTCCGAGCGGAGCGGAAGCGCTGCCAGATCCCCTCTTCGCCGCCCTCCGACGCATCGGGCGCCGACGCGGACGAGGGAGCGGGTTTGGTGCGCGATCGCGCCCGTGGCTTGGCGGCCTCGTCGACTGGCGCCGGGGCGTCTCCGCTGGCCTTCGCCGTCCGCCGCCGAGGCTTGGGCGCGTCGGCCGCGGCTGACACGTCCGAAGCTGCGGCGGCACCCGACCGACCTCGGCTGCGCCGAGGCTTCGGCGCTTCCGAGGTGGCGGTATCGGTCTCCACGGTCTCCTTGGCGGGGGTTCGGGCGCCTGTCCGGCCGCGTCTTGGCTTCGGCGCCTCGGCCACTGGAGCGACCGCAGATTCCGCGGCTGCTGGAACGACCGCTGGCTCGTCGGCTGCCGGTAGTAGGCCGAGCTCGGCCAGGGTCGCCGCATCGGCCTCTTCGAAGGTGTACGCCCGCGACTCTTCCGCATCATTCGCCCCGACCTGCGAGATGTCGTCCAGCTCGGTCCATGCGACCTCGCCTTCCCTCGTCGTAGGTGCGGTGGCGGCCTCGGCCGCCTCCTCGGTTCGGCCGCGTCCACGGCCACGGCCACGCCCCCCACGGCGTCGGCGACGACGATGCGCCTCACCGGTGGCGGCCTCGGTGCCGCCCTCGGCGGCGGCGGCGATCGGCTCGGGCGGTTCCTCCGTGCCGGGGGCCATGTTCTCAACGGCGGCAGGCTCTGGGCGCGCACGTCCGCGGCCACGACCACGCGCGGCCGGCTTGGCGCCGCCGTCGCGGATCGCCGCCAGAGCTGCCGCCGCAACGGCGGCAGGCGCCTCGCGGAAGCCGAACTCGGGAACAACCTCCTTGGCCGGCATCGGCGGGGCGCTCATCACCTTGCTCGCCTTGTCGGCGTCCTTGCCGCGGCCGATGCCGATGATCTTCATGATGTCGATGAACTCATCGGCCACCGCGATCAGGTCGGAGCTGGTGTTGGGCCGGAAGCTGATCACCTCGCAGCGCACCCCCTTGTCCTGGAGCGCGCGGATTGCGGGGGCGAAGTCGCCGTCGCCCGAGACGATCACGGCGATGTCCATCCGATCGGCGAGGCGGAAGAGGTCGACCACCAGCTCGATGTCCAGGTTGGCCTTGACCCGCCCGTCGCCGAACTTGCGGATGTCCTTGTGAACGACCTTGTAGTCGTTCTTGCCCAGGAAGTCGATGAACTTGCGCTGGTTCTCATTCTCCGGGTCGAGCCCGGAATAGGCATAGGCGCGAATCAGGTCGCGCCCCTTGGTGGCTGCTTTCAGAAGGGCGACGTAATCGACGTCGACCTCCAGGCCACGGGCTGAGTAGTACAGGTTGGCAACGTCCACAAAGACGGCCACGTTCTTGCTCAAGTGAGCTCTCCTAAAGATTGATTCCTATTGCGGTTGACGCCGCGGGTCCCGGCTCGGCGCGCCCCGTCTGTCGATCAGACGGCGGCGCGGCTCAGGAGCGCCCCCCGTCTCGCGAACCCGGCACGCTTCCAGAGCGCGGGTTCGGCGGCGGCGAGAGGATCGGTGACATCCACGCGCGTACAACCCTTATTGCGAGCCGAGATGACCAGGTGCTCGATGATCGAGACACCCACTCCCCTCCGCTGCGCGGCGTCTGCTGCCGGCGCGGCGCTCCCCGACCGTCCACCTGCATCATCCACTCCGAGCTCATCGATGACGCCGATGAACGGACCCAAGCGGACCGAGGGACGGATCGAGAGGACCCCGATGCCGACGACCCGGCGTTCCGCCTCGGCGACGACCACGGTGGCCGCCGGCACGAAGAGGAGGTTGCGGAGCCGATCGGTGTCCTCGCGCTCCTGGTCGGGATCGGCCGAGTCCCGCATCAGAATGCGGCTGGCGGCGTCGACATCGGTCAGGCGGGCGCTGCGGACGTAATACTCCACGGGAGCCTCTCGGGAGCGAAACGCAGCGCGTGGGCTGCAGACGTACCCGAGTAAGGATAGCATGCCGCGCCGGGAGGCCCGCTTGAGGCTTGCAAAGCCCTTGCGCTGAACGAGAAGGCGCCCTTATGATGCGGCCCACTCTTTACTGAGACGGCGAGCTCGCGCCTACCCGAGCAATTGGAGGATCACTGGATGCGGAATCTTTTGCGTTGGAGCGCGGTGCTGACGGCCACGCTCCTCGTCCTGGCGGCGTGTACAAGCCAGAGCCCAAGTCCGTCGGGGAGCACTGCGTCGGGTGGGAGCGGCGGGCCGGCCGCCTCAGGCGCCGATGCGACGGCAATCTGCGCAGCCGACAAGAAGGGTTGTGTCGAGATCGCTGCGGGCGATCCGATCCGGCTCGCCAGCGCGAACTCCTTCAGCGGTCCCACCATCGCCCTCGGCAGCGACGTCGAATATGGCGTCGAGATCGCCATCGCTGATCGTGGCCAGATGTTCGGCCGCGACGTTCAGGTCGTTCGGCAGGATGCCGGCTGCGCCAAGGCCGAGGACGGCCAGACTGCCGCTCAGGCGATCGTGGCCGACGCGACCATCGTCGCCGTCATCGGCACAACCTGCTCGCGCACCGCGGTCCCGGCCATGCCGATCCTGTCGCAGGCCGGCCTGACGATGATCTCGGCCTCGAACACTGCCCCCTCGCTGACCAATCCCGACAAGCCGGACTTCGGCGGGCCGTTCTACTTCCGCACCGCGTACAACGACAACGTGCAAGGCGCAGCGGTCGCGAAGTTCGCCTGCGAGGTGCTGCATGCCAAGTCGGCGGCCACCGTCCATGACGGCAGCCCGTATGCGGAGCAGTTGCAGCAGGTCTTCGTCGACCAGTTCAAGTCGCAGTGTGGCGGGACGATCACCCTCCAGACCGCGATCCAGATCGGCGACAAGGACTTCAAGCCGGTCCTGACCAACGTCTGCAAGGACCATCCTGATGTCTTCTTCTACCCCATCTTCGACCCTGAGGGGCCGACGATGACGCTCCAGACCCAGGACGTTCCGTCCTGCGCCGGCGTGAAGCTGATCGGCGCAGATGGCATCAAGGACGACGGCTTCGTTTCCGTGGCCGGCACCCTGGCCGAGAAGCTGGGCATGTACTTCTCGGGTCCTGACCTCAACTTCGGCGGAAAGTACGACACTGACTTCCTGCCCAAGTACCGGGCTCTGTCTGGCACGAAGAACCCGATCGCCCCGTACCATGCGCACGGCTTCGACGCGGCGAACATCCTGATGGACGCCATCGCCAAGGTCGGCGTGCAGGATGCCAATGGCGTCCTGTGGGTGCCGAAGGATGCGCTGCGCCAGTATGTCGCGGCCCTGAAGGACTACCCCGGCCTGACGGGGACCCTGACCTGCAACCAATACGGCGACTGCGGAAGCAGCTTCGTGTCGATTGCGCAGCTGAAGGGTGGAAAGCCAGCCTCGGGGAGCACCCCGGCTGTGGCTCCTGTCTACACCAGCGTGTTCAGCACTCGACCCTCATAGCCGAGTAGGCATTACCCGGCGGGGAGATAACGCGAGCGGGTGAGCCGGCAATCGGCCCACCCGCTCGCACTTCCACGCAAATTCGCGGAGGAGAGGGCTCGTGAAGCGAACCCGGCGCCTCTCACTGGTCACGGTCGTTCTGACAGCGATCCAGGTCGCGGTCCTGGTGGCTGTCGTGCTCGGCACCTGGGCGACCCTCTCGGCCGGAGCGCTGAGCCCCCAGGAATGGCGCGACCTGCTCATCTTCGGGATCTCGCAGGGGAGCGTCTACGCCCTCATCGCGCTCGGCTACACGCTCGTCTATGGCGTGCTGCTGATGATCAACTTCGCCCACGGCGACGTCTTCATGTTCGGCGCCATGACCGCGTATTTCGTCGCCGACGCCCTGTCGAAGGCCGGCTTCCTGGATGCCAACCCGATCCTGGGCATGCTCGTCGTGCTATTGGTCGCGATGGTGTCGTCGATGCTCGTCGCCCTCCTTCTCGAACGGATCGCCTACCGTCCGCTGCGACGTGCGCCGCGCCTGGTCCCGCTGATCACCGCCATCGGCGCTTCGCTGTTCATCAGCAACAGCGTGCGCGGCATCTACGGCGAGCAGGCTAAGGCTTACCCGCGGCTGGAGATCCTCCAGGGCCGCCTGTTCGAGGGGAGTCCTTTCCCGATCCTGAAAACGCACGCCGTCGTCATCGTCTCCGCCGTCCTGTTGATGCTCCTCCTGTACTGGTTCGTCGAGAAGACGCGCACCGGGCGGGCGATGCGGGCCATCAGCGAGGACAAGGACACGGCGGCGCTGATGGGGATCAACGTCGACCGCATCATCTCGATCACCTTTGCCATCGGTGGCATCCTGGCGGGCGCCGCTGGGGTCCTGTACGCGATCGTGTTCACCGAGGTGGACTGGTTCATGGGCTTCCTGCCAGGGATCAAAGCCTTCACGGCGGCCGTGCTCGGGGGAATCGGCAGCATCGTGGGCGCGATGGCGGGCGGGTTGATGCTCGGGATTCTCGAATCAGTGGGGCCGAACCTGTTCCTGTCAGGCTTTGGTGTCCCCTCGCCCAACCAGCTCCGCGACGTGGTCGCCTTCACCGTCCTGGTGCTTGTCCTCATCTTCCGGCCGTACGGCATCTTCGGGCGCCCGGAGGGTCGCTGAGATGAGGACGACGGGGAGCATGCTGCGCCTGGCGCTGGCGATCGGCGCCATTGCCGGAGTGGTCGTGATCTACCTGGTCACGGTTGGGATCGTGCTGGCGTTCTCACAGCGAAACACGATCACCGGCGTGGTGACACTGGGTCGCCTGATGCTGGCCGTGCCGCCACTCGCTGCGGGGTACCTGGTCGCCGCCCGCTCCGGCAGCGGGATCGGCCGGCTGGGCTGGGGCCTGCTCGCCGGCGCACTCAGCGGCGTGATCCTGGCGCTGGCATTGCTCTTCGCCGAAGCAGTGCCCCAGGTACGTGACGTGCTCCTGCGTGTCTCGCCCAAGCTCCTTGCCTTTATCGCCTTCGACCAGCCGGCAACGGTCGGCGCGCTGGCGAACGCCGCCCTGGCGGCGGTTCTCGGACTCGTCGGTGCAGGGGTGCAGGTGATGCCCGCGAGGTTCCGACGACCGTTGGTCTGGGGCGTGCTCGGCGTTCTGATCATGAGCATGCTCGAGCCATTCGTGCGCCCCCGTCTGACCGACTTCAAGCAGGCGGACATCTCGCGATTCTTCTATCGCCTCGGTGGGCTGACGATTATCGGCGCGGTTCTCGTCTTCGCAGCGTTTGTGGTGGCCACGGTCGGAGTGGGGCCGGCGCGCGCGCGAGTTGCCGCGCGCATCGCCGCGGCGGATCCCCGAACACGAGCCACCCTACGCGGCCTGACGTGGCTGCTGCTGATCCTCTTCCTGCTGGCCCTGCCACAGATCGCCGGCTCCTTCATGAGCCAGGTGCTCGTCTTCGTGGGCCTCTACACGCTGCTCGCGCTGGGGCTGAACATCGTAGTCGGCTTTGCGGGCATGCTGGACTTGGGCTACGTCGCGTTCTACGGCGTCGGCTCGTACCTGACCGCGCTCCTCACCTCGCCCCTCTCGTCGCTGCACCTTGGATGGCCTTTCTGGGTCGCCCTCCCGATCGTGATCCTCGGCGCGGCCACCACCGGGCTCTTCATCGGTGCGCCCGTGCTCCGCCTGCGGGGCGACTACCTGGCGATCGTCACCCTGGGGTTCGGCGAGATTGCGCGGATCCTCTTCCTATCGGACGCCTTGAAACCGTGGCTGGGCGGGACCCAGGGAATCCTGGGGATCCCACCGCTCCTGGGCGCCAAGGCGATCGACGTCCCCGTTCTGGGCTGGCACCTTACCGGGCCGACCCTGACCTACTACCCGCTCCTCCTCTTCTGCGTCGTCGCAGCATTCGTGGCGTTCCGCCTGAAGCACTCGCGCATCGGTCGCGCGTGGAATGCCATGCGCGAAGACGAGGACGTCGCCGAGGCGACCGGCGTGAACGTCACCAACTACAAGCTGCTGGCCTTCGCCCTCGGAGCGTCAGTCGGCTGCCTGGGTGGGGCCGTTTTCGCCACCCACCTCGCGTCGGTCTACCCCGGCACATTCGACATCCTGGTCTCGATCACGGTCCTGGCGATCATCATCCTGGGCGGGATGGGGAGCATCCCCGGGTTGGTCATCGGCGCACTCGTGCTGATCGGCCTGCCCGAGCTCCTGCGTGAATTCAGCGAGTTTCGGCTCCTCGTCTATGGGGCCGTTCTGGTGGTGATGATGATCGCCCGCCCGGAGGGCCTGCTCCCCGACGCGAGTCGGCGGCGCGAGCTCCACGAGACCGACGAGGACAAGTTGGACGAGGAGACCGACTCCTCCGCCCTGGCCACGGCCCAGGGCAGCTGAGCGATGTACACAGCCGATCCCGCCGTCGTCCAGGACACGACCGATGCGAGGCCGCTGCTCGAGGCACACAGCGTCACCAAGCAGTTCGAGGGCCTGGTCGCCAATCGGGACATCAATTTCGATATCCCCCACAACGCGATCGTCGCGATCATCGGACCGAACGGCGCCGGAAAGACGACCTTCTTCAACCAGATCACCGGCATCTTCGCCCCGACCTCCGGCACCATCGGCTTTGATGGCGTCGATATCACGGGTTTGTCGCCGCACGAGGTGGCGGAGCTGGGCATCGCGCGGACCTACCAGAACATCCGGCTCTTCCAGAACATGACGGTGCTGGCCAACGTGCAGGTGGGACGCCACGTCCGGATGCGCGGGCAGTGGTTCCACGCCATCCTGGGCACTGCCTCCATCCGCCAGGAGGAGGAGGCGACCATCCAGAAGGCGCGCGAGCTCCTGACGCTGGTCGGCCTGCGCCGACGGGTCGAGGATGAGCTGGCCAAGAACCTGCCGTATGGCGACCAGCGCCGGCTGGAGGTGGCGCGGGCGCTGGCGAGTGACCCGAAGCTGCTGCTGCTGGACGAGCCGACCGCCGGCATGAATCCGGGTGAGACGAGGCAGATGACCGACTTCATCTCGCGCCTCCGGCGCGACCTGCAGCTCGCCATCCTCCTGATCGAGCACGACATGAAGGTCGTGATGGGCGTCAGCGAGCGAATCACGGTGCTCGACTACGGTGAGAAGATCGCGGAGGGTACGCCGGCCGAGATTCGCGCCAATCCCCGCGTCATCGAGGCCTACCTCGGCAAGCAGGCGACCTCCGCATGACTCGCCTGCTCGAGCTCGACGATGTGCACACCTACTACGGCAACATCCACGCACTCAAGGGGGTGAGCCTGCACGTCGAGGAGGGCGAGGTGGTGACTCTGATCGGCTCGAATGGCGCCGGCAAGTCGACGACCCTCCGCACCATCAGCGGCATTCAACGGGCGCGCGAGGGGCGCGTCATTTTCCGTGAAAACGAGATCCACGCCGTGCCGCCGCACGATGTCGTACGGCTGGGGATCGCCCAGGCACCCGAGGGACGTCACGTCTTCGCCCGGATGAGCGTTTATGAGAACCTCCAGATGGGCGCCTTCAGCCGTCGCGGGGCGGACATCGGCAACGACGCGGCGCGCGTCTTTGACCTCTTCCCGCGACTCAAGGAGCGGCGGACGCAGAAGGCCGGGACCCTCTCCGGTGGCGAGCAGCAGATGCTGGCGATCGGGCGAGCGCTGATGGCGCAACCGACCCTGCTCCTTCTCGATGAGCCGTCGATGGGCCTCTCGCCGATCCTGACGGAGCAGATCTTCAAGATCATCACCGACATCAACGCGCAGGGCACGACCGTGCTGCTGGTGGAGCAGAACGCGCAGATGGCCCTGAACGTCGCGGCGCGCGGCTACGTGCTGCAGACCGGCCAGATCATCCTCTCCGACACGGCGGCCAACCTGGCGGCCAACGAGCAGGTGCGCCAGGCCTACCTGGGCGAGATCTAGCCGGCCCGATGTCCGGCGATCCACCTGCGCCCCGGCGTGCGCCGCGCGACTATCGGCCCGACCTTCGCCCGATGCTGATCCTGGCGGGGCTGCTGGTCGCGGTAATCGTGGGATGGATCGTGATCAGCCCGCTCCTGCTTCCCGGCCCTCGTTAGACGGGGCGCCGCGCACCGAAACCGCGTCCCGCCCCGTACAGGACAAGCCCGACCCCTACCGCGGCCGCCGCGAGGCCCGGAGAGCGCTGCGGAAGAGGCAGGAAGCCGACCGACCAGAGCTCCCAGATCCGGAAGGCAAGGGCGGCGGCGGCGACCAGGCCGAGCGCCAGGTAGACCCAGGGAGCGTCGAGCACGAACCCCCAGCGCCCCCGCATGTAGCCGATGTCGAGCAGGACGAGGGCGGCCAGCGCCGCTCCGTACACGACGATCCCTGGCCCCTCGAGGCCGATCCCGGCGCTGGCGGGGATCGGGACGCCGTTGACCTTCTCCCCGCCTACCTGCCACCAGGTAAGGAATCCAGCCACAACCATCAGGAGGCTGCCGAGCAGGATCGACACGCGGTAGCGGCCGCCCGGCGCGCCGTCGGCCATCCCTATTCCGAGGCTGCCGCGCCGTAGACCGATGGTCGCAGGACGCCGATGTACGGCAGGTTCCGGTACCGCTCGCCGTAGTCCAGGCCGTAGCCGATCACGAAGCGATCGGGGATCGTGAAGCCGCGATAGTCGATCTCGATCGGCGCCAGGCGACGTGCCGGCTTGTCGAGGAGGCAGCAAATGTGGATCGAGGCGGGCCCCTTGTCATGCAGGTATCGGAGCAGGTAGTTGAGGGTCAGGCCGGTGTCAATGATGTCCTCGACCACGATCACCTCGCGCCCCTCGATCGACGTGGAGAGATCCTTGAGGATCCGCACCTGGCCGCTCGACTCGGTGGAGGCGCCGTAGCTGCTCACCTCCATCAGGTCGATCGAGAGCGGGATCGGCATGGCGCGCACCAGGTCGGCCAGGAAGATGATCGAGCCCTTCAGGACGCTCACCAGCACCGGATCGCGCCCGGCGTAGTCGGCCGCCAGCTGGGCGCCGAGCTCTGCCACCCGCGCCTGCACCTGCTCGCCGCTGAGCAGGACCTCTTCGACGTCGGCGTCGATCATCGGTCGCTCAGGGGGCCGTTGCCATTCATGGCGGCGACGTCGGCGAGGAAGTCGAGCCGCCCGTACTTGACCATCAGCGCCCGGAAGTCACGGGCGTAGAAGAGCTTCACGCGGACCTCGGGGTAGAGCTGGCGGAGCCACCGAAGCTTGCGATTCTTCTTGCGGACGAGCGCCTGCTTGAGGGTCGTCAGCTCCAGGTAGAGGTCGATCTCCGGGAGGTAGAAATCGGGCGCGAACGACTCCACGACCGCGCCGTCGGCGTTCCAGGAGATGGGGAAGATGTCGGGTTCGTATCGCCATGCGACACCGTAGAAGTCGAGGATTCTTGCCAGCTCCGCCTCGCTCTGATGAGCGAAGCGGGGCGAGCCGTCGATCAGCGCCGCCGCCACTGGTCCTCGATCGTACCTGCCCACCGGGCCCCTGAACCCATCGAAGGCGAGTATAGCCCGGCGACTTATCCACAGGTCGCCACCTGGTGCGGCGGTTGGTGGATAAGTCGACTTGCCCCGCCCGACGACGGCTGGTACGGTGATCGTCCTGCTTCCCCGGCGGCCGAGTACGGTAACCGGGCGCGTGCGGGGCCGATGCGAAAGCCGGCCACTCAACCGCCCACGACCGGGAAGACCGAAACGCCACCGGAGAGGCATTTACCGTTTGTCGGCCGAAGACGACGACGCGGCCGCCCAGTCGCGGCTCACGCTCGAGATGCTGCTCGCCGAGGCCCCGGCCATAGCCTCGGGCCTGCCGCCCGGCTTCGCCGACGGTGCCCAGCGCTTCGTGGCGCTCCTGCTTGCCGCGAACCGGCGGCACAACCTGACCCGGGTGACGCTCCCCGACGAGGTCGCCCGGGTCCATCTGCTCGACTCCCTGGCGGCGCTCCCGATCCTGGACCGGCTGGCGCCGACCGATGCGCTGGACCTCGGCTCGGGGGGCGGCGTGCCGGCATTACCCCTGGCGCTGGCGCGGCCGGAGATGGGCTGGACCCTGGTCGACTCGGTCGCCAAGAAGGCGGCGCTCCTGCGCGAATTCGTCGAAGCACTCGGCCTGCGAAACGTGACCGTCCTCTCCGATCGGGCCGAGGCGGTCGGCCGCGACCCGCGCCACCGCGAGCGGCATGCGGTCGTCACAGCACGCGCCTGCGCGCCGCTGCCCGTGCTGGCCGAGCTGGCGCTCCCGCTGCTGGTGACCGGTGGCAAGCTTCTCGCCTGGAAGGGGCCGCTGGCCGATGAGGACGAGGAGGTCAGGCGCGGCCGGGTGGCCATCCACCAGCTGGGGGGCGGTGACCTCGAGATCCTCGATCCCGGACTCCCAGCGCTCGGCGGACATCGGTTCGTGATCGTGCACAAGAAGGGCGCCACGCCGGCTCGTTTCCCTCGTCGCGCCGGAGGGCCCGGACGTCGGCCGCTCGGCTGACCATCGGTATACTCCGACCCCCATGCGCCTCGCGGTCCTGTCGGACATCCACGCCAATCTCGCTGCGCTCGACGCCGTCCGGGACGACCTGCCGGCCATCGACGAGGTCTGGGTGCTGGGCGATATTGTCGGCTACGGCCCGCAGCCGAACGAGGTGATCAGCCGCCTCCAGGAGCTCGGCGCACGGGCGGTAACCGGCAACCACGACGGGGCCGCGATCGGGACGGTCGACGCCGCCTGGTTCAACCCCGACGCGGCCGCCGCCATCGCCTGGACCGCCAGCGTCCTGGACGACAACGCGCAGGCATACCTCGCCGCCCTGCCCGAGGTGCGGCGCGACGGAGAGCTGACGGCGGTCCATGGCTCGCCGCGCGAGCCGATCTGGGAGTACATCACCGACGTCGATATCGCGGCGGCCAACCTGGACGCATTCGAGACCCGCCACTGCCTGTTCGGCCACACCCACCTGCCGCTTATCTACCGACTCGACGGCGACCGGATGAACGTCGTGACCGCCACACCTTCGAAGGCAATCACCCTGGACGCTCGTCGCGCGCTGATCAACCCTGGGAGCGTCGGCCAGCCGCGCGACGGCAATCCCCACGCCTCGTACCTGGTCCTCGACACGGATGCCGGCCTCGCCGAATTCCGTCGCGTCCCCTACCAGATCGCGCTCACCCAGCGCCTGATGCACGAGGTGGGACTGCCTCGCTGGTTGATCGAGCGGCTGTCAATCGGCCGCTGAGAGGTCGCTGGGCGCCGTAGGATATCGGCGCATGATCTTTGGCCGACGGGAGAAGCGTCCCGCCCTCCTCACCTTCGACCGCATCCTGGTCCCGCTCGCTGGCACTGATGCCGATGACGGGGCGCTGCGGCTGACCGCCGTCCTGCTCGCGGGCAGCGCCGGCCAGGCCTTCCTGCTGCACGTCATCGAGATCCCCTTCGAACGGCAGCTCGACACCCAGGACCCCGCCGCCGTCGCATTCGCCGATGAGGCACTGAGCCATGGCGAGGCGTTCCTGCTCGAGCACGAGGTGCAGGTGCAGACGGGGATCGCCCAGGCCCGTGCCGCAGGAGCCGCGATCGTGGACGACGCCGTTGAGCGGCACGCGGACCTGATAGTGATGGGATTACGCTATAAGAAGCGCTTCGGCGGAGGTTGGGATGCGGGACGCACCGTCCCGTACGTCATGCGCAACTCGACGGCGCCGGTCTGGTGCCTACGGGCCGAGACGGAGGAGTTGGCACACGCGCCATGAGGGTGATCATCATCGGCTGCGGACGCGTCGGCGCGCGGACGGCAGCTGAGCTCGACCAGCGCGGCGACCACGTGACCGTGATCGACGTGGATCAGCGCGCCTTCAACCGGCTCCCCAGCACGTTCGCCGGAGCCACCGTGCGAGGCAGCGGCAGCGACGAGGACGTCCTTCGTGGCGCCGGCGCCGACCTCGCCGAGCTGCTGATGGCGCTCACCGAGGGGGATAACCGCAACGCGCTGGCGGCCCAGTTGGGAAAGCACATCTTCGGCATTCCGCGGGTGATCGCCAAGATCAACGACCCGCTCCGCGCTGAGGCGTATCGAACGCTCGGCCTCGAGACGATCTGCCGCACAGTGATCCTCGCCGATGCGCTGGTGGTGGCGGCAACCCAGGGCGCCGAGGCGACGGATGGAGCGGTCGAGCCTCCGACCGCAGAGCCGCGCCAGGGGGTGCCTCCAGCCGGCTCGCGAGCAGCGGCCCACGCAGCGGCCGCTATCGAGGAAGCCGGCCTCGGTGAGACGACCACCACCGACAAGCCAGCGACAGGCGACAAGGCGCCTGCTGATGGGGAGGCGAGCTGAGGTGTACGTCGTGGTCATCGGCGGCGGCAATGTCGGCTACTACCTGACCAAGGAGCTGCTCGCCGCCGGCCATGAGGTGGTGATGATCGAGCGGGATGCGGCGCGGGCTCGCACCATCGCCGACGAGCTGGGCAGCATCGTGATCCCCAACGACGGATGCGAAGGCCGCTACCAGGCGGAGGCCGGGATGGCGCGCGCCGACGTGGTGGCCGCGGTCACCGGCGACGACGAGGACAACCTGGTCGCCTGCCAAGTGGCCAAGATGAAGTTCAACGTGCCGCGCGCCATCGCGCGCGTCAGCAATCCCAGCAACGAGCCGCTCTTCCGGCGCCTGGCGATCGACGAGACGGTCAGCGCGACCCGCAGCATCCTCTCCCTGATCGAGCATGAGATCCCGATCCACGACCTGCTCCACCTGGCGGAGCTGGAGGGCGGCGAGGTACAGGTCGTCGAGGCACAGCTCGACGCCACATCGCCGGTGATCGGGAAAACGCTGCGTGACCTGCTGCTTCCCGATGGGAGCACCGTGGCCGTGATCGTGCGAGACGAGCATGCCATCGCCGCGCGCCCGGACACAACCCTGCGCCAGGGCGACAAGCTCCTGGCGATCACCTCAGCCGAGCATGAGGCCGAGCTGCGCATGCTGCTGATCGGCGAGTAGCGGCCCGACCGGCAGGAGTCGCAAGCGTGGCTGATCGGCCCGTCATTCGGGCGCCCCGACGGCCGCCTACCAGCTCGCGCGGTACAGCCCTTGGCCGGTGCCGATCCGGGAACAGAGGCGGGCGCCCCGACGCTTGCGAGAGCTGCTTGGGGCACTGGGAGGGAGGCAAGGGTCTTGACAACGCCATTGTCAGACCTTAGGGTAACCGCACGTTCCTATCTCACCTCAGTGAAGGACGTTCGACCATGGCGAACATCACCCGATACAACCCATACGGCGAGATGCTGAATCCCGCCATCGAGAGCCGGTGAGCTCCCTTCGCGATCCTCAGCGTCCGCGCTACTTCATCAGCATCGCAGCCGAGCTGGCCCAGGTGCATCCGCGGACGCTGCGGATTTACGAAGAGGAAGGGCTTGTCTGCCCACATCGGCGCAACAACCTCCGACTCTATTCGGAGGCCGATCTCCGGCGGGTGCGTATCATCCGCTTTCTGACCCGGCGCCAGGGGGTCAACCTGGCGGGCGTCAAGGTCATCCTGCAGCTCGAGGCGCTCGGCAAGATCCGCGTCTATGACCTGTTCGATGGAGACGATGTCGAGCGATATGTCGAGGAGGATGAACCGATGCCGGTGAGCGCCTCGACTGAAGGGACAAGAACCTGACAATGGATGACAAGAACACCGAACCCGAGGTCGAGCAGATCCAGGTTCTCCCACTCGTCGCCTTGCGCGACACTGTGATCTTCCCCGAGATGATCGTCCCGCTGCAGGTCGGCCGCGACCGCAGCGTCAAGGCCCTCGACCGTGCGGTCCGCACCTCGCAGCCGGTCGCCCTCATCACGCAGCGCAGCAACGAGACCGAGGAGATCAACTCGGTCGACGAGCTGTATTCCATCGGCACATTGGCCAAGATCGCACAGGTGATCCGCCTGCAGGACGGCACCATTCGCGCCATCGTCCAGGGGCAGCGGCGCATCCGCCTCCTCGACCTGGTGCAGACCGAGCCGCACCTCGAGGCGCGCATCGAGCTGATCGACGAGAGCCACGAGAAGAGCCTCGAGGTCGAGGCCCTGATGGCATCGGTCCAGGGTCAGATCGAGCAGTACGTCAGCTCGGGCGCATCGGTTCCGCCGGAAGTGGCAGTCGCCGCGCGCAACATCTCCGATGGCGGGCTGCTGGCCGACATGGTCGCCTACTCCCCCGACATGACCACCGAGGCTCGGCAGCAGCTGCTGGAGACGATCGACGTCGCCGAGCGGCTGCGCCAGGTGAGCCAGTTCCTGGCCAAGCAGATCGAGGTCCTGGAGCTGAAGGGCCGGATCCAGAGCGAGGTCAAGTCCGAGATGGACAAGACCCAGCGCGAGTACATCCTGCGCGAGCAGCTCAAGGCGATCCAGAAGGAGCTCGGCGAGGACGATCCGTCGATCGCGGAGGCCGGCGAGCTGAAGAAGAAGGTCGAGGAGTCGGCGATGCCGGCCGAGGTCAAGGAGAAGGCCCTCAAGGAGGTCGACCGCCTCAACCGGATCCCAAGCGCCTCACCCGAGCAGGGCGTCATTCGTACATACGTGGACTGGCTGGTTAGCCTGCCGTGGGGCGTCCAGACCGATGACAACCTGGACCTCGACGAGTCCGAGAAGGTGCTCAACGAGGACCACTACGGCCTCGAAAAGCCGAAGGAGCGGATTCTGGAGTACATGGCGGTGCGCAAGCTCGCCGAGAAGATCCGCTCGCCGATCCTGCTCTTCGTCGGACCGCCCGGCGTCGGCAAGACGAGCCTCGGCAAGAGCATCGCCCGGGCGATGGGCCGCAAGTTCGTGCGGATGAGCCTCGGCGGCATCCACGACGAGGCGGAGATCCGCGGGCACCGGCGCACCTATATTGGGGCGCTGCCGGGGCGCGTCATCCAGAACATCAAGACGGCCGGATCGGCGAACCCGGTCTTCATGCTCGACGAGATCGACAAGGTCGGCATGGACTTCCGTGGCGATCCGTCATCGGCGCTGCTGGAGGTGCTCGACCCCGAGCAGAACAACTCATTCCAGGACAACTACCTGGAGGTTCCGTTCGACCTGTCGCGGGTCCTCTTCATCGCGACCGCCAACATGGTCGACACCATCCCACCGGCCCTGCGCGACCGGATGGAGATCATCCAGCTGCCCGGCTATACGCAGCTCGAGCGGCTCCGCATCGCGCAGCGCTTCCTGATGCCCAAGCAGCTCGAGAACCACGGCCTGACGGCCGAGCAGCTCGAGATCAGCGAGGAGGCCCTCATCCGGCTGATCCAGGCCTTCACGCACGAGGCTGGGGTCCGCAACATGGAGCGCGAGCTCGCCAACATCGCGCGCAAGGTCGCTCGCCGCGTGGCGGCCGACGCGAAGGTCAAGGTGGTGGTCAAGCCTGAGGACCTGGAGATCTACCTGGGACCGGCCCGCTTCGACTACGGGGAGCTGGATGACGAGGACCAGATCGGGATGGCCACCGGGTTGGTGGTCAGCGACGCGGGCGGCGACATCGTCCAGGTCGAGGCGACCAAGATGGACGGCAAGGACGAGTTCATCCTGACCGGCCAGTTGGGCGACGTGATGAAGGAGTCGGCACGGGCCGGGATGTCGTACATCCGGGCGCGCACCAAGGAGCTCGGGATCGACCCGTCGGTCTTCGAGAAGCAGACCCTCCACATCCACGTGCCGGCTGGCGCGACCCCAAAGGACGGGCCGTCGGCCGGGGTCACGATGGCCACCGCCATGGCCTCGCTGCTCACCGGGCGACCGGTGCGCCGTGACCTGGCGATGACCGGCGAGATCACGCTGCGCGGCCGAGTCCTGCCCATCGGCGGGCTGAAGAGCAAGCTGCTGGCGGCTCACCTGGCGGGCGTCAAGACGGTTCTCATCCCGAAGCGGAACGAGAAGGACCTCGCCGAGGTACCGGATGAGGTCCGCACCCAGCTTCGGCTGATCCCGGTCGAGACGATGGACGAGGTGCTGGCCGAGGCGTTGATCGACGCGCCGCGTCCCGCAGCTCGGATCAAGGCTGAGCGTGCCGCTCGGCAGCAGCGCGTCACGCCTCGAGCCACCCGGGCGCCGCGACGCAAGCGACCGACGCCGGAGGCACCGGTGCCTGCCACGCCGGAGATCCCCGCCGAGCAGCCCCCGGTGGGCGGCGTCTGATCAGGCAACCCTGAGGGGCGGTCGAATGGAGTACAAGGACTATTACGCGGTCCTTGGCGTACCCAAGACGGCGACGCAGGCCGAGATCAAGAAGGCCTATCGCCGCCTGGCGCGCGAGCTCCATCCCGACCGCAACCCCGGGAACGCCGACGCCGAGAAGCGCTTCAAGGAAGCGAACGAGGCGAACGCCGTCCTGTCCGATCCCGAGCAGCGGCGCAAGTACGACGAGCTCGGTGCCAACTGGCAGGCATATGACAACGCCGGCTTCCCCGGCGGCGCAACCGATTGGGCAGGCTTCGGCGGGGCACCGGGCGGCGTCCGCTGGGAGACGCGCCGGGTCAGCGCCGAGGACCTCGGCTCCGACCTCGGCGGCTTCAGCGACTTCTTCCGTGCCTTCTTCAGCGGGGAGGGATCGCCACCCGGCGGCCGGACCCGGGCAACGCCAGGCCAGTTCGAGCAGGTCTTCGACTTCGCCGACCTGGGAGGCGCGACGCAGCGCACGGTCAGCCGGCCGACGGAGGCACACGCTACCGCCGAGGTGACGCTCGAAGAGGTCGCGCGCGGGGCGGAGCGGATGGTGAGCGTCGACGGCCGGCGGCTGCAGGCATCGATTCCGGCGGGTGTGAACGACGGCGCCAAGATTCGATTGCGTGGGGCCGTCAAGCAGCCGGGCGGTGGGCCGGCCGGGGACGTCGTGATCACCGTCCGGGTCAAGCCCGATCCGCGGTTCGAGCGGCGCGGCGCCGATCTCGGGATCGAGCTGCCGCTCACGCTTGCCGAGGCGCTGCTGGGCGCAGAGGTTCCCGTCGCAACCCCCACTGGCAGCGTCAAGCTGCGGGTGCGGCCGAACACCCAGAGCGCGCAGGAGATCCGGATCCGCGGCCGCGGACTGCCGAAGCGCGGCGGATCGGGCAAGGGCGACTTGGTGGTGCGGATTAGGGTCGTGCTGCCGACCCTCGACGAGACTGCCCGGGAGGAGCTGGCAAAGGTCCTCGGCAAGCATCCCCAGGCCGATCCGCGCAAGGAAGGCAGGGTCCAGTGATGCGGACCGAACGCTTCACCACGCGAGCGACCGAGGCGATCGCCGCGGCCCAGCAGCTGGCCGAGGGCGAGGGCCACCCCGAGCTGACCGCAATGCACCTGCTCCTCTCCCTGGTCGACCAGCCCGATGGCGTGGTCCCGGTGGTGATCGAGCGGATCGGCGATGACCCCGCTGCCGTGGCGACCGCCGCACGCGAGGAGCTGGCCAAGCTCCCCAAGGTGACCGGCACAGCCCAGCTGACGCTGGGGGCAGACGCGCGACGCGTCCTGTCGGACGCCCACCCGGTGGCGGAGCGGATGCGCGACGAATACGTATCGACAGAGCACCTCCTGCTCGCCATCATCGAGGACGCGGCCGGCAACCCGGCGCAGCGCCTGCTGCGTGCGCAGGGCGTGGAGGCCACATCGGTCCTGGAAGCGCTCACCACCGTTCGAGGCAACCAGCGCGTGACGAGCGAGAACCCCGAGGCGACCTACGAGGCGCTCGAGAAGTACGGCCGCGACCTGACCCAGGCCGCGCGCAAGGGACAGCTCGACCCCGTGATCGGCCGGGACGAGGAGATCCGCCGCGTCATCCAGGTGCTCAGCCGACGGACCAAGAACAACCCCGTCCTGATTGGTGAGCCGGGGGTGGGCAAGACGGCGATCGCCGAGGGGCTCGCACAGCGGATCGTGCGCGGCGACGTCCCCGAAGGGCTGAAGGACAAGCGAGTGGTCGCGCTCGACCTGGGCGCCATGGTGGCCGGGGCCAAGTACCGCGGCGAGTTCGAGGAGCGCCTCAAGGCAGTGCTCAAGGAGGTTGCCGTCGCGGAGGGGCAGATCATCCTGTTCATCGACGAGCTGCATACCGTCGTCGGCGCAGGCGCCGCCGAGGGCGCAATGGATGCCGCCAACCTGCTCAAGCCGATGCTGGCCCGCGGGGAGCTGCACGCGATTGGCGCCACCACGCTCGACGAGTACCGCAAGAACATCGAGAAGGACGCTGCGCTCGAGCGCCGCTTCCAGCCGATCATCGTCGACCAACCGAGCGTCGAGGACACGATCTCGATCCTGCGTGGCCTGCGCGAGCGGTACGAGGTACACCATGGGGTGCGCATCACCGACTCCGCCCTTGTCGCCGCTGCCGTCCTCTCGAACCGGTACATCAGCGAGCGCTTCCTGCCCGACAAGGCGATCGACCTGGTCGACGAGGCCGCTTCCCGGCTGCGCATGGAGATGGACTCGATGCCGGTCGAGCTGGACGAGATCGAGCGGCGCCGGATGCAGCTCGAGATCGAGCGCGAGGCGCTGCGCAAGGAGAAGGACGACGCCTCGAAGGCCCGCCTGGAGGCGCTCGAGAAGGAGCTCGCCGATCTGCGCGAGCGGGGCGATGCCATGAAGGCGACCTGGGAGCGCGAGAAGGGAGTGGTCGCAACCATCCGCGAGACCCGTGAGCAGCTCGAGAAGCTGACCCCGGAGATCGAGGCGGCCGAGCGCGCCGCCGACTACGCCAAGGCAGCCGAGCTGAAGTACGGCCGCGCCAACGAGCTGCAGCAGCAGCTCACCGAGCAGGAGCAGCGGCTGCGCGAGCTGAAGGCCGCGGGCTCGCTGCTGCTCACGGAGGAGGTCGACGCCGACGACATCGCCCAGGTGGTGGCGCGGTGGACCGGCATCCCGGTCAGCCGCCTGATGGAGGGCGAGATGGAGAAGCTGCTCCACATGGAGGATCGGGTGCACGACCGGCTAATCGGCCAGGACGAGGCGGTGATCGCCATCTCCGATGCCATTCGTCGAGCCCGTGCCGGGCTGAAGGATCCCAAGCGGCCGATCGGCTCATTCATATTCCTGGGACCCACCGGGGTCGGCAAGACCGAGCTGGCCCGGGCGCTGGCCGAGTTCCTGTTCGACGACGAGAGCGCCCTGGTCCGGATCGACATGAGCGAGTACATGGAGAAGTTCGCCGTGTCGCGCCTGGTCGGTGCACCGCCCGGCTACGTCGGCTACGACGAGGGCGGCCAGCTGACCGAGGCCGTGCGTCGCAAGCCGTACCAGGTGGTGCTCTTCGACGAGATCGAGAAGGCCCATTCCGATGTCTTCAACATCCTCCTCCAGCTCCTCGACGACGGGCGCCTGACCGACTCCCAGGGGCGCACGGTGAGCTTCCGGAACACGGTCGTGATCATGACCAGCAACATCGGCTCGACCGCGCTGATCGAGGCCGGCGAGGCCGGGCCGGATGCCTTCGCCGCGGCCGCCGAACAGGTGAAGATCAGCCTGCGCGACCACTTCCGCCCCGAGTTCCTGAACCGGATCGACGAGATCATCGTCTTCGAGCCGCTCGGCGAGGCGCAGCTCAAGCAGATCGTCAGCCTGCTGCTCGCCGGCGTCGAGGGCCGGCTCGCCGAATCGCGGATCTCTCTCGAAGTGACCGATGCCGCCCGAACCTTTGTGGCGCGCGA